>NZ_JAKUFP010000009.1:0-173149 GCF_022663495.1 Bacillus cereus group sp. BfR-BA-01383
GGGCTCGCCAAATAAAGATGACATTGGCGGGTCAGTTTCAAGTTGTCTACAATTTAAAGCGTATCCGTAGAATCATGAAGAAATACGAGATTGTCTGTCCGGTTCGCAAAGCGAATCCTTATAAAAGAATGCTGAAAGCTACAAAAGAACATCGTGTAGTACCGAATCGATTAAATCGGGAATTTAAACAAAACGCCCCAGGAAAAACACTTCTTACAGATATCACCTATTTAGTTTACGGTAAGAATAAAAGGGCCTATTTGTCTACAATTTTAGATGGCTCAACCAATGAAATTCTAGCTTACCATGTTTCAGAACAGATGACATTAGACCTCGTAACGACAACCCTTCATAAACTGAAAAGGAATCAGAGGATTCGATTGACTGAAGGTGCATATATTCATTCAGATCAAGGAGCCCATTACACAAGTCCTACTTATCAAAAACTAGTCAAAAAGCTAAATCTCGGGCAATCCATGTCAAGAAGAGGAAACTGTTGGGATAACGCTCCACAAGAATCGTTTTTTGGTCATCTGAAAGATGAAGCACATATAAAACCTTGCGAGTCTTTTATTAAATTAAAAGAAGAGATTAAGAAATATATGACATACTATAATCACTATAGATATCAATGGAATTTAAAAAAGATGACTCCTGTTGAATACAGAAATCATCTTCTTGATATTGCCTAACTTTTTTCAAAATGTTCTTTACAAAGGGTACAGATTAGTATTTCATCGCTTCTTTTTTACTAAATCATTTTCAAAATCACAATCCCTACATAACCCTCTTAAACATCTTCTCCAACTCATAAGTAGAATGATGCACAAGAATCGGTCTTCCGTGCGGGCATGTATATGGATTTGTTGTTGTACGAAGTTCTTCCAGCAAAGCAAATATTTGATCGTTCGTTAAATATTGATTTGCTTTAATCGATGCTTTACAACTCATCATAATCGCTGCTTCTTCACGCAATTTTTTAATATCCACTTTTTTTAGTTTAACAACTTGCTCCATCATTTCATCAATAATTTCAGTTTCTTGTCCTTTCGGGAACCACGTTGGATGCGAACGGACGATAAAGGATTGATGGCCGAATTGCTCTAAAAATAGTCCGACTTTTTTTAGTTCTTCTAGTTGCTCTTCGACACGTAAAAATTCGGTAAGAGATAAATCGATACGATACGGTACAAGTAGTTCTTGTACTTCTTGTGCTACCCTTCCTACTTTATCACGGAAGTATTCATAATTGATACGTTCCTGCGCTGCATGCTGATCAATCATATATAGCCCGTTATCATTTTGAGCGAAAATATATGTTCCGTGCATTTGTCCAATTGGATAAAGTGGTGGTAAGTCATTACCGTTCATTTCAATCTCTTTTATTTCCCCGACTTCTTCTTCCAATTCCTCTAATTCAAAGTCGTCATCGTTACTATTCCACGAGTTCTCTTCTCGAATTGGTTCTTCGATTATCGGTTTAGTAGATGGCTGCCAACTTTGTTCTTCTCTTACGAGTGATTGTGGTGGTTGCCATTCTTGCTTCGGCGGTTGCCAAAGTTGTGCTGGCTGTTTCACAATCATTGGTTCTTCTTGTTTTTCATCCATTCCAGTCGGTAAAACAATGTTTGGCACCTGTGGTTCTTTCGGTTTTGTATGCTCAAACTGGAACTGTCCTTGCACACTTTCATCTTTTTCTTTTTTCTTCGTTGTTACACCTGCATCTGGGATGAGCTGTATTTTTTTGAATGCAGCTTGTAATGTCTCTTCGATAAGCTTTAGCAATTCTTGTTCTTTACTAAAACGAACTTCTAATTTCGCTGGATGTACGTTTACGTCAACAAGCATTGGATCCATTTCAATTGATAAGAAACCGATTGGATATCGTCCAACTGGCAGTAATGTATGGTACCCTTGCTGAACTGCTTTCATTAATGTGTAATTTCGAACGTAACGGCCATTTACAATCGTTGACATATAATTACGAGATGCTCTCGTTACTTCTGGTAATGTTACATAACCTTTAATTGTGAAGTCTAAAGATTCGGCTTCAATTGGAATAAGCTTTTTTGCAACTTGAATGCTGTAAATCGCCGCAAGTACTTGTCTTACATCACCGTTTCCTGATGTATGAAGCAATTTCTTCTCATTATGAAACAATTTTAGCGATACTTCTGGATGTGACATTGCAATACGATACACGATATCTGTAATATTCCCAAGCTCTGTATGAATGGTTTTCATATATTTAAGACGCGCTGGTGTATTAAAGAATAAGTTTTGTACTGTAATATCTGTTCCTTTTCGGCTTGCCGTTTTCTCTTGTTTTATAATGTCTCCACCTTTAATGATAAGGTGTGTACCAGGCGCATCACCTGTGCTTGTGATTAATTCTAATTCACTTACAGAGGCAATACTCGGCAGAGCCTCCCCGCGGAAACCGAGTGTTCTAATGCGAAATAAATCATTTTCATCTTTAATTTTGCTCGTTGCGTGGCGTTCAAATGCAACGATACAATCTTCTTCTGCAATGCCATCTCCATTATCTATGATGCGAATTTTCGATAACCCAGCTTCTTCTAAGTGGATTTCAATAGATGTACTATTCGCATCGATGGAATTTTCCACAAGTTCTTTTACGACTGAGGCAGGGCGTTCTACTACTTCCCCTGCCGCAATTAAGTTAGAGAGTTGATCATCGAGTTTGCGAATTTTCCCCATCTACTTACTCATCCTTTCTTTAACTTTTTCTGCAAGCGATACAGTTCGTTCATCGCTTCTAAAGGTGTCATATCAAGTAAGTCAATTTTTTTAATTTGCGCAAGCACTGCCGTTTCTTTTGCATCTAAAACTGGCTTGTCTTGTTTTTTCGTAGGCTGTTCTCCACCAAAGAAAGATAATTGTGAGTCTTCTTCATTCACTTCTTTCTCTTCTTGTACTTCTACTGGTGTTTCTTTTACAACTACAGGTGCTGGAATAACTTCTTGTACTTTCACTTCTGCACGCTTTGGAATAATAATTTCTTCTTGTCCTTCGAGCTGCGCTAACACTTCTTTCGCACGAGCGATTAAGCTATCTGGAAGCTCAGCAAGTTGCGCCACGTGAATTCCGTAACTTTTATCTGCCGCTCCATCTTGAATTTTATGAAGGAACACTACTTTCCCGTTCTCTTCAATAGCTGAAACGTGTACATTTTTCAATTGATCTAAACTTTCTTCTAACACCGTTAATTCATGATAGTGTGTTGAGAATAATGTTTTCGCACCAATTTGGTCATGAATATGTTCAATGATTGCTTGTGCAAGTGCCATACCATCATACGTAGATGTACCGCGTCCAATTTCATCAAATAAAATTAAACTTCTTTCTGATGCGTTTGCAATTGCATTTTTCGCTTCTAACATTTCGACCATAAATGTACTTTGACCTGAAATCAAATCATCCGCTGCGCCAATTCTCGTAAAGATTTGGTCAAATACAGGTAATACCGCTTCTGTCGCTGGTACGAAACAACCAATTTGCGACATAACCGTTACAAGTGCTAATTGTCTCATATACGTACTTTTACCAGACATGTTCGGTCCTGTAATTAAAAAGACATCCATATTCTCCGGCATAATACAATCATTTGGTACATACAATTTCCCGTTCAATACTTTTTCAACGACTGGATGGCGACCATCTTTAATAAAGATTTCACGCTTCGTTGTTAAAACAGGTTTTACAAACTGTTCCTCTTCACTCACTGTCGCAAAGCTTTGTAGTACATCCAATTCACTAATTACTTTCGCTAAATGTTGTAATTTCGGAATAAATACCTTTACTTCTTCACGAAGTGCTGTAAATAAATCGTATTCTAGTTGTACAATTTTCTCTTCTGCTTCTAGAATTAACGTTTCTTTTTCTTTCAGTTCATCTGTTATGAAACGCTCTGCATTTGCAAGTGTTTGTTTACGCTCATAGCGACCTTCTGGAAGTGCTGCAAGATTCGCTTTCGTTACTTCAATGTAGTAACCGAAAATACGGTTGTACCCGATTTTTAATGATTTAATTCCTGTAATATCACGCTCTCGTTTTTCAAGCTCAGCAATCCACGTTTTTCCGTTTTTACTAACGTAACGATATTGATCAAGCTTGTCATTATAACCGTCTTTAATAATATCTCCATCTTTAATAGAAAGCGGTGGGTTTTCTTGAATACTTCTTCCTAGTAATTCAGTTAAACTCTCACATGGATCCGCACCTTGAATCAACCTTGCTGCATAAGCATTATCTAAAAGACTGATCGCTTCTAAAATAGCTGGTACTTGAAGTAAAGAGCGTCTTAATTGTAATAAGTCCCGTGCATTTACATTACCAAATGCAACTTTCCCTGCTAAACGTTCTAAATCATATACCTCTTTTAACTTTTCTTTTAAATCTTCACGTAAGAAGTAATCATTTACAAATGTTTCAACCATTTCTAAACGCTCTTCCACTTTTTCTTTTTGGATAAGTGGACGTTCCATCCACTGTTTTAACATACGCCCACCCATAGCCGTTTTTGTTTTATCTAATAGCCATAATAATGAGCCTGTCTTTTCCTTCGTGCGAAGAGTCTCTGTTAACTCTAAATTTCGTTTTGAATGAACATCAATTTTCATAAATTGGTTCGTGTAATAAATTTCTACTGGTTGTAAGTGATCTAACGAACGTTTTTGCGTTCTTATCACATAGTTAAATAAGCGTCCAATTGCTTTAATTAACTTTGCTTGTGAAACATTTTTTACAAGATGTTCTAATCCTTCTGGGATAGTTGTTGCATCTTCATACGAAATCGTCATCTTTAATGTTTCAGTTAATTTATTTAATTCATCTTTTGAAAATGTAGAGTCTACAACAATTTCTTTTGAACCAGTTGCATACACTTCTAATAAAATGTCTTCTACTGAACCTGTTAATAACGTTACTGTGTTTTGTCCAGTCGTTAAATCATTACAAGCTAACGCATAAGACCCATCTTCAAAATGTGTTAATGCTGCTAAGAAGTTATTCTCTTTCTCATCTATTGTACGCCCTTCCATCATCGTTCCTGGCGTAATTAGTTGTACTACTTCACGACGTACTACACCTTTAGCTGTTTTTGGATCTTCCACTTGCTCACAAACAGCTACTTTATATCCTTTTTCAACAAGTTGTTCAATATAGTTTTTAGCCGCATGGTATGGTACACCGCACATTGGTATACGCTCACTACTACCACCATCTCGGCTCGTTAATGTAATTTCAAGTTCGTGAGCTGCTTTAACAGCATCTTCAAAGAACATTTCATAAAAATCACCTAAGCGAAAAAATAAAAAGGCATCTTGATAGTCTGCCTTAACCTTTAAATATTGCTGTATCATAGGGGTATATTGAGTCATACTTTTCCTCCATAATTCTTACATAATAATCTATTTTCACATATGTCACATTTCACGGACATCCATTTCTCCTATTTCAGGAGTCTTTCCTCATTATAGCACATTTCATAAGGAATCATGTTCATTCAGCACCACTTATGTATTGTAAAAAGCTAGGAAGAACTTCTCCCTAGCTTTCTATTACTCTTCTTCTGCATCAACGATAAAGTTCGGATCTAATTCTTCAAACTCGTCATCATCGATTTGGAAATCCTCGTCTGATTCTACGCAACCTTCAGGATTTACACTTACACAAATTTTTGTTTCTCCAACTACTTCTGTTACAAATTCACGTTCTACCGTCACAACAATTTTATTACCATTTGGTGATACAAGAGCTTCTAAACAATTTGGCGGCTGAATTACACGAGCGATAATTTCTAAATCGTCACCAGAGAAGTTTTTATCACGATACCCTATGCTTACTTCATCAGTGTAGTTAACACGTTCTGTTACAACCTCAGTCTTTGTATTTCCATCAAATGAATACCAAGTGTTTACATCATAGAAACCTTCAATTTCCACATGCTTTCCATTCTTTCTAGCTTCGTACGAATGGTTAATTACCCAGCACCCTAAAATACTTGTTGGCTCATTATTCGATTCACATGTATGCGTTGACTTTGTATACTTACGTCCTTTTCCAACCACTGCTTTTGTAATAATCTCTCTAAATTCGGACATTCGTAACCCTCCTCAATCACTATTCACTTAATCATATGCGTGACAATAGCGGAATGTGTCATTCTTTTTTTGAGAAGAATTTACGATATAACCCACTAAAAAAAGAGATGTCAATAAGACATCTCTTTAACAACCACAATTTCCTTTTTTACTTTCTACCGCTGCACCAGTTTCACCCTTCAACACATCGCCGCCAGTTGAAACTAATATTTCATCTGTTACATTGTTAGAAATCGTACTAGCAACTAGCTGTAGTAAGTCATTTACATATGTTTGTGAAGATTTAAACTCCTGTACAACAGGGATATTATCTAACTTATCCTGAAGCGCATCGATTTCAGCTTCTACTTTTTTCAAAGCTTCCCATTTCCCGTAATGTTGCAAGTTTACTGCTTGTTTTTGCAATGCTTTAATTTCATCAATTGCGCGCTTTACATTTTCATTTTTATGAATTTGCGCCTCTGCTCGCTTAAAAAAATCAACTTCTTCTGTTTCAGAAATCATTTTTGCTAGTTCTTTCGCTTGTTCAACAATTTCATCTTTCGTATATGCTTTCATCTATTATTTCACCTCAATCGGCTCTTCAACTAATTCCCCGTTAAGAGACCAAGTTTTTGCGTCCGTTACTTTTACTTTGACAAGCTGACCAATTAAAGATTTTGAAGCAACGAAGTTTACAAGTTTATTCGTACGTGTATACCCCGCAAGTACTTCAGGATTATTTTTACTTTCTCCATCAACTAATACTTCTACAATTTGTCCTATATAACGCTTATTCTTATTCACTGCATATTCATTCACTAGTGTATTTAAGCGTTGTAATCGCTCTTTCTTCACTTCCATCGGAACATTATCTTTCATTTTCGCAGCTGGTGTACCCTCGCGCGGAGAATAAATGAATGTAAATGCAGTATCAAATTCTACTTCACGATATAGCGACATCGTTTCTTCAAACTGCTCATCCGTTTCATTTGGGAAACCGACGATAATATCAGTTGTTAATACTGCGTTTGGAATTGTTTCTTTAATTTTTCTTACAAGCTCTAAATAGTGTTCTCGTGAATATTTACGCGCCATAATTTTAAGCATATCTGTACTACCAGATTGAACTGGTAAGTGGATATGTTCTACTAGGTTGCCACCTTTTCCAAGAACCTCAATTAAATGATCGTCAAAATCACGTGGATGGCTTGTTGTAAAACGAATACGGGCAATATCAATTTTACGGAGTTCGTCCATTAAATCGCCAAGACCATATTGTATATCTTCAAAGTCTTTACCATATGCGTTTACATTTTGTCCAAGTAACGTAATTTCTTTATAACCGTTCGCTGCTAAATGGCGAATTTCTTTAATAATATCTTCCGGACGTCTGCTACGCTCTTTTCCGCGTGTATACGGTACAATACAATATGTACAGAACTTATCACAACCATACATAATATTTACCCAAGCTTTAATATCACCACGACGTACTTTCGGAAGGTTTTCAATTACATCCCCTTCTTTTGACCAAACTTCAACTACCGTCTCTTTTGAAAACATTGCGTCCTTTAAGATATACGGTAATCTATGGATATTATGTGTACCAAACACCATATCTACATGCTGATTTTTTTGCATAATTTTATTTACAACAGATTCCTCTTGAGACATACAACCACATACACCAATTAAAAGATCCGGGTTTCTTCGCTTTAATGATTTTAAATGACCAAGTTCACCGAATACTTTATTTTCAGCATTTTCACGAATTGCACAAGTATTTAATAAAATTACATCTGCCTCTTCAGTTGAAAAGGTTGGCTCATATCCAAGTGTTGTAAAAATTCCAGCCATTACTTCAGTATCATGTTCATTCATTTGACAGCCATATGTACGAATGTAAAACTTTCTTCCTGCGCCAAAATCGCGGAACTCTTCAGGTAAGCCAAAATCTCGTTCAATTTTAACTTCTTCTTTCCCACGCTTTTTCGCATCTTTCAAGGAAGGTGGTTGGTACACACTTTCAAAGTATTTACTATAATCTTTCTCTTCTTTTTTCGTAGAGGAATTTGCTTGTCGACTTGCTAATCGTTGTTGCTCGTTCATCGGTAATCTCCTTTCACCCTTAACCTATACATTCTGTAGTCCATTTTAATGCGCTTAGACTCATCTCAATGATGTTAGATAGCTTGAGAGATAGCTTGCCCTTTGAAACTTGAGTAACCGATCTAATCATCCTTAAGAATGAAGTCTTCCCCACACAAATAGACATTCCCTTTTATTATTTCATCTTGTCCTATTGAAAAGCATATTGCTTTATCCCTATACACATTATCATAGTATAGAGCCTTTAGCCAACTTTAACGAAGAAGAATCATTATCCTATATTACACTTCACAGTTAATGAACATGCTATTTCTATACAACGATTTATTTATTATTTTATCATTCTGAATTTTCCAAGTAAACAAATCTATTAATTATTTTTATTCAATCAAAAAAGGTTGCCAAGTGGCAACCTTCTCTTTAATCATTACATAAATTCAGCAACAAGCTCATCAAACATTTTCTGATCCATATTCAAATCAGCTTGCACTAAAGGCTTTTCACTATAGTCTTTTACAAGCTCTTGGTAAGAAGGCTGCTTTGTATTTTGATAAATTAAACCAGTTACTAACCCGTTATTTTCCATTAATGTTTGCATAGCCATCATGCGGTTAGATGGATCATATCCTTCTACCGTACTTAGTTTCGTTAAATTCTCTTTAAACCAATCATAAGTATTTACTTTATTGTAAGTAACACATGGACTAAATACGTTAATTAATGAAAACCCTTTATGGTTAATACCAGCTTCAATAATTTGTGTTAATTCTTTTAAATCACTTGAAAAACTTTGCGCCACAAATGTCGCACCAGCTGTTAAAGCCATTTCCATAACATTTAGTGATGGTTCAATTGAACCTTGTGGTGTACTTTTCGTTTTAAATCCAGCTTCACTTCGTGGTGAAGTTTGACCTTTTGTCAATCCGTAAATTTGGTTATCCATTACGATATACGTAATGTCAATGTTACGACGAATAGAATGGATTGTATGTCCCATACCAATCGCAAAACCATCACCGTCACCACCGGATGCGATAACTGTTAAATCACGATTTGCCATTTTCACACCTTGTGCGATTGGAAGAGCACGTCCATGAATACTATGCAAACCGTATGAATTAATATAACCTGAAATACGACCTGAACAGCCGATACCAGAAATAACAGCTAGTTCATCTGGATTTAAACCAACGTTAGCTGCCGCACGTTGAATCGCAGCTTGTACTGAGAAGTCTCCGCAACCTGGGCACCAGTTCGGTTTTACACTGTTACGAAAGTCCTTAAATGTTGCCATTTAATACAACCCCTTTTTTACATTCGTTGTAAATCTCTTTCGGTAAGAATGGGTTTCCGTCATATTTTAAAAGACTAGAAATTTTCTCACCATTACCAAGATTCATTTTCATAATGTTAGCAAGCTGACCAGTTGCATTGTTTTCTACAACTACAACACGCTTCGCATTTTTCACAAGTGGATCGATTTCAGCTGTTGGGAACGGGTGAATTAAACGTATATGAGCATGGTTTACTTTCATTCCTTCTTGTTCCAAACGCTGCATTGCCTCTTCGATCGCACCACGAGTTGAGTTAAATCCAACTAGCAATACGTCTGCTTCTTCATGCTTAACATTTTTATAAACAGGGGTATTAAACTTTAAGTTCTCCATTTTACGGAAACGTTTGTCCATTTGATCTTTACGGTTTATTGCTGATTCAGATGGTTTACCCGTTTCATCATGTTCTACACCTGTAACATGGTGAATACCATTTTTCATACCAGGTAAAACACGTGGTGAAACGCCATCTTCTGTTACTTCATAACGCTTGAAGTATGCTTTATTCTCACGTTCTGGTATTTCTATGTCTAAATCAAGCTTACCACGACGAATTTCCACTTTATCTAACTTAAGTGGTTCTACAGTTTGTTTCCCTAAAGAAAGCTGTAAATCTGTTAAGAAGATAACAGGAACTTGATATTCTTCAGCTAAGTTAAACGCTTCTACAATATCATAGAAAGCTTCTTCAACTGTACTTGGTGCCATTACGATTTTTGGAATCTCACCATGCGTACCGTAAATCATCGCCATTAAATCAGACTGCTCTTGTTTCGTTGGTAATCCCGTACTTGGACCACCACGTTGTGTATCAACAATTACTAATGGTGTTTCTGTAATACCCGCTAAACCAATCGCTTCCATCATTAAAGAAAGACCAGGACCAGCAGATGCTGTTAATGTACGAACACCAGCATAGTTTGCACCGATCGCCATTGTACAAGCTGCGATTTCATCCTCTGTTTGGATTACTGTCCCGCCGACTTTCGGTAATTTTTTAATTAAGTATTCCATAATTTCAGATGCAGGTGTGATTGGATATGCTGACATAAAACGAGCACCACCAGCTACCGCACCAAATGCGATTGCATCGTTTCCAATCATAAACATGCGTTTCTGACCATCAGCTTTTTCAAGCTGCATCATGTTTACTTTCTCACCTAGCAATTCTTTCATATATTGAGAGCCACGTTTAATTGCGTCCATATTCTTTTGAACGACTTGCTCTCCTTTACGACCAAAGATCTCTTCAACAACATCTAAATAAGCCGTTTCATCTAATCCTAATACCGCACTTGATGCCCCAACAGCCACCATGTTTTTCATTAATGATGTGCCTAATTCTGAAGCAATATCTGTAAACGGTATCACATATAGATTTACATCTGTATTATCAGGTATTGTTGGATTAAATTTCGCATCCGCAACTACAATTCCGCCCGGACGTAGTTCATGGAAGTTAAAATCAATTGTTTCTTGATCAAAAGCAATTAAAATATCTAAATCATCTGAGATCGCGCGTACTTCTGTTGTACTTACACGAATTTTATTATTTGTATGGCCGCCTTTAATACGTGATGAGAAGTGGCGGTAACCGTATAGGTAATACCCTAATCGGTTTAATGCAATACAGAAGATCTCCCCTGTACTTTCAATTCCTTCACCTTGTTGGCCTCCAACTTTCCATGAAAGTTGACTAATCATCTCCTACACCCCTTTTGGCTGCATTCATTGTAGTGTATTTTTTTACAGTAATAGTTTAGCATTTTTTATGCAAATAAACTACAACGGACGCAAATTATGCCTCTTCTGATTTCCCTGAATCTTTAGTATAAAGCTATTTCGTTTTTCATTCTAGTATTAGGTCTTAAAAAAAGCAATAATATAGAATGAATTTATTTTAATTTTTCTGAATTTTTAAAAATGAAAACTCAGAAACTTATACGTTCGACAAAATTATCATACAAAAATCGTTCTACAGTAGATGTATCATAGTGTTTATAAAGCTCATTAACTACGTTTTCATACTCCCTATACGCCGTTACATTTACAACCGTCTCCAAAATACCATCAAAATCCGAACCAAATCCTACATTCTTTTCTCCACCTATTGAACAGATATATTCGACATGTCTTAATATATCTGTTATATGTGCCTGTCTTTCACTTGTTAAAAATTGCGGTACAAACGTAACGCCAATCATACTATTTCGCTTTATGAGGGCGCCAATTTGTTCATCATTTAAATTACGTGGATGCTGACAAATTTTATAACAATTTGAATGGGACGCAATAGGGTTTTTAGCAATTTCTATAACATCCCAAAAGCTTCTTTCATTCAAATGAGATACATCGGTCCATAAATGTAACATATTAAGTTCTTGTACAACTTGTTTACCAAAGCTCGTTAAACCTGCCGCACGTGTCTCTAGCGCACCGTCAGCTAATAAATTGGCATAGTTCCATGTCAGTCCAAAGGAGCGTACTCCTAAGCGATAAAACAGCCGTAATTTCATTACATCTTTTCCAATGGCTTCGCATCCTTCTAATGTTAATAGTGCTCCGATCTCGTCCTGTTTTAACATATTAATATCATCTTTTGTCTGAATAAACTTCATTCCTGGTAGCGATAGAATTTCACTGTGAAAGATATCTATCATTTGTAACGCGACTTCAAAACGCCTTTCGTAAGCCACTGTTTCTGGTACATATATAGCAAAACATTGTATACTTCCTTTTCTATTCTTTAATTGTTCAAATGTAATATGTAATTGTGAATCATTTCGAAAGTCTTTTTTTCCCTTTGCACTCCATAATTGAAAGAGCACATCACAATGAGCATCAAAAATTTTCATTTTCATTCCTCCATTATAAAAACAACCTGTTTGCATACTGCAAACAGGTTGTTTAAACTTAACGAGGTTCTACAATTAATTTTATTGCTGTACGTTCTTCCCCATCAATCATAATATCTGTAAACGCTGGGATACAAATCAGGTCCAAACCACTAGGCGCTACAAATCCTCTTGCAATTGCTACTGCCTTTACCGCTTGGTTCAATGCACCTGCACCAATGGCTTGAATTTCTGCTGTTCCGCGTTCGCGAATAACACCTGCAAGTGCACCAGCTACAGAATTAGGGACCGACGTTGCTTTAACTTTTAATATTTCCATTCCGCGTTTCCTCCTCGTTTCTATAAAAAGTATTAGCAATTATTTCACTTTAACTTATATTCACGAGGAATGGCACGTATTCCTGCTAAATCTTTGTAATTTTTCTAAAAAATTAAAATATAATAACTTATCTAAATTTTAATAGGACTTACTCAAAAAATGGTTGATCGTCATTGATTAAAATACGCTCAATTTTCTTAGCTTTTCCTGTGTTAGGATCCACATCAATTAGTACTGCACTTAATTGTGTTCTACCACTTGTCACTTCAAAACGTACTGGTAAGTTTGTTAAAAACTTCTTCAATACTGCTTCTCGATCCATACCTAAAATCCCATCGTACGGTCCTGTCATACCAACATCCGTAATATATGCCGTTCCGCTTGGTAAAATGCGATTATCCGCTGTAGGAACATGCGTATGTGTACCTACTACCGCTGTAGCACGGCCATCTACATACCAGCCTAACGCTTGTTTTTCACTTGTAGTTTCCGCATGAAAATCAATAAAGATAATATTCGTACGTTTTTTTGCAATGCTAATTAATTCATCCACTTTACGGAATGGACAATCAATCGGAGGAAGGAAAGTACGTCCTTGTAAGTTAATAACCGCAACTTCTGTTCCATTGCAATTCACAAAGATAAGCCCTTTTCCTGGAGTTCCTTCTGGGAAGTTAGCTGGTCTTGCAAGGTATTTTGCATCATCAATAAATTCAAATACTTCACGATTATCCCAAGCATGGTTTCCAAGCGTAACCGCTTGTGCCCCGCACTCCAAAAAGTTTCGATATATTTTTTCTGTAATACCACGTCCACCTGCTGCATTTTCTCCATTAATGATTGTTACTGTAGGTGTATATTTTTTCTTTAATGCCGGTACGTACTGTTGAATCATGTCTCTACCAGGAGATCCTACTACATCTCCAACAAATAATATTCTCATATGTCTTACCCTTTCTATGTACTGCATTTTTTATTACTATAACTTCAAGTGATTTCCTTACAATATATTTATTATAAGTTTGTTTCACTTGTATACTAGGTATAACTAATTTCCTTTATTTTATCCAATTCCAACACAAAAAAATAAAGTGGTATTTCACCACTTTATTTTGCGTATTCCACTGCACGTGTTTCACGAATAACAGTTACTTTAATATGTCCTGGGTAATCCAGTTCATTTTCAATACGTTTTCGAATATCACGAGCTAAACGATGAGCTTCTAAGTCATCAATTGTATCTGGTTTTACCAGAATACGAACTTCACGTCCTGCTTGAATTGCGAAAGATTTTTCTACACCTTCATAAGACTCTGAAATCTCTTCTAGCTTTTCAAGACGACGAATATAGTTCTCAAGTGTTTCACTACGAGCTCCCGGTCTTGCAGCTGATAATGCATCTGCTGCTGCAACTAAAACTGCAATGATAGAAGTTGGTTCTGTGTCACCATGGTGAGATGCAATACTGTTTATAACTACAGGATGCTCTTTATATTTCGTTGCGAGTTCAACACCAATTTCAACGTGACTACCTTCTACCTCATGATCAATCGCTTTTCCGATATCATGTAATAGACCAGCACGTCTTGCTAGTTTTTCATCCTCACCAAGCTCCGCTGCCATAAGGCCAGTTAAATATGCAACTTCCATAGAGTGTTTTAAGACGTTTTGTCCATAACTTGTACGGTATTTTAAACGACCTAAAATCTTAATTAAATCTGGATGTAATCCGTGAACACCCACTTCAAACGTTGTTTGCTCTCCGACTTCACGAATATACTCGTCCACTTCACGTCTTGATTTTTCGACCATCTCTTCAATACGCGCTGGGTGAATACGTCCGTCCTGTACTAGTTTATCAAGAGCGATACGAGCTGTTTCACGACGAATTGGATCGAATCCAGAAAGGATAACCGCTTCTGGTGTATCATCGATAATAAGGTCAATACCTGTTAACGTTTCTAACGTACGAATATTACGACCTTCACGTCCGATAATACGTCCCTTCATTTCGTCATTTGGAAGATTTACAACCGAAACGGTTGTTTCAGCAACATGATCAGCTGCACATCTTTGCATAGCAAGAGATAAAATCTCTTTTGCCTTCTTATCCGCTTCTTCTTTCGCACGAACTTCACTTTCTTTTACCATAACGGCAATTTCATGAGAAACTTCACTTTCTACTTTACCAAGAATAATTGCTTTCGCTTGTTCGCGTGTCAGATTGGAAATGCGCTCTAATTCTGTTTGTTGCTTTTGAACTAACTCTCCCACTTTGCTTTCCAACTCTTCAATCTGCTGTTGTCTCGCTACAAGAGAATCCTCTTTCTTTTCTAACTGTTGCTCGCGCTTATCGAGCGTTTCGTCTTTTCGATCAAGGTTCTCCTCTTTTTGCATTAAACGATTTTCTTGTTTTTGTAATTCGCTTCTACGGTCACGAATTTCTAATTCAGCTTCTGTACGAAGTGTATGAATTTCATCCTTTGCTTCTAAAAGCGCTTCTTTCTTAAGTGCTTCAGCATCACGATTCGCTTCGTCTAGAATACGTTTTGCTTCATTAGCTGCACCATTAATCTTCGCTTCAGCAATAGACTTTCGAACAAAAAAGCCAACAACTGCACCGACTGTTGCAAGCAAAATGGAGATGAGTATCCAAACTGTACTACTCATGATTTCACCTCCCCTTGCTATGAATGAAAAAAGACTGTCGGCATGTACATTGAATTTCAACGTACAGCAAAGACCGTCGTCCCGCTTTTTTAAGGGACTTTCTTCATTTCACAATTAAAATGTCATATTATTATTTCGGCAAGATTTAAGTCTTACTCCGAATATTACTTCTCTTCTTGAGAAGAGTGTATCGTATATAAGAAAAAATATACATTCTCATTGTATCTATCGCAATTTTCATTGTCAAGCGTTGTCTACTTTTACTTTCTTTACCTTCAGCCCTGAATCTTATATGGATTTAAAAAACAGACGGCATATTATCCTGGAAAACCTTAGTAAACCCCAATTTATTCCGTTAAAACATATAAATATTCCCCTATACACATTGCCTTTTGGATAGAATAAATATTTTATCTCTAGCGATATACAACGCTTTCATAATGCATTAAAAAATAAAAGACACGCTCCCGTGTCTTTTATTTTTTAATCTTGAAGAGTTGCATCTTCCGTGTCTTCAACACCAGAATCTTCACCAATTCCGTGATGTTCACGAACAAAGAAGGCAATTTCTTCTCTTAAATCCGTATTCTCTTTTAAGAATTGCTTCGAATTTTCACGACCTTGCCCTAAGCGTTCTTCATTATAAGAGTACCAAGCACCGCTCTTTTGAACGATATCAAGTTCAGAAGCCATATCTAAGATTTCGCCTTCTCTTGAAATACCTTCTCCGTACATAATATCAACTTCAGCAACACGGAATGGTGGTGCTACTTTATTTTTAACTACTTTTACTTTCGTTTTATTACCAACGATGTCGTTACCTTGCTTTAATTGCTCAGCACGACGTACTTCAAGACGAACAGTTGAATAGAATTTCAACGCACGACCACCTGGAGTTGTTTCTGGGTTCCCGAACATAACCCCAACTTTTTCACGAATTTGGTTAATAAAGATTGCGATTGTTTTTGATTTGTTGATTGCACCTGAAAGCTTACGAAGTGCTTGTGACATTAAACGTGCTTGTAAACCAACGTGAGAGTCACCCATGTCCCCTTCGATTTCCGCTTTTGGTACAAGTGCTGCTACAGAGTCAATTACGATAATATCAACCGCGCCACTTCGTACAAGTGCTTCTGCGATTTCTAGTCCTTGTTCCCCTGTATCAGGCTGTGATAATAGTAATTCATCTATGTTAACACCTAATTTTTGTGCATATACAGGATCCATCGCATGCTCCGCATCAATGAACGCCGCTTGTCCACCTTGACGCTGCACTTCTGCAATTGCGTGTAATGAAACTGTTGTTTTACCTGAACTTTCAGGTCCGTAAATTTCGATAATACGGCCGCGTGGGTATCCGCCTACCCCTAGTGCCACATCAAGTGCTAAAGAACCACTTGAAATCGTAGAAACTCTACGCTCCGCTTGTTCTCCTAATTTCATAATTGAACCTTTACCGAATTGCTTCTCTATTTGTTTTAACGCCATATCTAATGCCGCTTGACGATCACTCATTCAAAATTCCTCCTTAACTGAATTGCTAATCTTATTATACCTATTTTCAATTCAATTTGCCAACAAAAATCGAACATTTATTCGTTTTTTTTATTTTCCATCAAATAAAACTGAATTTAGTCATAAAAAAAGCTAGAAGAAACTTATATCTCTTCTAGCTTTTTATATAAATGATAAAATCCATATTTTGCCGATCGTTCCCTTATTTGTTGACGACTCCCACTTAAATTAAGAGGAAAGACTACAGTTCGTTCATCCTTAATCGCCAAGCCAACAAATACTGTTCCCGGCTCTTTATGTTCTGAAGCGTCTGGTCCTGCTACCCCAGTGAAACTAACTCCGATATCTGCTTTTAATAATCCTTTAACATTTTCCGCAAGATAACGAGCACATTCTTTACTAACCGCACCATCACTATGCAACACTTCTTCAGGCACATGTAAAATATGCTGTTTCACATCATTATGATAACAAATAACACCGCCTTTAAATACTGAAGACACACCAGCATGTTCTGTTACTTGATTTCCGAAGAGACCACCTGTTAAACTTTCTGCACACGCTAAAGTTAATCCTTTTTTCTTCAATAACTCTATCACCTTATGATGCAGAAATTCTTGGTCATATCCGTAGAAAAATTCTCCTACTCTTTCTAAAATCAAATCTTCCACATGCTGAATTAGCTTCTCCGCCTCATCAACATTTTGATGTTTCGCAGTTAAGCGCAATGTCACTTCTCCATCATTTGCGAGTGGGGCGATTGTCGGGTTTGTTTGCCCATCAATTAAATCTTGAACTTTCACCTCTAATTGGGACTCCCCGATACCAAAAAAGCGAAGCACTCGAGAATAAATGTTTTCTCCCGTTGTAAAGTTACGTAAAAACGGTTCTACATAACTTGCATACATCGGCTTCATCTCTTTCGGTGGTCCTGGTAATAAAATATAAACTTTTCCATTCTTATTTAAACCCATGCCAGGTGCCATACCGTGATCATTCGCAAATACTGTCGATCCATTTAAAACGAGCGCCTGCTTTTTATTATTCTCCGTAAATTCACGGCCTGTACGCTTAAAATAATCGCTTATCGATGTTAATGCCTTTTCATCATACACAAGCTCTTCACCTAAGCTAGACGCTATCGTTTCTTTCGTTAAATCATCTTTTGTCGGTCCTAATCCACCTGTGAAAATAAGCATATCAGCGCGTTCTTCAGCAACTTCAATTGCCTTCTGTAATCTCTTGTTATTATCACCAACGACAGTATGATAATACACATTAATTCCGATTGAAGCTAACTTTTCAGATAAAAACTGGGCATTTGTATTTGCAATTTGTCCAAGTAATAATTCCGTTCCAACCGCAATAATTTCAGCATTCATCCCAATTCCCCCATAAACTTCTATTTTGAGTTTACAAAAGCAGCTCTATTTTTCCAGAAATAATCCCATCCTGAAATAACAGTAAAGAATAGTGCAATCCATATAAAAATATCAGCAACCGGAATATGGATTAAATTTAAAGGTACATCGTGTAATAAATATGCTGCAATCGCGATAATTTGTGTCCAAGTCTTAATTTTCCCTAGCTGATTTGCTGCAACTACTTCTCCTGTTCCAGCAAGTACAAGACGTAAACCTGTTACTGCAAACTCACGGCTTATAATTACAATGACGATCCAAGCAGGTACGTATTGCATCTCTACTAATGTGATAAGTGCTGCCGAAACAAGTAATTTATCTGCTAACGGGTCAAGGAATTTCCCTAAGTTTGTTACAAGATTATACTTTCTTGCGTAATGTCCATCAATCCAATCTGTAGCTGAAGCAACAATAAAGATCAGCGCTCCTACTAAATGTTGAATTGGCAAATCAACATCACCAATTCTATATGAGCCCCAATTAAAGGGCGCTAACATAATTACCATAAAAATTGGGATTAAGAAGATTCTAGATATTGTAATTTTATTTGGTAAATTCACAGCTATTCCTCCATCATATCAAAAACATTTGTTCATTGAAAAAAGTCATCGAAGCGATGACTGTTATTGTGCAGGTTGATTTATCCCTAGATTTTTAATCAAGAATTTTTGATGATAATTCTCTTCTGGATTCAACGGGAATGAAACGACTTGGCCATTCAATTTAAATTCAACATTCGGTGCACTTCCTATATTAAGGTTTACCTCTTTCGCTGTTGATAAATCATATTTTTGGGTCTGGCCTTCCTCTATTGTACCACTAAAGATATCATTTCCTGCCTCATTTTTAATACCTACGTAACTTGCGCCTTTTGTTGTAATTTCTAGCTCTAACGTTTTATTATTATGAATTTCCAAAGTGGATTCCTTTCCAGTTGTCCCAACTACTTTTATCTCTTGCTGTCCAGTTGGTTGCGCTGGTTGTTCCTCTTTCTTTGGTTCTTCTTTTTTAGGTTCTTCTTTCTTTGGTTCCTCTTTTTTAGGCTCTTCCGCTTTCGCTTCTTCTTTTTTCGTATCTAGTGGAGAATTTTCCGCTTTTTTAACTTCAATTTTCTCACTTTGAGCACTCGGAACTTTCTCCTCATCTTTTCCAGTTAATGCTTGAAAAACAAACCAAACTACCACTCCAAATGCGATTACTAACAACGCAATCAACATTTTCGGCATATGATCTGCAATTGGCCATGATGAAGATTTTTGCATTGTTTCTTGTGTTTTTTGTCCAGTTGATACTTGTGGGACTTCACGTTTTTCAGATTGTGGTATCGTACTCTGATATTCTACAAGCAGTTCTTCTCCATTTAATCCAATCGCATCTGCGTATTGTTTAATGAACGCACGCGCATAAAAAGCTCCTGGCAATACATCATAATTGCCTTCTTCAATCGCTATTAAATGGCGTTTTTGAATTTTTGTAATCTCATGCAGCTGATCAATAGACAAGCCTTTCGCTTCTCTTACTTCTTTCAGCTTTTGTCCTAATTCTGTCACTACTAACACCTCAATATTTCTTTAAAAGTCAAACATAGAGAAATTATTTTGCGTACCTTGCTCAATTTCATCTACTAAATTATATTGAATTTCTTCATCATAATCGTTACGCAATTCGATAATATAATCAAAATCATCCAATGTGTATTCTGACTGACTCACAAACACATCAGGATGTTCCACAACTTTCGTTGCAGGCAATCTCATAATTTCACGAACAAGTTGCCAATGTCTTTCATTCGCACGCTTTGTTGACACAATTCCATCTAGGATGAAAATATTATCGTCGCTATACTCATCTTCAATCAATTGGCTACGAACAGTTTGCTTAATAAGAGTAGATGATACGAATAACCATTTCTTATTTGCACACACACTTGCGGCAACAATAGATTCTGTTTTTCCAACACGAGGCATTCCTCGTATCCCAATTAGTTTATGACCTTCTTTTTTCATTATTTCCGCCATAAAATCTACCAGTAATCCTAATTCATCACGCACAAATCGAAATGTTTTCTTATCATCTGCATCTCGTTGGATGTACCTGCCATGTCTAACCGCTAGCTTATCTCTTAACTTTGGCGGACGATATTTCGTTACCGTTATGTTATCCATCGTATTTAAAATTGATTCAAGTCTAGAGATTTGCTCTTGATTATCACACATAAGAAGTAACCCACGTCGTGCATTATCTACACCATTAATTGTGACAATATTAATGCCGAGCATACCGATTAACGAAGAAACGTCACCAAGCAAGCCAGGTCGGTTTTTATGTATTTCATATTCAAAATACCATTCAATCATCCAAGATCACTCCCCTTGCTTACTTTACACCTACGTACTATATTATATGATTTCACCTTAATAGGGAAGCTAAATGTATAATCTATCCTGTGTAATTATTATACAAAAAAAATAGAGAGGAGAATCTCCTCTCTATTTTTACTTATGTTGTACAAACTTCACCATTAAATTTGCGATTGTATGTTGCTCTTGTTCATCAGCAACTTTCCAAAGCTCAGACAATAATTTTTCTTGATCATTGCGCGCTTCTACTTCATTTGCTAAATAATCACCAACACGAAATGCCATATCTGATACGGCACCACCATCAAGCCCTTTTCCTCCCGCTTGTTCTAAACGTTCTCCTAAAAAGCTCTTCCACTGATCAAAATTATCTAACACTGACATGTTTAAGCACCTCACTATTGAGTAATAGAATCATGCTTAATTTGTACAATTTCTTGTTTTTTTATGTAAATATTTTTAGCAATGCCAACCGCCATTGACTCCAATAATTTGCCCGGTAATATAAGAAGCTCCTGGAGAAACAAGGAAGGAGACTGTTTTTGCTACCTCTTCCGGTAGTCCTATTCTACCTAATGGAATATCTTCAGCAATTCCAATTTTTTCTTCTTCAGAAAAGACACTTAACATTTCAGTTTCAATTGCCCCTGGCGCTACTGCATTCACACGTATTCCACTTAAAGAAACCTCTTTCGCTAAAGCTTTTACATAAGAGTTTTGTGCTCCCTTTACCATTGAATATAGTACTTCACAAGAAGCACCTATTTGCCCCCATATAGACGAAACAATTACAATATTACCACTTCTCCTCCCAATCATAGGTGGAAGTGCCATTGAAAGCAGTTTATATACATTCTTCACTTGAAGTTCTACCATATAATCCAATTCGTCGTTTGTTACATCTGTTACTAGTCCAAAGATACTCTTCCCAGCTGCGTATACAATCACATCAATAGGATGTTCAATTTGTTTCCACAATTGCTCGGCCCCATCACTAGAAGCTAAATTAGCTTTAACAGGGATTACTCCATCCCATTCCTTCTGTAACTCAATTACCTTCTCTTCACTGTTATTGTAATGAACATAAACTGTATATCCATCTTGAATTAATTGTTTCGAAATAGCAGAGCCAATCCCTCCGCTCCCTCCAGTTACTAACGCATACTTTTTCATAAATTCCCTCTCTTATCTCTACAAGTTCAATTTTCACACAACTAAATAATACCCTCATCTTACAATTTTTCAATAATAAGATGAGGGTATCTTTAAAATTTTATTTTTTCGGTAAAACCTGACAAACGCTCATTTGTTCTTCTGATAATAATATTTTTGCTACTTCCTGTAAGTCTTGAACGGTTAGCCCTTCTAATACAGTCAATGCATCGAATAGGCTAGATTCATTAAACGCATATCGTGTAAACTGATTTGCAATATATTCCGGTGAATTCAACGAGCGTAAAAAACCACCAATTTTCTTTTTCTTCACTCGCTCTAATGCTGCTTCATCTAATTGATCATAATTTGTTTTTAATAAAATACCTTTCAAACGTTCTGCCAATTCATCTGGTTGCTTCGTATCGCCGCCAACCATCGCAAAACCGAAGTTATTTTCTTCCGTATAGTCATACGAGAACGAATCATCAATAAGCCCTTCATTATATAAAGATTCGTAATCAACGGAACTTTTTCCAAATAAATAATCTAAAAGTAAAGTAAGCGCAATTTCTTGCTTTAAAAGAGCTTTCCCTTTTTCTTTTAAATTTGTCGCTTTAATACCTACTAAACATTTCGGTGTTTGTACAGGCATTGAAATAATTTTTTTCTTTTCATTTACCTCATCTGGTTCTTCTTCAAATGAACGTACAATTTCTGGTTGGTTTTTATAATCTTTTTTCGCTTGATTTTCACGTATTAAATCCATTGTTTTCTCTGGATCAATTGCACCAACAACAAATAATAACATATTACTTGGATGATAAAATGTTTCATAACATTCATATAATAAATCTTTCGTAATTTTACTAATAGACTCGATTGTTCCTGCAATATCAATTTTAATTGGGTGCTTTACAAACAAACTATCAATTAACCCAAAGTATAAACGCCAATCTGGATTATCTTGATACATTTGAATTTCCTGTCCGATAATCCCTTTCTCTTTTTCAACGGTTTTTTCAGAGAAGTAAGGCTCTTGTACGAAGTTTAACAATGTATTTAAATTTTGTTCTACATTTGATGTACATGAAAAAAGGTAAGCTGTTCGTGCGAAAGATGTAAAAGCATTTGCCGATGCCCCTTGTTTACTAAACAATTGGAAAGCATCATGATCTTCTTTTTCAAACAATTTATGCTCAAGAAAATGAGCAATTCCATCAGGCACACGAATCATTTCTTCTTTACCTAATGGTACAAATGTATTATCCATAGAACCATATTTCGTCGTAAACGTCGCAAATGTTTTATTAAACCCTTGCTTCGGTAAAACGTATACATCTAATCCATTAGGAAGTTTTTCATAATAGAGCGTCTCTTTTAATTGCTCATAAACTATTTTCTCCATTTATTCTCCCTCCGTTCCATGTAAAAAGTAAATTGTATCTAGTTCAATATTTTTAGCAATTTTCACAATTTCTTCTTTCGTCACACTTTCAATACCAGTAAGCCATTCTTCAACTGGACGCGTACGATCTGAAATAATGCCATGATACAGCATTTCCACAAATCCACGTGGTGTATCAATCGCCTCTAAAATTTGATTTTGAATGACACTTTTTGTTTGATGCATCTCTTCTTCAGAAAAATCTCCGTTTTGCATCGCCAGCATTTGTTCTTTAATAATCTCAACTGCTTTTTCATAATTTTTCGCTTCGATTCCTGACATAACAAACAATAAGCCTTTATGACTTTCAAAGCGTGATGCTGCATAGTACGCTAAACTATTCTTTTCACGAACATTTACGAATAACTTCGAGTGAGAAAATCCTCCAAACAATCCATTGAACAATTGCAGTGCAAAATAATCTTCATCTTTATACGTGACAAACGTACGATAACCAATGTGTAATTTACTTTGTTTTAATTCTTGTTTTTCAACAACTTCTTTTTCTTCATTATTTCGCTTATGAAGAAGTACATTTCTCTCTTTCACAGGACGCGGTGAGATAGAAAAATACTTACTTACAAGATCGACTGCGTTTTCTGAAATATCGCCAATAATATAAAGATCCATTTCATCTTCCGCTAACACTTTTTGATAATATTGATACAGACTTTCATTTGTAATAGAAGAAACACTTTCTTTTTTTCCATTTGCACTTAAGCGGTATGGTTCTACTTTACACATTTCTTCAATTAAACGTTCATTTGCATAACGCATTTTATCATCATAAGTAGCTTCAATTCGCTGTAAGAGCGCTCTTTTTTCACTTTCTACAATAGAGGGTAAAAAACCATTTCCTTCCGTTGCCGGGTGCAAAACAATATCTGATAACATAGAAAGCGCTTTTTCAAATAACGGTGGTGCATCATGTAAATATACTTCATTTGCAATGTCTACATAAATGGAGATGATATGGTCTTCTCCTTTTTTACTTACATCCACCGCTAAAGAAGACCCGTATAATTCTTCTAAATATTGACGAAGACGAATTACAGAAGGCAATTTTTCTGTCGCACTTTGCAATACGTATGGCAATAGGGCACGCTCTGTCACCGTCTCCTCATTTAAAGGCGCTTTAAAACGAAATACAAAGGTATTCGTTTTATATTTATCAGTCGGAATAATATGTACGCGCAAACCACCTAACTCATGTAGTTGTTGTTCCATTAGTTTCATTTATAGCCCTCCTTTACGTATATAGGAATATTCCTCTTCAATATACAGTTTTTAGAAATAAAAAATCAACTTTTCTTCCTTATTATGCTTACAAACGACTCTTTCTAAAAACTTTAATATGTAAGGAACATCGTAAAACTCCGTATTACATATATTCTATGTAAAAAAGCCCGCACTAATGTGCGAGCTTTTCTTATACTTTCTAAATACTCATCGTTTTCCTTTTTCATAAGGCGTTCCTAATGCTTTCGGAGCTTCAGATCGGCCTACAAAACCGACAAGTGCTAATATTGTGAATACATACGGTAATATCGTTAATAAAACACTTGGAATTTGGTCTAATACAGGAATTGTTCCGCCAGTTACACTAAGAGACTGCGCAAAACCAAAGAATAGAGCTGCACCTAATGCACCTAGTGGATTCCACTTTCCAAAAATCATAGCAGCTAAAGCTAAGAAACCTTGTCCTGTAATAGTTGCTCCTGAGAAGTTATTAGAAATTGACATTGCAAAAATCGCCCCACCGATTCCAGCAAACACCCCTGATATACAAACTGCAATATAACGCATTTTATATACATTAATCCCCATCGTATCCGCTGCCATTGGGTGTTCACCAACAGCACGTAGACGAAGCCCGAACGGCGTTTTATAAATAACATACCAAACAACGAATGCTAAAATAATGGCAATATACGACGTTATTGGTACGTTTGAGAAGAATATTTTCCCTATAACCGGAATATCCGAAAGGCCTGGAATGTCAATCTTTTCAATACGATACTGAATAAAGTCAGTCTGTCCTTTATCAAAAATCTTCTTAATTGCAAATACTGTTAAACCAAGAGATAAGAAGTTAATCGCTACACCACTTACAACTTGATCAGCTCGGAATGTAATAGATGCTACCGCATGAAGTAATGCGAATAATCCACTACCAATTGCCGCAAATAATAATGCAATCCACGGAGTCATCGTTCCCCAAGTATCGCCCATTAATAGGTTTGTAACAACTCCAATAAATGCACCAAATATCATTAGTCCTTCTAATCCAATATTTACAACACCCGATCGTTCACTAAATACACCACCTAGTGCTGTGAAAATTATAGGTGCTGATGTATATAACGTACCCGTCACAAGAATGGCTAATATATCTAAAAAGCTCATTTATTTCCCCTCCTTGCTCATGCGTGTAAGCGCCCATCTTAGCACATAACTACATGCAACAAAGAAGATGATGCACGCAATAATTACGTTAATAAGCTCTGATGGTACATCTGCCTCAAAGTTCATTTGAGGGGAAGCACTTTTCAAACCACCAAATAATAATGCTGAAAGAATAATACCAAACGGGTTATTTCCTCCAAGGAGCGCTACGGCAATCCCGTCAAATCCTACTCCTGTAAACGAAGACATCGCTGTCATGCTTTGGAATGTTCCTAGCCCTTCCATTGCTCCACCAATCCCTGCAAATGCACCAGCAATTGTCATGGAGATTACTACATTACGAGAAACTTTCATACCTGCATATTGAGAAGCATGTTGATTAAATCCTACTGACTTTAATTCGTAACCTAAAGTTGTTCGATCTAATAAGAACCACATTAAGATAGCTACTAAAATAGCCACAACAATTCCCCAGTGAAGGCGTGAACCATCGGTAATGGAAGCAAGCCAATCTGAAGATAATGACGCACTCTCTTTAATATCGTACGTTTTATCATTACCCTCGTGTAAGAAACGCTTAATAATGTCATATGTTACATATAACGCGATATAGTTCATCATAATTGTTACAATAACTTCATTAACTTGAAACTTTCCCTTTAAATATCCAGGGATGAAACCCCAAATCCCGCCTACCAATGCTGCGAATAAAATAGATAATGGAATATGAAGGAAAGCTGGTAGTGAGACTGCATAACCGAACCAAACCGCTGCAAGCCAACCAACTAACAATTGACCCTCTACCCCGATATTAAATAAACCTGTACGAAATGCAAACGCCACTGATAATCCAGCAAGAATAAGCGGTATCATTGTACGAAGCGTCTCACCAATCGCACTTGCGCTACCAAACATCCCCGTCCAAAGTGCACTATAACCAACAATTGGGTCATAGCCACTAACTAGCATTACAATTGCTCCTACAAGTAGACCGAAAATAACGGATAGTACTGGGACTAAAATATTTATCGTTCGTTCTGTTAAAAGTTTTTTAGCCATTTGTACCCACCTGCTCCTTCTTTGTTCCTCCAGCCATTAACAATCCAAGCTGTTGTTCATTCGTTTCTTTCGCATCAACAATTGCTACAATTTTCCCTTCATAAATAACAGCAATTCGATCGCTAACATTTAAGATTTCCTCTAACTCTAGTGATAAAAGTAATACACCTTTTCCTTTATCTCTTTGCTCTATTAATCTCTTATGAATAAATTCAATTGCGCCTACATCTAAGCCACGTGTTGGCTGTGCTGCAATTAACAAATCTGGATCACGGTCTACTTCACGTGCAATAATTGCCTTTTGCTGGTTTCCTCCAGATAGTGCACGAGCTAACGTTTGCTCACCAGGTGTACGTACATCAAACTGCTCAATAAGCGCCTTTGCTTTTTCTGTAATTTTGCTGAAATTTAAAATCCCTTTCTTTGAAAACGGATTTTTATAGTACGTTTGCAGAACTATATTATCTCTAACAGAAAAATCAAGAACGAGTCCGTGTTTATGACGATCTTCTGGAATATGACCAATTCCTTCTTCTGTTATTCTTCTAACAGGCCAATTCGTTATTTCTTTCCCTTTAATTGCAATAGAACCTGACTCAACTTTTCGTAAACCAGTAATTGCTTCTATTAATTCACTTTGTCCATTTCCATCAATCCCTGCAATACCAACAATCTCCCCCGCACGAACAGTTAAGTCAAGGCCTTTTACAGCAGGTAGTTGACGCGCATCGTGAACAACAAGGTTTGCAATTGAAAGTACCTCTTCTTTTGGTTTCGCGTCTATTTTCTCTGTTTTAAAATTCACTTGACGTCCGACCATTAATTCTGCAAGTTTATGTTCATCCGTATTTACAACGTCAACGGTTCCAATCCCTTTTCCTTTGCGAATAATTGTACAACGATCGCAAACTTCCATAATTTCTTTTAACTTATGTGTAATAAGAATGATAGATTTTCCTTCTTGTACAAGCTTCTTCATAATTTGAATCAACTCATGTATTTCTTGAGGTGTTAACACAGCAGTCGGTTCATCAAATATTAAAATTCCCGCCCCGCGATACAATGTTTTCAAAATTTCAACACGCTGCTGCATACCTACAGAAATATCTTGTATTTTTGCATATGGATCCACAGATAAACCATATTGCTCAGACAGTTTTTGAATCTCTTTCGCAGCATCTTCAATAGCAATTTTCCCTTTTTTCTTCGGTTCATTTCCGAGAATAATATTCTCTGTAACTGTAAAATTATGAACAAGCATAAAGTGTTGATGGACCATTCCAATACCTAGGTCATTTGCTATATTCGGATTTGTAATTTTTACAGTTTTTCCTTTAATTTTAATTTCACCTTGTTCTGGTTGGTACAAACCAAATAGTACATTCATCAATGTGGATTTCCCTGCACCATTTTCTCCAAGTAAAGCATGTATTTCTCCCTGCTTTACTTGCAGCGTAATATCATCATTCGCTACAATGCCTGGGAATACTTTCGTAATGTTATTCATCTCAATTACGTATTCCATTGTGTTCCTCCTTTTAACAGGGAACATTCCCCTATTACACTATTAACTTATTAAGCAATTCGGAAGTTTTATACATACAAAGGTTAGTTCTATGAACTAACCTTTGCTATTTCTCTATTTATTTTTTTAGAGAAGCTTCATATTCTTTATACTCTTTATCTGTAGCTGGTACTTTAATTTCACCATCTGTAATTTTCTTTTCAAACTCTTCTACTTTTGTTAAAATTTCAGGGTTAACTTTTTTCACATTGTCAGTTGTTTTTGAAATACCAACACCGTCATCTTTTAAGCCAAACGCTTCTACTTTACCGCCTTCTAATTTACCGTCTTTTGCTTCTTGCGCTACTTTTTCTACAGCGATATCAACGCGTTTTACCATTGAAGTTAATGTTACGTTTTCAGGCATACCTTCTTGATTTTGGTCACGGTCAACACCGATTACCCAAACATTTTCACCTTTTTTCTTACGGTTTTTCGCTTCAGTAAATACTCCATTACCTGTACCACCAGCAGCATGATAAATTACATCTACACCTTGACCGTACATTGCCGACGCAAGAACTGTACCTTTTTCAGGTTTATCGAATGCTTCTGCATATTCAGATACAATTTCAATGTTTGGATTTACTGCTTTTGCACCAGCTTTAAATCCATTTTCAAATTTACTAATTAAGTCACTCTTCATTCCACCAACAAATCCTACTTTATTCGTTTTTGTTGACATAGCTGCCACCGCACCTACAAGGAATGATCCTTCATGATCTTTAAATGTAATACTCGTTACATTTGGTGCCTCTACTACAGTATCAACGATTGCAAATTGTTGTTTTGGAGATTCTTTTGCTACTTCTTTAATTGCACCTTCTAATTTATAACCAATTCCGAAAGTTAAATCATATTTATCTTTTGAGAATTTCTTTAAATTCGGAATATAATCAGCTTCTTTTTCAGACTGAAGATAACGATAATTTGTCTTTTCTTTTAAGTCATTATCTTTACCAAATTTTTGTAATCCTTCCCAAGAAGATTGGTTAAATGACTTATCATCAACGCCCCCAACGTCTGTTACCAAACCAACCTTGAAGTCTTTATTGTCTTTCGTGTCTTTCTTGTCACTGCTCGCCTTATCCGAGTTACCACATGCACCTAACACTGTACTTGCTGCTAACGTTAACGATAATAATAGACCTGTTTTTTTCTTCATACTAGAAACCCCTCCTAAAATGATATATATATCTTTATTCTTACGCTGCTGTCCCTAACTTCTTGCTGTCACCTCCCTAAAATGGAACTTACCTACATACGCTTTCTTAATACATGGAAGCTAAACTTATCAGCTCTAAAGTAATTGATAGAATACAAGATTGGTTCATCATTTTGATCATAATGCATTTGCTTTAGAACTAGCAGCGCTGTTTCAGGTTCACATTCTAAAATCGGTGAAATTTTCGGATGATAACCTATTGGCTCAATGTGAGCAACAGCGTACGTGATACGCTTGTGCGTATTATTATGTATAACAGTTAGCAACGATTCCTCATTGTATCCAGATAAATCTGGTAAAATCTCTTTTGCCAGTTTATCAACGCAATATACAACTGGTTCGCCATCTGCTGTACGCACACGCTCTATCATTACTGCATTAAATCCATCTTCACAATTAAATTTCTCTTTTTCTTCTTCTGTTAAAGTTGTTGTAGATGATGATAAAAAGATTGTTCCCGGTGTTTTCCCCACACTAGAAATCATATCTGTAATACTAGAAAGTTGCTCAATTCCAGAAGAAAACAACGGTTTCGCATTTACAAATGTCCCCACACCGTGTCTACGAATGACAACATTTTCTTCCTCTAAAATACGCAGTGCTTCCCTTAAAGTTGCTCTACTTACGCCAAGCTCTTTCGCTAAATCAAACTCTGATGGTAACTTTTGTCTTTCTTTGTAAGCTCCATCTTTAATTTTTTCTTTGATGTGATCTATCACCCGTAAGTATAGGTGACGACTATCGGATTTTACTGACATAAGACTCCCCCGCATTTCAATTATTCGACCTCTGATGTAAGACTTCTTTTCTCTTTTTTCAACTTACAACATAGCAAATTACTAAATACTAAAAATAAGCATAATTGTCGAATAAATATTAATAATTTTTCAAGAATAAATTTTCACTCTTTACTCTATAAAAAAACTTTGCACCATAAACATTCCTCATATCGAGAAAAAGTTCGGCACAAAGATCCTTTACATCCTTTGTTACACACTTTTCCCCTCATAGTCCAGCAATTCATGGTTGCCAGGTAGAAACTTATGGACCTTATCTCCAAGATTATATGAGGCAGTGATTCTTTTCGAAGTAATCTTACCACTTGCTCCCATACGTGTCAACAAAATCTAACATTTTTCTACATTGAATATCGAACGTTTATAAAAATTATAATCATAGTATTCGTATTCTAAAGAATCGCCCTAAATGTAAGCCCTTTCTTTATCAATGACTATAGTATATAACAAAAACAGCATATAAAAAAGCCTAATTGTAAAAACAATTAGGCTTTTTTTTAAGAACTTTTTTCTTGTACATCATTAATGAGCACTTCTCTCGGTTTACTACCTTCATAAGGACCTACTACACCGTTCATTTCCATTGCATCAATTAAACGAGCAGCTCGCGTATAACCTACTCTAAACCTACGTTGCAGCATAGAAACAGATGCCGTTTGCATTTCCACTACAAGCTGAACTGCTTCATCATATAATTCATCTTCTACTTCCCGCTTTGTATCAGGAACATCTTGCGGAATCATATCTTCTTGATACTGTGCTTTTTGCTGTCCAATAACATATTCTACAACTCTTTCAACTTCATCATCTGATAAAAATGCCCCTTGTACACGTACTGGCTTTGATGCACCAATAGGTATAAACAGCATATCTCCTCGACCTAGTAATTTCTCCGCGCCACCACCGTCAAGAATTGTACGGGAATCCGTTTGCGAAGATACAGCGAATGCAATACGTGATGGAATATTCGCTTTAATAACACCCGTAATAACATCAACTGACGGACGTTGCGTCGCTATAATTAAATGAATACCAGCAGCACGAGCCATTTGCGCTAGTCGCATAATCGCATCCTCTACATCTGAAGAAGCAACCATCATTAAGTCCGCTAACTCGTCCACAATTACTACAATATACGGTAATTCAGGTTGTTTTGCCTCTGATTGACTATTGTGTTCTTTAATATAATCATTATATCCTTCAATGTTACGTGTGCCACTATGAGCAAATAATTCATAACGACGCTCCATCTCACTCACAACTTTTTTCAAAGCTTGTGATGCCTTTTTCGGATCAGTCACAACTGGCGTTAATAAGTGCGGAACACCGTTATATACATTTAACTCTACCATTTTCGGATCGATCATCATCAATTTTACTTCATGCGGTTTTGCACGCATTAAAATACTAACAATAATACCGTTAATACATACACTTTTCCCACTACCAGTCGCACCAGCTACTAGTAAATGGGGCATTTTATTTAAACGAGCCAATACAGCTTCACCTGTAATATCTCGTCCAAGACCAATTAATAGCTTCTCTTCCGGGTGATTATTAGCCTTTGAATCCAGAACTTCTCTAAGCGTTACCATCGAAACTTCCGAATTTGGAACCTCAATCCCTACAGCTGATTTCCCGGGAATAGGTGCTTCAATACGAATATCTTTTGCCGCCAACGCAAGCGCTAAATCATCACTTAAACTAACAATTTTACTTACCTTCACTCCCATATCTGGATACACTTCATACTTCGTAACTGCCGGACCTCTATGCACTTTGGTTACTTTCGCTTTCACACCAAAACTTTGGAATGTCCGTTCTAATTTACGAGCATTCTCATAAATCTCCGCATTTTCATTTGTTACTTGTTTATTTTTTGGGAATTTCAATATCTCAAGAGAAGGAAGCTTATAGTCTTTATTTTCCACATTTGAAAATTGCATAGGAGGTGCTTGCGTTTCACTCTCTAGTGATTCAACGATTTTTCCTCCACGTTTCTTTTGCGGTTGCTCTACTGGCGTAGACGGAGCTGCCTCTTCAATAAACGGCGAAGTAATTAAGTCATTTTCATTTTCTTCTATACGCTCTTCCGTCTCTTCACTCACTGGATAGTTCTCAGTAAAGTTCGAAATAATTGGCGGCCCAATTTCTATCTCCTCTACTGGTTCAATAGCGTCTTCTCGCTCTACAGCACGTTCACGCCTTGTACTTCTTGTTGTTTTTTTCTTTTCTGTTTGTTCAGCGGTTCTTTTGGATCTCCAATCTTTATAATCCTCTTGCATCACTTCAAATTGACTTCTAAGAATTCTACCAACCGGAGCTAACACTTCTCCAATATGTTTATTTGTTATACAGAGTATTCCAAGAATCACTAAAATAATTCCAATGATATAGGCTCCTACTTCGTCAAATAGGAAGTAACATGTTGCAAACATAAGTGCACCAAACATACCACCGCCTAAATGAACGCTATCTGGCCCCTTTTTCATTTCAAGAAAGAAGTTATCTTTCGTACTCACAATAACAGAAGTATTTTGCACTGCTCCATCTTTCGTAAGAAGGTTAAATAATGTAATATGACTAAACATTAATATCGCCAATACAATTAAATAAACTCCGATTAACCGTTTATTTAAAAGGTTTGGCCATCCACGTTTTATAACAAACGAAACAGATAAAGCTATCACACCTAACACACCAATTATGTACCACTCACCAAAGAAGAAGCGAAAAAACAACACAAACGATTTTCCTACAACACCTAGCTGTAAAATCGTAATGATTGAAAGTGCAAAAAGAGTTAAACCGACGATTTCATAATACAAAGTTGGCTTTATCGTACGTCTTGCCTTTGCCTTCGTCCCTCTTTGCTTTTGTTTTGCCATTTCTTCACCTCACGTTCTACATATAAGTAAACTTCCTTTTAAAAAAGCCCTACTTATATGTCTGTTTTCTCTATTTTTCAGGTCTTTGTATCTTCTATTTTTACACTTCTTGTAAAATGTTAAATAAACAGAAGAAAGCAGCCTACTCATGGCTGCTCAACCGTCTTGTTTTTTATATTATACCATAGCTTCTAAACAAAATCCTTCTTTTTGCTAAAAGGTTATTTTCTGTCCAGGCTCATAATCTAAGTAGTCAAACGGGTTTGTACTTAACACACGTACAATAGAATAACATTGATTATTTTCCTCAGAAACCATTAATTCCACGCCATTTATATTCACAACTTTTTGGCTTTCGCATTGTGAATAATCGGCCGGATATACAAGTTGCTCTGGCATAATTGTATATAAAATCATTGTAACATTGTCCCTTCTGTATGATTGTCTGTGCGTTCATCAATTAATTCGTTTAATTTTCGAAGTGCACTACCAATACCACCGACATCATCTATAAGACCATACTTCACCGCATCTCCACCAATTACATTCGTCCCAATATCTCGCGTCAAATTTCCTTTCGCAAACATAAGCTCTTTAAAACGATCTTCCGTTACTTTCGAATGCTTCGTCACAAATCGACTGACTCTTTCTTGCATTTTATCCAAATACTCAAATGTTTGTGGCACACCTATGACAAGACCCGTTAAACGAATTGGATGAATTGTCATCGTCGCGGTTTCCGCAATAAATGAATAATCAGTAGAGACAGCAATTGGTACACCAATGGAATGTCCCCCGCCCAAAACAAGAGATACCGTCGGCTTTGAAAGCGAAGCTACCATCTCAGAAATCGCTAATCCAGCTTCAACGTCACCTCCAACTGTGTTTAATATTAAAAGCAAACCTTCAATTTTCGGATTTTGTTCAATCGCGACAATTTGCGGAATGATATGCTCATATTTTGTTGTTTTGTTTTGCGGAGGCAACTGAATATGACCTTCCACTTGCCCAACAATTGTTAAACAATGAATACGCGATTCATTCATTTGTGGTACATTTGTTTGTCCAAGTTGTTGAATTTTCTCTACTATCGAAGCTTCTTTCCCAGTTTCTTTTGGCTCAGCTTCTTTCTCCTCATTTGTATAACGATCACGTTCTGTCATATCGCATCCCCTTTCACTCGTATATAACTATTATTTCTTAAGTTATAAATTTCATTCGATGGAGTTAGAAAAGAAAAAAGATCACCCGTAAAGGTGATCTTTTTTACACTTCCATAATAATCGGTAAGATCATAGGCTTTCTCTTTGTCTCTTCGTACAAGAACTGTCCTAATAACTCACGGATATTTTGTTTTAACATAGACCATTCAATCGAATACTCTTTAATTGATTGCTCAACAATCATACGTACAATCTCTGTAGATCGGTCAATTAACGCTTCTGATTCACGAACATATACAAAGCCACGTGAAATGATTTCTGGACCAGAGATTATTTTCTTTTCATCTTTACCAAGTGTTACAACAACTACTAATATTCCGTCTTGAGATAACATCTTTCTATCTCGAAGAACGATATTTCCAACGTCACCTACACCTAGTCCATCAATTAAAACATTACCAGCTTGTACTTTACCAACTAAGTTTACTTCATCGTCACCAAAAGCAATTACATCGCCTTTTTCTACGATAAAGATATTTTCTCTTGCAATACCTACATCTTCAGCTAAATATGCATGTGCTTTTTGCATACGGAACTCACCATGTACGGGTACAAAATATTTCGGTTTCATTAAATTTAACATTAGTTTTAATTCTTCTTGGCTACCGTGACCTGAAACGTGGACTTTTCTCTCACCATAATAAACAACTTCCGCACCAGCTCTAAATAATAAGTCAATAATTTTTGATACAGAAATTTCATTACCTGGAATTGGAGAAGCCGCAATAATAACAGTATCACCTTTACGAATTGAAATTTGTTTATGTGCTTGCTTCGCCATTCTAGAAAGGGCTGCCATCGGTTCACCTTGGCTACCTGTCGTTAAAATAGCTACCTTTTTCTCTGGGAAATTATCTACTTCTTGCAGTGAAATAACCATACCTTCTGGAACATCTAAATAACCAAGACGTCTAGCAATGTCTACTACTTTCACCATACTACGTCCCACTACTGCCACTTTTCTTCCCGTTTCAGCAGCTGCATCAAACACTTGTTGAATACGGTGTACATTCGATGCAAATGAAGCAACGATAATACGACCTTCTGCGCCGTAGAATACTTTAGAAATTTCTACCCCAACTTCTTTTTCCGAACCTGTATAGCCTGGACGCTCAGCATTTGTACTATCAGATAATAAGCAAAGTACGCCTTCATTTCCGATTTGTGCCATCTTTCCAAGGTCTGCTCCACTATTTCCAATTGGAGTTTGATCGAATTTAAAGTCTCCCGTATATACGACAGCACCTTTTGATGTATGGAAACAAACACCAACAGAATCCGGAATACTATGTGTCGTTCCAAAGAATGAAACTGTTGTAGTATTAAACTCTACTGTTGAATTTGAGTCGATTGTTTTTAAGTCTACACGGCCTAACATGCCCGCTTCGCCAAGTTTTTCTTGTATAAGTCCTACCGTTAATTTCGTTGCATACACTGGAATAGATAATTTACGAAGCACGTAAACAATTCCACCAATATGATCTTCATGACCGTGAGTAATAAATAAACCTTTTACTCGCTCTTGATTTTCCACTAAGTATGTAATATCAGGAATAACGATATCAATTCCAAACATTTCATCTCCTGGGAACATTAATCCTGCATCTACAATAAAGATTTCAGAATCAATTTCAACACAGTACATGTTTTTCCCGATTTCACCTACTCCACCAAGAGCAAATACTTTAACAGACTCATTCTCTTTTCTCTTCATGTTGTTGCCTGGTTTAAAAATCTTGCAAACACTGATTTCACTAAAATTGTAGAGACACCAGGGGAAACTCTACAACCACCATATATTCACCGTCCAAGACGAATGTCCTTACCGTTATGCGATATCATGTCCTTGTTTATTTTTTAAACCAGGTTTCACCTCTCTTTCATTATATAAATCAAATATCTTATTCGATATGATATGAAAATTTAATTAAATTATAATTTTTTCCAATTTTGCTAAGCATACCCGTACTAAGCTACTTAGCCATATTATACCTGATACAAGAAATAGAACACAAGTGAAATCGTGAGAAAGAAAAAGTAAAAGGAAGGAGTTACAATAAAAGTATTCAACATACTTACTTAGCTTTGATGCTCCATATTTTCCGAAGAAATCCCCCTACATACTCTAAATTAATTTCATTCTATAGAATTTCTAGACTTATTCTTCTAGAATTGAACAAAAATACTTATGAAATGAAGCTTTTCCATGAATTACGTCACATTTGAAACAATTTCTCCTAAAAACTTAACCGAAAGTTTACTACACTTACACAAAAGTATTTTCTTTAATAGCAACTACTCTTTAAGGAAACTAATAATACAATATTCTTTCCTTATAAACGTTGCAGCATGATGAAAAAGTTGTAGATAACAAAATTGAATACGAATTTAATAAAGTTAAATCTCACATTTGACTTGGCGGGGGTGACAGTCACTACATAAATTAAAGGATTTCCTCCAAATTAATGTAAGAACAACATAATACTTTGACAAACAAAAACAAAAAAACAAGTGGCATAATATAAAAATGATTTTGATATTATGGGAGCATATACAGATGAGAGAGGAGAACCTAAATTTTTTTACAAAAAACTCCACTTTAAAGCAGATTAAAGCATTGTCATGCTAATAAAAAAATGACCTAGTTTCACACTAGGTCATTTTTATTAACGAGGAATAGATTGCATTACAGATTGTAACGTCACTCTTTCTTCTTCTGTTAATGGAAGAAGTGGTAAACGTACAGAACCTACATCTAATCCAACCATTTGTAACGCTGTTTTTACTGGAGTTGGGCTTGGCGCCATAAATAATGAATCTGTTACTCTTACAAGTAATTGATGTAACTTTTGCGCCTTCTTAAATTCTCCTGCTTGGAATGCTGCAATCATTTCTTGCATTTCATTTCCAATAACATGAGACGCTACAGAAACGATACCTTTCGCTCCAACTACCATAGCCGGTAACGTTAAACCGTCATCACCGCTGTATACCGCAAAGTCGTCCGCTGTTTTTTCAATGATTTCTGTCATTGTTAACACATCGCCGCCTGCATCTTTAATCGCAACAATGTTTTCTATTTCTGATAAACGAACAACTGTATCAACGGAGATTTGTACAATAGATCGTCCTGGAACGTTATATAGCATAACCGGAAGTGGAGTGCTTTCAGCAATAGTTTTAAAGTGCTGATACATCCCCTCTTGACTCGGTTTGTTATAATACGGCGCTACTAGCATTACTGCATCAACACCAACTTCAGTTGCCTTTTTAGTTAAGTCAACAGAAGCATGTGTATTATTGCTACCTGTTCCAGCGATTACGGGCACCCTTTTATCGACAACAGATACGACATGGCGATATAACGCTACTTTTTCTTCTGAAGTTAATGTAGGAGATTCACCTGTCGTTCCTCCTACCACGATTGCTGTTGTACCGTTATCAATTAAATAATTTACCAATTTCGTTGTCTTTGCAAAATCGATATTCCCGTTTTTATCAAACGGTGTTACCATCGCGGTTGCAATTGTCCCAAAATCTATCATGGTCTCACTCCTTATTGTTCCAGTTGCTTTTCTTTTGAAAGCTCAAACGCACTATGTAATGCATTTACAGCTTCCACTAAATCGGTTTCTTTTACAAGAACCCAAATTGTCGTATGACTATCTGCAGATTGCAGAATTTGAATACCTTTTTCAGCTAAAGCTGTAACGATTTTCGCAGTAACCCCTGGGTATCCTGCCATTCCAGCTCCTACAATAGATACTTTTGCACAATGCTCTGTCACAATTGGCTCATATCCAAGGTTCTTTAATAGTTCAACTGCATGACTTGATACATTATCACTCACCGTATAAGCTACACCAGTAGGTGAAATGTTAATTAAATCGACACTTATTCCTTCGTTCGCCATTTCTTTAAACACATGCTGTTGCAAATCATATGCCGTTTCTTTTGCAAGTACTTTAATTTGCGTCACATTTGATACATGAGCGATACCTGTAACAGGACGTTCTTCTACATCACGGCCTTTTGTAGCACCATCAGATGCTGAAATCAGCGTACCTTCACTATCAGAATACGTAGAACGTACACGAAGCGGTACTTTTGCATGCATCGCAATTTCAACTGCACGTGGATGAACAACTTTTGCACCTTGGTAAGCCATGTTACAAATTTCGTTATACGTTACAGTTTGAAGGTGGCGTGCATCCTTTACAATACGAGGATCTGCAGTCATAACACCTTCTACATCTGTGAAGATATCAATATATTCAGCATGAAGCGCAACACCTAATGCTGAAGCTGAAGTATCACTACCTCCGCGTCCAAGTGTTGTCGTATCCCCTTTTTTCGTTTGCCCTTGGAATCCCGTAACAACTACTACATCTACATTTTCTAACTCTTCATGTACGCGATCACAGTTCATTTCAACAATTTTCGCATTCGTAAAATCATCGTTTGTTACAAAACCAGCTTGTGCACCATTTAATGCCGCTGCTTTTATACCGTTCTCATTCAACATATTAGAGAACACGATTGCTGAGATTAACTCTCCGCATGATAGTAATAAATCTTGCTCTCGTTTAGAAATAGTAGATTCCTCTTGATTTACAAGACTTAATAACGTATCAGTTGCATATGGTTCGCCTTTACGGCCCATAGCAGATACGACAGTAACTACTTTATAACCCGCAGCTAACGATTTTTTTATATGATGAAGCGCATGCTTACGTCCATTTTCATCACGTACTGATGTGCCACCAAATTTTTGAACAATTATTTTCATATTTTGCACCTTCTCTTAGCCGTTTACACTAATTGTAATTTTACTAAGCGCTCTGCAATTTGAACAGAATTCCATGCAGCGCCTTTTAATAAGTTATCAGATACGACCCAAAGATGGAATCCTTTATCGTTATTTAAATCTTTACGGATTCTTCCAACGAATACTTCGTTTTTACCTACTGCAGTAGCTGGCATTGGATATAACTGCTCTTCTGGATTATCTTGCAGAACAATACCTTCCGCATTTGCAAGTAAGCTCTTGAATTCTTCTACTGTTACGCCTTCTTTTTCTACTTCGATGTAAACAGACTCAGAATGTCCTGATACGACCGGTAAACGTACACATGTCGCCGCTACTTCTAGTTCTGGCATATGCATAATTTTTTTCGTTTCATTAATCATTTTCATTTCTTCAAATGTAAATCCATTATCTTCGAATTTGTCAATCTGTGGAATCGCATTAAAAGCGATTTGGAAATGTTTCTTATCACCTGATACAGGTAAAACATTCGCTTTAACTTCTTCCCCATTTAAGATTGCTTGTGATTGTTCATGAAGTTCTTCAATCGCTGCAGCACCAGCACCTGATACAGCTTGGTATGTGGAAACGATTACTCGTTTTAAACCATATTGCTGACGAACTGGCTCAAGAGCTACTACCATTTGAATTGTAGAACAGTTTGGATTTGCAATAATTCCATTATGTTCTTTTAAATCATTTTCATTTACTTCAGGTACAACAAGTGGCACGTTTTCTGTCATACGGAATGCACTTGTATTATCAACAACAATTGCACCACGCTTTGCTGCTTCTGGCGCTAATTGTTTCGATACAGATCCACCAGCACTAAATAATGCGATATCTACTCCTTCAAAACTTTCAGGAGTTGCCTCTTGAACTGTAAATTCTTCGCCTTTAAATACAAGTTTCTTACCTGCAGATCGTTTAGATGAAAGTAACGTTAACTTCCCAATTGGAAATTCTCGTTTCTCTAAAGTATTTAACATTTGTTCACCAACTGCGCCGGTTGCTCCAACTACAGCGACATGAAAAGTTTTTTGCTTTTCCATCACTATGCCCCTTTCTAGATACCAATCCTTCTATAACTTAGAATCAGAAGGAGTATACAATACCCCTTCTAATCTTAATAACGTTAATTTTATCATATTCTACAGTAAGAATGATGGTTTCATCAAAAATTGTCCGTTTTTTTTCGTTTTTTAATTCATATATCTGAATTTTTCTACAACAACTGGTTGCAATTGCTTCCCTTGTAGCGCCTCTAATACTGTATCTTCAAGTAGCTCCATGCGAGCTACCATTGAGTTCGGTTTTTTCTCTGGTGCGTCTTGACCGAATGGGACGAAGTAGATGTTTTTTGTAGCCATTAGGCGCATGAGATTTACCCCATTTAACCCTAAAGCATCATTCGTCGAAACTGCCAATACGACAGGCTTGCCATTTCTTAGCGTCGCTTTTGCTGCCATTAGTACAGGAGAATCTGTCATTGCGTTCGCAAATTTACTCATAGAATTCCCTGTTAAAGGAGCGATTACCATGCAGTCTAATGGAATTTTAGGTCCAAGTGGTTCTGCTCCAACGATTGAATTAATTGCTTTAAAACCTGTTACTTCTTCAATTTTTTTAATCCACTCTGCCCCTTCTCCAAATCTAGTATTTGTTGATTGAACAGTATAAGAAACAACAGGGCGCACTTCTGCTCCTTCTGCAATTAACTTCTCTAAATGCGGCATAACTTCCTCGTACGTACAATGTGAACCTGTAAACCCGAAACCAATTCGTTTCCCCTTCAAATTCATTTCTTTTCCTCCCCCTTTGCGATTGCGTCTGCTGTTAATAACTGAGAAAGAACGTTCGCTAAAATTTGTCCTGCCGTTTTTGGAGCAACAATACCTGGCAATCCAGGTGCTAACAACGCTTTGACTCCTCTTTTTTCCGCATATCTAAAGTCGGTACCGCCTGGTTTAGAAGCTAAATCAATTACTAACGTATGAGCTGGCATTTTTGAGATAACATTGGCTGTTACAACGAGATGCGGAATTGTGTTAATCACAATATCGATATTCCCTACTTCTTTCTCAATATCTTGCATATGAAAAGGAGAAAACATCATTTCTGTAATACGTGCAATATGTTCAGATCGTCTTGCTCCAACTTTAACGTGAGCTCCTAATGATTGAAATGCTCTGGCAACACTCATCCCTGTTCTACCAAATCCTAAAACCATTACATTGGACCCATGAATTGTATAGTCGGTATGTTGAATTACCATCATTAATGTACCTTCTACAGTTGGAATAGAATTGTAGATTGCCACATCATCACGATCAAATAATTTGACAAGTTTTCGGTTTGTAGTAGATACGAGATTTTCCAAGTAAGGCGTACCAATACCTGAATATATAGTAAAGTGTTCTGGTGTATTTTCAATTTGTTCTTTCGTTATAGAAACTTTTTCGTTTGAAAAAATAGTATCTACTTCTCCTCTGGTATTTGTACCTGCAACTGGCAAAATAATTGCATCTACAGAAGTGAAATCTAAATTTTGTATACTTTCTTTTGCTGCCCCTGTGAAACCATGATCTAACTGATCAAACCCTATCAATGAAAGTTTCGCATCCAATTCAACTAGCTTGCGAATTACTTCTAGCTGTCTTGCATCTCCTCCTATGACAGCAATATGCATCTCAGTCAACATTCCCTAATTCACCTTCTTTTTCTGTCATTTATAAGAAAAGTGCCTACTTTTTCTTTTTCCTCCACATCTTATGTAATGTACGAGTTTTAGGTGATTGAAAATCAAAAAGCACATATGATTTATCCCGCTATTTATGGGCAGTAAGACTCCCATCTCAAAATTCGAAACATGCGAGGAAGTTAGGTGGGAGTTTTACTGCCCGTAAAAACCCCATTGGCGAAGGCTTTATATGCAGATAAAAAAAACGACCAAAATGGCCGTCATTCATTTCGAATTTGAATGATCTGTAATATCGCAAAGGATCATATCATGTCCCACTTTCTTAATTTGCCTCCACGCTACTCTTACTTCTTGTGGTTCCTTTTTAAAGCCCCCCCATTTTCCAGCAGGTATTATAAGTGTTTGTATTTGTCCATCTCTCTCATTAATCTCTAAATCCACATAACCTAAAACCCCCATTTTTTCTGCTCTTTCTAAATTTACAATCTCTTTACCACTTAATTCACTTAATCGCATACACTCTCCCCCTACCGAATTTTTCATTTAAACTATCTATGTTTAGTACCTATTCTGTATGGCTAAAAAAAATAACCGTATCTCATTTAAAAGAGATACGGTTATTTTCGAATATCGCATAAAAAGCAATTATAGTTTTATTCCTTTTGGAAGTTTTCCATCTGGACTAATAAGTGCTGCAGAGAATTCATCTGTAAACATGTTACGAATTAACCCGTCTACATTTTCTTTTGTTACCGTGTTTACACTTTCAATAATCTCATCAAGTGAACGATGCTTACGAAGCAGCAATTCATTTTTACCATTACGGCTCATACGACTATTCGTACTTTCTAAACTTAACATTAAGTTTCCTTTTAATTGTTCCTTACTATTTACAAGCTCTTTTTCTGTAATACCTGTATTTTTCAATGTCTCTAACGTTTCTTGCATTGTTTCATACAGTGTATCTAGTTGTTGGCTACCTGTTCCACCATACAGTGTTAACATACCTGTATCTTCATAAGAAGAATGGTAAGAAAATACTGAGTAGGCTAACCCACGTTGTTCACGTACTTCTTGGAATAAACGGCTACTCATACTACCGCCTAAAATATTATTTAATACAATTAAGTTATAAATATCTTCGTGTCCCATTTGTAAACCTTTATATCCTAGACATAAATGAGCTTGTTCTGTTTCCTTTTTACGCGCTACCTTATTAAAATGGAAAATTGGGCTATGTACTTTTTCACGGTTTGTCGTTCCTTCATAACTACCGAAATATTGCTCCACTGTTTGTAAAAATGCTTCATCAATATTTCCAGCAATTGATACAACTACATTTTCAGGTGTGTAATGGTCTTTTATATATTGACGTAACGTATCACCTGTAAACGTATCAAGTGTTTCTTCTGTTCCTAAAATAGGATATCCAAGTGGATGCGTTTCATATGTCGCTTTCGTTAACATATCATGGACAATATCATCCGGCGCATCTTCGTACATTTTAATTTCTTCACATACGACATTCTTCTCTTTTTTCAGTTCTTCCTCATCAAATGTTGAATTAAAGAACATATCAGCTAAAACATCTAAAGCATATTTAGCATGCTCATCTAACACCTTTGCATAGTAACATGTATATTCTTTTGAAGTAAACGCATTCACTTGCCCACCAATGCTATCAAATGATTCTGCAATTTCTCGTGCGCTACGTGTTTCCGTCCCTTTAAAGAACATATGCTCTAAAAAGTGAGAAATCCCGTTATTTTTTTCATTTTCATTTCTTGATCCTGCATGGATCCAAATACCAATCGCAACCGATCTCACAGTTGGTATATTCTCCATAACAATTCTTACACCATTTTTACACGTATATTTTTTAATCAAAAACTTTCCTCCTACTGCCAGTTTCTCTAAATAAATGCTATTATTTAATGATAACAAGTTTAAGGATGAATGTCATGCAAATGTATTTAATCTACACGTTTTTCATCCAATAATTCTGTTATATTCCCTACTTTATATCCTTGTTCCTTCAATTTTGTAATCATTGTATCTAATGCTTCCGCTGTAGATGAAGTAGGATGCATTAATACGATAGCACCTGGATGTATTTTTCGCATTACTCTCTGCAATAGTACGTCTGGCTCTGGTCGTTTCCAATCGATCGTATCTACTGTCCACATAATCGTACCCATTTGAAAATCATCTGCTATTTTCACTACTTCATCTCGAAAACTGCCACTTGGCGGAGCAAACCATTTCACTTTTTGATTCGTAGCAGCTTCTATCATTCGATTTGTTTTTTGTAACTGATCTCGTATTTCACCAGACGATAGCGTTTTCATATTAGGATGTGTGTAAGAGTGATTTCCGACTTCTTGATTTGCATCGACAATCATTTTTGCAAACCGTAAATTTTCTTTCACCCAACGCCCTTCTAAAAAGAAAGTCGCCTTCACATCATGTTTTTTCAATATCTCTAATATACGAGGTAAATACTCATTTCCCCATGCCACATTTATTGTTAATCCCACCATCTTTTTGTTTGGATGTCCCCTATAAATTGGGGCTGGTGATAAATCTTCTAAGTGAACACTTGGTGATACTTCCTTGAATTCAAGATATTCCTGATCAAATTCCTTTCGCTTCTTCATATTATTATAAGATGCTCCAATATCCACTTGTCTTCCATTATATCCAGGTGTTGCCTTCCATATTTTATCAATTATTGCATTTTGAGGTGCAATCTCATATTGTTTTGCATGTTGTTGAATTTCTTCATACAAATTATCCTGTGCAAAAACGGAATAAGAGCCTAAACTGACATATAAAGAAAATATACATATGTATGCCCATATACGAGCTTTCATATAAACCCTCCCATTAACTATATAAAAAACATTTTTCTTCTTATCTTTGTTAATTTGAGCGTTATAATGAAAACTATACCTATACTGACATAAAAATATATGTAAATCATATTTTTACATAACAAAAAAAGCCAGTTTAACTGGCTTTTACTTATTGCTGCTCTTGCTTGTTTTCTTCTTTAGCAGCTTCTTTTTCTTGCTCTTCTTTTAGCAATACTTTTCTAGATAGATTTACGCGACCTTGCTTGTCAATCTCGATAACTTTAACTGTAATTACATCACCGATTTTCACAACGTCTTCTACTTTACCTACACGTTCAAGTGCAAGTTCAGAAATGTGAACTAATCCATCTTTCCCACTGAATAATTCAACGAAAGCACCGAATTTCTCGACACGTTTTACTTTTCCTTCGTAGATTTCATCTACTTGTACTTCGCGAACGATATCTTCGATAATTTTCTTAGCTTTGTCATTCATTTCTTGATTTATTGATGAAATAAATACCGTACCATCTTGCTCGATATCAATTTTAACACCAGTTTCTTCAATAATTTTATTAATTTGTTTACCGCTTGGTCCAATAACGTCACGGATTTTATCTGGGTTAATTGTCATTGTAATAATCTTTGGAGCGTAAGCTGATAATTCAGTACGTGGCTCTGCAATAACAGATAACATATGATTTAGAATGTGCACACGTCCAATTTTCGCTTGTTGTAATGCCTCTTCTAAAATTTCACGAGATAGACCATCGATTTTAATGTCCATTTGCAGTGCAGTTACACCTTTTGCTGTACCTGCTACTTTAAAGTCCATATCACCTAAATGATCTTCCATACCTTGAATATCAGATAAAATTGTGTAATGCTCACCAGATTTAACTAGACCCATTGCAATACCTGCAACTGGAGCTTTAAGTGGAACACCAGCATCCATCATCGCTAAAGTACTACCACAAATACTTGCTTGTGAAGTAGAACCATTTGATTCTAACACTTCAGATACAAGACGTACTGTATATGGGAAATCTTTTTCAGATGGAATTACAGGCTCAAGAGCACGTTCTCCTAGTGCACCGTGACCAATTTCACGACGACCTGGTCCACGCATCGGTCTTGTTTCACCAACACTAAATGATGGGAAATTATAATGATGCATGAAGCGTTTTGATTCTTCTACACCAAGACCATCTAAAATTTGCACATCGCCTAATGCGCCTAATGTACAAATACTTAATGCTTGTGTTTGTCCACGTGTGAATAAACCAGAACCGTGTGTACGCGATAAAATACCAACCTCTGATGCTAAAGGACGAATTTCGTCACCTTTACGACCATCTGGGCGGATTTTTTCAACTGTAATAAGACGACGTACTTCTTCTTTTACAATTTTATATAAAATTTCACTTACTTGTCCTAATGTATCAGAGTCAACTTCCTGAGCTTCGTAATGCTCAATTACACGTTTTTTCACTTCATTAATTGCATCTTCACGTGCATGTTTTTCGTGCACTTGAATTGCAGAATGCATATCCTTCTCAGCCATTTCACGTACAGCTTGATTAAGATCAGCATCTACTTCATAAAGTTTCACTGCTGTTTTCTCTTTACCAACAGCTTGTACAATCTCTTCTTGGAATGCGATTAGACGTTTAATTTCGTCATGACCAAACATAATTGCCTCTAACATTGTTTCTTCAGGCACTTGATCTGCTCCTGCTTCAACCATGTTAATTGCATCTTTCGTACCAGCTACAACAAGGTGAATATCACTTTGTTCTTGCTGTTCTACTGTTGGATTAATAACGAACTCGCCATTAATACGACCTACTGTCGCACCTGCGATTGGACCTTCAAATGGAATATCTGAAATAGATAATGCTAATGAAGAACCAAGCATAGCTGCCATCTCAGAAGAACAATCTTGATCAACACTCATTACGATGCTGACAACTTGTACTTCATTACGGAAACCATCTGCGAAAAGCGGACGGATTGGGCGGTCAATTAAACGGCTTGCTAAAATTGCTTTTTCACTTGGACGGCCTTCACGCTTAATAAAACCGCCTGGGATTTTTCCAACTGCATATAAACGCTCTTCATAGTTTACTGTAAGTGGGAAGAAATCTACATTTTTTGGCTCTTTTGATGCAGTTGCTGTAGATAGAACTGCTGTGTCGCCATATCTTACTAATACTGCTCCGTTTGCTTGTTTTGCAAGCTGACTTGTTTCAATTGTTAGCTGACGACCAGCTAAATCTATCGAGAAGACTTGCTTTTCCTGACTCATTTAAGTACCCCTCTCAATTTAAAATATTCAATTCTTCTATGTAAATGGATAGTATATCACAATATTCTTTCCTCTAGTATTGCCGAAAATTAAGTAAGCTATAAAGAGTAGAAAATATATTTTTACCTAACAAAAAAGCGGGAATATTCCCGCTTCTTTGACTATCGACGTAAGCCAAGCTTTGTGATTAATTCACGGTAACGTGTGATATCGCTATTACGAAGGTAAGTAAGTAAGTTACGACGTTTACCAACCATCTTTAATAGACCACGACGTGAATGATGATCCTTCTTGTGAGTACGTAAGTGCTCGTTTAGAGTGTTAATTTGCTCCGTTAGGACAGCAATTTGAACCTCTGGAGAACCAGTATCAGTCTCATGAGTTCTAAATTGTGCAATGATTTCATTTTTACGCTCTTGTGTTAAAGCCATCCTATTTCACCTCCTAATAATTAAACCCCCAGTTACCTAGCAAGCGTCGGTGAGTCGCAATGCCAAGCAATGGTTGTCATAAAGTACATAACATAGAATACTACTTTTCATTTGAAAAAGCAAGTATATTCTTTGCGCTTGAAAAATATTCTTGGGCAGTTTTTTTATCTTGCGCGATTTGTGCAACTAGCTCATCAATACCATTAAACTTTTTTTCTTCTCTTATGCGCATATGCCACTCCACCGTGATACTTTGATCATATATATCTTTATTAAATTCAAATAGATGTACTTCAATAGATAATTGGCGCTCGTTCTCTTTAAAAGTTGGTTTATATCCAATATTACATACGCCATCGTGCCATTCATCGTGAACTTTTAATCTCACTGCATATACACCTACTGGCGGAAGTAGATATTCATCACTTAACCCTACATTTGCAGTTGGAAAACCAATTTGGCGCCCACGCTTATCACCGTGCACAACTGTTCCTTCTACCGTATAAGCTCTCCCTAAAATAGATGGGATCTGCTCCATTTCACCATTTCGAATTAATTTTCGTAATGAAGTAGAACTTACTTTTTCTTCTTGATATTCAACTTTTTCGATCACGGTCTGTGTAAACTCCCCTCTTGCATGAAATGGTAAAGTCTCCATCTTCCCTTTTCCTAAACGTCCATATGAATAATCAAACCCTGCTACTACATGCTTTACGTTTAAATCAATAATATAATCATCTACAAATTGTTGTGGCAATAATCCTGCAAATGATTCATCAAATTTAATAACATATAATATATCGATTCCTAAGCTCTCGACTATTTTTTCTTTATCACGCATTGGTGTAATATACTCCACGTGCGCTTCCTTTTTCCCTAAAATAACAGATGGATGAGGATGAAATGTCATAACTGCACTTTTATATCCCCGTTCATCCGCTATTTGTTTCGCAGTTCGAATCACACATTGATGTCCTAAGTGAATGCCATCAAAAAACCCTAATGCCATTACAGTGGGTGGTAATTCTAATTTATTTTGTTCATGTGGATGAGTTAAATGAATAAGTTTCACGCTTGAATTCACCTTTTTCTGTAATAATCCTTCCAATAATTCATTATAGCTTTAGTTCTTGATTATTCACAAGTACTTTCATTGGCTTTAGCATACCAGGGTGTTTTGGGTGATGCTCATAAATTGCTAAGCAGCGATTATTATTATCAAATACTGTAATAAATGGGGCTGTTATTTCTAATTCATTCTTTAAGAACATACCATTTTTTATTTTCTCTGCTTGCTTTTCATCTACGACCATTTTTGGAAACTTACTTAACGCTTCATCAATTGAAATGAAGATAGACTCTACTGTTCCATTTTGCACGTTTTCTTCAATTTCTTCAAATGATATGCAATCTTCTAATAAAAATTCACCCGATGCTGTTCTTACAAGGTGAGACATATGTGATGGAAAACCAAGTTTTTCCCCAATCATTACTGCTAGTGTTCTTACATATGTCCCTTTACTACACGTTACGCGGAAACGGAATGAAATATTTTCTCCCTCAAATACTTCTCTATCGTCTAATAAAACAAATTCATGAATTGTTATTGTGCGTACAGGTCGCTCAACTTCTTGTCCAGCTCTCGCATATTCATATAATTTTTTTCCGTTAACCTTTACAGCTGAGAACATAGGTGGCATTTGTTCGATCGTACCTGTTAATTCCGCAAGAACTCGCTCTACTTCCTTACGAGTAATAACACGGTCAACATTTTTTGTTTCAACAACTTCACCAGAAGCATCTTCAGTTGTTGTTGAAAACCCTAATGTCACTTCACCTTCATATGTTTTCGTCTCACTCGTTAGAAATTGTGCAATCTTCGTTGCTCTACCAACACAAATCGGTAATACGCCCGTTACATCTGGATCTAATGTTCCCGTATGACCAATTCTCTTTTCTCGCAATATCTTTCTTAATTTAAATACACAATCATGCGACGTCATGCCTTTTGGCTTATGTAATAATACTACACCTTCCATATATGTTCACCTCATCAGAATTCTTTCATAGTAAATATCCAAAATTTATTTTGCATTGAAAAAATGGATAGACAAATGTCTATCCATTATTCTTCACGTTTACCGTCTTTATTAATTTCATGTAAAAGTGTATCAATTCGATGACCATATCCGATAGACTCATCAAATTCAAAGGAAATTTCCGGTGTTTTACGCAGACGAATACGTTGGCCAATTTCTGAACGAATGAAGCCTTTTGCCTTCGCTAAACCTTTTAATGTACTTTCTTTCTGTTCTTCATCACCTAAAACAGAAATATACACTGTAGCAATTTGTAAATCTCCACTCACTTGTACATCTGTTACTGTAACAAATCCGATACGTGGGTCTTTAATTTTACGACTGATGATGTCGCCTAATTCTTTTTTCATTTGCTCGCCTACACGGTTTGCACGTAATTTCATAACTCTTCACCTCATTCAATACCATTCCAATTGTGTTATCGTACGTTCAATTTCAGGAAATGAATCGATGTACTCAAGTACACGATTCATTTCTTTTTCACAGATAACACGATTTGAGGATACGGAAACAATCGCAATTTCTGTACGTTGCCATACATCTTGATGCCCTACTTCTGAAACAGCTACGTTATAACGCTGCTTCACACGAGTTAGCACTCGTTGCAAAATTGCCCGTTTCTCTTTTAAAGAATGTACATCGTAAATCATACACTCGAATGAGAGTGAAGCGACAATCATCGCTTCACTTCTTCCATAACGTATGCTTCAATGATGTCCCCTTCTTTAAGGTCATTATATCTCTCAATTGTAATACCACACTCATAGTTTTGTGCAACTTCTTTTACGTCGTCTTTGAAACGTTTTAACGTATCAAGTTGTCCTTCGAAAATTACTACACCATCGCGGATAATACGAACGCCACTATCACGTGTAATTTTACCGTCTATTACGTAACAACCTGCGATTGTTCCCACTTTTGTTACCTTGAATGTTTGACGAACTTCCGCTTGACCGATTACTTTTTCTTCGAATTCTGGATCAAGCATACCTTGCATTGCTGATTCAATTTCTTCGATTACTTTATAGATAATGCGGTGTAAACGAACATCAACGTTCTCTAATTCAGCTGTACGCTTCGCGTTCACATCTGGACGTACGTTAAATCCAATTACAATTGCATTAGATGCAGAAGCTAAAATAATATCAGATTCTGTAATCGCACCTACACCAGTGTGAATGATTTTAACTTTTACGCCTTCAACATCAATTTTACGAAGTGATGCTGCCATCGCTTCAACAGAACCTTGTACATCTGCTTTTACGATTAAGTTGATTTCTTTTACATCGCCCTCTTGGATTTGTTGGAATAAATCTTCAAGGCTTAATTTAGATTTCTCACCACGTTGTGCAACTAACGCTTCTTGTGCACGTGATTCACCGATTTGACGAGCTTTCTTCTCATCAGCGAATGCCATGAAACGATCTCCAGCCTGTGGTACTTCATTTAAACCTGTAATTTCAACAGGAGTTGATGGACCAGCAACTTTTACTCGACGACCAATATCACTTACCATTGCACGAACACGTCCGAATGAAGTTCCAACAACGATTGGATCTCCAACTCGAAGCGTACCGTTTTGAACAAGTAATGTCGCGATAGTTCCTTTACCTTTATCAAGCTGTGCTTCAATTACAGTACCCGTTGCATAACGATTTGGATTTGCTTTATATTCTTCTACTTCACTTACAAGTAGAATCATTTCTAGCAAGTTGTCAATTCCTTCGCCTTGAATTGCAGAAATTGGTACGAAAATCGTGTCTCCGCCCCAAGCTTCTGGAACTAATTCATATTCTGTTAATTCTTGCATTACACGATCAGGATTCGCCGCTGGTTTATCCATTTTATTCACAGCAACAATAATTGGTACTCCAGCTGCTTTCGCATGGCTAATCGCTTCAACTGTTTGTGGCATAACACCGTCATCAGCTGCAACAACAAGGATTGTAATATCAGTTACTTGCGCACCACGAGCACGCATTGTTGTAAATGCCGCGTGACCAGGAGTATCTAAGAATGTAATTTTCTTATCATTTACTTCAACTTGGTATGCACCGATATGCTGAGTAATTCCACCCGCTTCGCCAGCAGTTACTTTTGAGTTACGAATAGAGTCAAGTAATGTTGTTTTACCATGGTCAACGTGTCCCATAATTGTAACAACAGCTGGACGCTCTCTTAAGTTTTCTTCATCATCTTGCTCATCGATGAATGTTTCAAACTCAGTTTCACTTACAACTACTTCTTCTTCTACTTCAATACCGTAATCAGTAGCAATTAACTCAATTGTATCTTTATCTAAATCTTGGTTAATTGTTGCCATAATTCCTAGCATGAAGAGCTTCTTAATAATTTCAGATGGCTCTTTGCTTAATTTTTTAGCAAGTTCACCTACTGTAAGGCTTCCAGCGAAAGTAATTTTATCTGGTGTTTCTACTATTTGCGTTTGTTGTCTTCCAGCAAAGTTATCTTGACGTTTGTCTTCAGTTCCTTTGCCTTTTTTCTTCTTCTTATTGCTGTTCTTTTTACTGCGAACAACTTTCTCTTCTACTTCAAACTCATCTGCAACAGAAGGTTTTTCCGCTCCAGTGTTATATTCATTATCTAATTTGTTTACTACTTCATCTTCTAACATTGTCATATGATTCGAAACCTCGATATTCATCTCTTTTAGTTTTGTCATAAGATCTTTACTTGAGATATTATTTTTTTTTGCATATTCATGTACTCGAATTTTACTCATACCTTCACCCCCGGTAATTTGTATCGAGCATGCTACGTAGCTTTTTCGCAAAGCCTTCATCTAACACAGCTACAACGACTCGCTCGTCTCTCCCAATCGCATGCCCTAATTGTTGTCGATTTTCGACTTTTTTCATTGGTACGTTGTAGTACGTCGTTTTATCAGTGATACGTTTTGTAGTGTTCGCTGACGCATCTTCAGAAAGCAATACGAGCTTCGCTTTACCACTTCGTACTTCTTTTAAAACGAGTTCTTCACCCGAAATGAGTTTTCGAGCGCGATTTGCTAGTCCTAAAAACGATTTCCAATCGGACACTTAATTCGACTCCTTCTCAACAAGCTCAAGAAGCTCTTCGTACAGAGAACTGTCGATTTTCGCTTTTAGATGATGTTCCAAAATGTTTTTCTTTTGGGCTTGAATTATGCATTCTTTATCTTTTGACAAATATGCACCTCGTCCTGATTTTTTTCCAGATAAATCAATAGACACTTCGCCCTCTTTGGAACGAACAATGCGAACGAGCTCTCGTTTTGATTTCATCTCTTGCGTCGCAATACATTTTCGTAACGGAACTTTTCGATTGCTCATACTCATCACCTCTATTCGATTTCGTCTTCAACTGAATCGAATCCGAATGCGATTACGCTATCTTCTTCTGTCACAATACCAAGTTGTTTCGCATCAGACTCACTTTTAATATCAATTTTCCAGCCTGTTAATTTAGCTGCAAGACGCGCATTTTGTCCACGCTTACCAATTGCTAATGACAGCTGGTGGTCTGGAACAACAACAGTTGTTGCTTTTTCTTCTTCATCTACAAGTACTTTAACAACTTGTGATGGGCTTAAAGCATTTGCAACATATTCAACTGGGTCATTTGACCAGCGAACGATGTCAATTTTTTCACCTTTTAGCTCATCTACAACGCGTTGTACACGTTGTCCTTTCGGTCCTACGCAAGAACCAACTGGATCAACATCGATGTTTTCTGCATGCACAGAGATTTTAGAACGATCTCCTGCTTCGCGCGCTACAGAGCGAATTTCTACCGTTCCATCATAAATTTCTGGAACTTCCATTTCGAATAGACGTTTTAAAAGACCAGGATGTGTACGTGATACGTAAATTTGTGGTCCTTTTGTTGTCTTTTCTACTTTTGTAATAAATACGCGAATACGATCATGTGGTTTATATTGCTCATTTGGCATTTGCTCACTTACAGGTAATAAAGCTTCTACTTTTCCTAAGCTTACGTAGATGAAACGAGCATCTTGGCGTTGTACAATACCAACCATAATGTCTTCTTCACGATCACTAAATTCTGAATAAATAACACCACGTTCCGCTTCACGAACTCGTTGTGTTACAACTTGTTTTGCAGTTTGCGCTGCAATACGACCAAAATCTTTTGGCGTTACTTCAATTTCTAGTACGTCGCCATCTTGGTAGTTTGGATTAATTTGTCTTGCCTCTTCTACAGAGATTTCAAGACGTGGATCAAACACATTATCAACAACGTCCTTACGTGCTAAAACTTGAATTGTTCCCACTTGTGGGTTAAAGCTCACACGAACGTTTTGTGCTTGGTTAAAATTGCGTTTATAAGCAGAGATTAATGCTGCTTCAATCGCATCAATAATAATATCTTTACTAATACCTTTTTCTGACTCTAATACGAGCAAAGCATCTAACAACTCAGTGCTCATGAAGATCCCCCTTCTTACTAAAACGTAACAGCAAGTCGCGCATTTGCAACTTTATCCATTGGAATTTGGATTTCTTTTTTACGTGTTTTAATTGTTAATAGTAGTGTAATTGTAGTACCGTCGTAGGAAAGTAACTTTCCTTCAAACATCTTTTCGCCATCAATCGGCTCATATGTTTTAATTGCCACTTGTTTTCCTACCGCTTGCTGGAAGTCTTTCTCTTTCTTTAATGGGCGTTCTGCTCCAGGAGATGATACATCCAAAAAGTAAAGGTGAGGAATTGGATCCTCTTTATCTAAAGCTTCGCTTAAACGTTCACTTACCGCACCGCATTCTTCAATGTCGACTCCCTTTTCAGAATCGATGAATACGCGTAAGAACCAGTCTTGTCCTTCTTTCACATACTCTACATCTACAAGTTCAAGATTTAACTCTTCAACGATCGGCTGCGCAAATGCTTCTACAACTTCTGTGACTTTCTTATCCATAAACAGCCTCCTTCCTGCCGCCATGTACCATTTACAAGAAAAGATCCCGTTCATAAAGACGGTCTATCTTATTCTTTCTCGTTAGCTAACAAAAGCCCCTGCCGTTAAGCAGGGAATATCTGTCTTAGTATTACCAAATTTAAGAAGTAAAACTTGTAACAAAATATGTATATACGACAGAAATGTCTTTACTATCTACACGAATAAAATGTAGATAGTAACACGAAAGAGTGGGTTTCCCCACTCTCTTTTTCACAAAATATACATGACATGGTTATCTCGGTTTATAGTATACCATAGCAAATATTGATTTGCAAAGACTTTTCCTACCTATTAGAACAGCGATAATTGGTTTTGATCCGGTAAGTCTCCTAAACAACCTTGGCTATCTAAATACTCAATAATTGTTTTTGAAACCTTACTTCGCTGCTGTAAGTCTTCTTTTGATAAGAAATCTCCATTTTTGCGCGCTTCCACAATACTTAATGCTGCGTTTGTACCAAGACCAGGCACTGCATTAAATGGAGGAATTAAAGTATCCCCATCAATAATAAACTCAGTTGCATGCGAGCGGTATAAATCAACCTTTTGGAATGAGTATCCACGCTCACACATTTCAAGTGTCATTTCTAGTACCGTTAATAAACTCTTCTCTTTCGGCGCTGCATCCAATCCTTTTTGTGCAATTTCATCAATTTTTACACGTATAGATGCTGAACCTTTTGCCATCGCCTCTACATCAAAATCATCTGCACGAACTGTAAAATATGCCGCGTAGAATAAAAGTGCAAAGTGTACTTTAAAGTATGCAATACGAACAGCCATAAGTACATAAGCAGCCGCATGGGCTTTAGGGAACATGTACTTAATCTTTTTACATGAATCAATATACCAACCTGGTACATTGTTATTTTTCATGTCCTCTTCCCATTCTTCGGGTACGCCTTTACCCTTACGCACCGACTCCATAATTTTGAAAGCTAATGATGGATCTAAACCTTGATAAATTAAATATACCATGATGTCATCACGACAACCGATAACTTCACTTAGCGTACATGTACCGTTATAAATTAACTCGTTTGCATTACCGAGCCATACGTCAGTACCATGCGATAGTCCAGAGATTTGGACTAGCTCTGAGAATGTTGTTGGCTTTGTCTCTTCTAACATCTGTCTTACGAATTTCGTCCCAAACTCTGGTATACCAAGTGTACCTGTTTTACAATTAATTTGCTCTTCGGTTACTCCTAATGATTCCGGGCCAGAGAAAATTTTCATTACTTCTGGATCATCCGTTGGGATTGTTTTCGGATCAATACCACTTAAATCTTGTAACATACGAATAACGGTCGGATCATCGTGTCCTAGTATATCAAGTTTCAATAAGTTATCATGAATCGAGTGGAAGTCAAAGTGCGTTGTTCTCCACTCAGCCCCAATTGAATCCGCTGGAAACTGTATTGGTGAAAAATCAAAGATGTCCATGTAATCAGGAACAACGATAATACCGCCTGGATGCTGTCCAGTTGTACGCTTTACTCCTGTACATCCTGAAACTAAACGATCAATCTCTGCATTTCGAATCGTTAAATTATGATCATTTGCATAACCTTTTACATACCCATAAGCAGTTTTTTCTGCAACCGTACCAATCGTTCCAGCACGATATACATAATCTTCACCAAACAATACTTTCGTATAGTTATGGGCACGTGGTTGGTATTCCCCAGAGAAGTTCAAATCGATGTCGGGCACCTTATCTCCTTTAAATCCAAGGAATGTTTCGAACGGAATATCATGTCCATCTTTTACATATGACACATTACAAGTTGGACATTCTTTATCTGGCAAGTCAAAACCAGAACCAACCGAACCGTCATTAAAGAATTCTGATTGCTTACACTTTGGACATACATAATGTGGTGGTAATGGGTTTACTTCTGTAATTTCCATCATCGTTGCAACAAATGATGACCCTACCGATCCACGCGAACCTACTAGATAGCCGTCGACTAACGATTTTTTCACAAGCTTATGCGAAATTAAATAAATAACGGCGAATCCATGTCCAATAATACTTTTCAATTCTTTTTCCAAACGAGCTTCTACAATTTCTGGTAGTTCTTCACCATAAATGCTACGCGCCATTTTATAACTCATATCACGCGTTTCATCATCGGCACCTTCAATCTTCGGTGTGTATAAATCATCTTTTACTGGATGAACATCACCAATTAACGATGCAATCTTTTGTGTATTCGTTACAACAATTTCTTTCGCTGTGTCTTCACCTAAGAATGAAAAACACTCTAACATTTCATCTGTTGTACGGAAATGTACAGGCGGTAATGAATGACGATTTAATGGATTTGCTCCACCCTGCGAACTTACTAAAATTTTACGATACATTGCATCCTCTGGGTCTAAATAATGCACGTTCCCTGTAGCAACAACTGGTTTGTCTAACGTCTCACCTAGCTTTACTAAGTTAGAAATAATTGTTTTTAATTGTCCCTCATCTCTAACAAGTTCACGTTCTACTAAATGACGTAACACCTCTGGAGGCATAACCTCAATATAATCATAAAACTGTGCAATTTCTTCTACTTCTTCAGGTGCTTTTTGCATCATCGCTTCAAACACTTCACCTTTATCACAAGCCGTTCCAACTATAATACCTTCACGATATTTTTTTAATAGTGATCGTGGCACACGTGGTACACGGTAAAAGTAATTAAGATGAGAATATGAAACAAGTTTATATAAATTCTTCAATCCAACGTCTGATGTAGCAAGTAATGTCATATGACTTGGGCGCCCTCGTTTATATGCATCCCCTTGTCCCATACTATCGTTTAATTGATCGTGATATTCAAATCCCTTTTCAATCACATCTTTTAACATTTTCACAAGTAAATATCCCGTTGCTTCTGTATCATAAATCGCACGGTGATGTTGTGTTAATTCAATATCGAGCTTTTTACACATCGTATTTAATCGATGATTTTTCATTTCTGGGAATAAGAACCGTGCAAGTTCTAACGTATCAATAACTGGGTTTTTCGTTTTTTCTAGCCCTGCCTTTTTAAAGCCTACGTTAATGAATCCCATATCAAAGCTTGCGTTATGAGCAACAAGAGTATGGTCACCCATCCATTCCTCAAACTTTTTAAATACTTCGTCCACTTCTGGTGCATCAGTTAACATATCATCTGTAATCCCTGTCAATTCAATAATTGTCGCAGATAATGGTTGATGGGGATTTGCGAAAGATTCAAAGCGATCGATGATTTCGCCACCTTTTACTTTTACAGCCGCTAACTCAATCACTGTATCATATACAGCCGATAAACCTGTCGTCTCAACGTCGAAAACAACATACGTTTCATCTGCAAGTAGACGATGTGCTTCGTTATATGCTATCGGTACACCATCATTAACTAAATTTGCCTCTACACCGTATATAACTTTAACCCCAGCCTTCTTACCCGCAGAGTATGCTTCTGGGAAAGACTGAGCAACGGCGTGATCTGTAACTGCAATTGCCTCATGCCCCCATTTCCCTGCTTGAGCAACAAGCTTAGAAACAGGAGTAACAGCATCCATTTGGCTCATCGGTGTGTGAAGGTGCAGCTCTACACGTTTTTCGCCTTCTGGCGCTTTATCTTTACGAGACGGTCCTGTTATTTCATTTATATCATTTGCAATCATTACTAAATCTCGAACGAATGTATCATTTTGAACAGAACCACGTGCTTTCACCCACATTCCTTTTTTCAAGGATTGCAGCATCGGAATATCTTCTTTGTCACGTGAGAACATTTTTATCATAATAGAATCCGTATAATCTGTTATTTTTAAAGTTAATAACGTACGTCCACTACGAAGCTCTTTTGTTTCTACATGGAAGACATACCCTTGAACTGTTTTTCTTCTTTCTTCATCTTGAATTTCTCGCATCGGTGTAATCTCTTCATCTGGCTTAATAAGATACCCAAGTACAACCGGTCCTTCATGTACAACGCTGCTTTCTTCAGCTTGCTTCTTCGCCATTTCTTCCATAGCTTGTATTACACGTTCGCGGTCTTCTTGCTGAGTTTGCTCACGAAACTTTTGCATTTCTTCTGTATTTTGCTTTATATGTGTATCTAACTGAAAACGCGGAAATCCAAAAGCTTCATATTGATCACCTACTGGTTTCGCAACGTTTTTCTTTAATGCAGTAGATTCCAGATCATTATTCACATTTATTAGCAACTTCACGCCATTCACCTGCGGAAGTTGTTTTTTTAAGTACGCAAACATAGGTGAAAATGTAATTCGTTCCGTACAAAGCGGCCAATACGCCCTCACTTCTTCTTCTGTAAACTGTTTATTCTCTGCTTCTAATGCAAATGTTGTTCTTGCAATATGAGAAAATGATTGCTTAAGCTTTGTTTCTAGCAATTCATATAATTCTGTCGGCAAAATACGTGGCACTTGTAAATCAAAATGCCAACTTTTATTCGCTTTATCAATAACTAGCCTTTCAATACCACCACCATGTAAATATTGATTTATAAGGTCTTCTGGTATTTGCAACTGTTGGAGCAAGATTTGAAATCGCTCTTGTTGTTCATTTGTTAATGACATAAGCACTCTCCTTCCATTTGCTATTATAAATTGAAACGTACTACAAAGAAAGATTTCTCCTTTCTTCTTTTATAAAATACGTTTACAAAGAAAGAGAAGGTACCTCGTAACGAGGTACCTCTTCTTATTTTAAAATATTAGCAATATATGTTTGAAGTTCTTCTACTTTCACTTCTTCAGATTCGCCTGTAGCACGTACTTTCACTTCTACAATGCCTTCATCTGCTTTTTTACCAACTGTAACACGAACTGGAAGACCGAATAAATCTGCATCTGCAAATTTAACGCCTGCACGTTCTGCACGATCATCTAGTAATACTTCGTATCCTTGCTCTTGTAATGAGCTGTAGATATTTTCACCCATTTCACGTTGTGCATCAGATTTCATATTTACTGGAATTACATGCACATGGAATGGTGCTACAGCTTTAGGCCAAACTAAACCATTCTCATCATTAAACTGCTCTGCAATGGCTGCCACCGTACGAGATACACCAATGCCGTAACAACCCATAATAAGTGATTGTGTTTTCCCATTTTCATCTAGGAACGTTGCGTTCATCGCTTCACTATAGCGAGTTCCTAATTTGAATACATGACCAACTTCAATTCCGCGTGCGAAAAGAATTGTTCCGTTTCCATCTGGAGATTGGTCTCCTTCTTGGATGAAGCGTAAATCTGTATATTGACTTACTTTAAAGTCACGTTCTGGATTTACATTTACATAATGGAATCCTTCTTCATTCGCTCCTGAACATCCGTTTACAATTGATGCTACAGCATGGTCAGCAATAATGTCTACATCGCCTGTCACACCAATCGGTCCTAATGAACCAATTTCACAATTTAATAACGCTTTTACTTCTTCATGAGAAGCAAGTTCAACAACTGAAGCGCCGTATACATTTTTCACTTTTACATCGTTTACTTCATGATCACCACGAACAAGTACAACTACTAATTTCTCATCTACTTTAAATACCATAGACTTAATGCACTTTTCCGCTGCAATGTTTAAGAATGCAGATACTTCTTCAATAGCCTTTTGATCTGGTGTTGCTACTTTTTCAAGTGCCTTTTCTTCTTCGTCACTCTTTGTATACGAATCTACAACAGGAGCCATTTCGATGTTCGCTGCATAATCAGATGTATCAGAGTAAGCGATTGTATCTTCCCCAACATCAGATAACACCATAAATTCATGTGTATCTTTTCCACCCATTGCTCCAGAGTCAGCAATAACCGCACGGAAATTCAAACCACAACGAGCAAAAATATTAGAGTATGCTTTATATAAACGATCATACACTTCATCTAAGCTCTCTTGCGTAGCGTGGAAAGAGTATGCATCTTTCATCAGAAACTCTCTTCCACGTAATAAACCAAAACGAGGTCTTTGTTCATCACGGAACTTTGTTTGAATTTGATATAATGTTAACGGCAATTTTTTATATGATTTTACTTCATCACGTACAAGATCAGTAATTACTTCTTCGTGTGTAGCTCCTAATGCAAATTCACGAGAGTTACGATCTTTCATACGCATTAATTCAGATCCGTAAGAATACCAACGGCCTGACTCTTGCCATAATTCTGCAGCTTGCATAGCCGGCATTAATAATTCTACAGCTCCTGCACGCTCCATTTCTTCTCGAACGATACGTTCTACTTTGTGTAGTACTTTTAAACCAAATGGTAGAAAACTATAAATACCAGAAGCATTTTGACGCATAAAACCTGCACGAAGTAATAGTTGATGACTCTTAATTTCAGCATCAGCTGGAACTTCACGTAATGTAGGACTGAATACCATACTTTGTTTCATTTATTCGCACCTCTTCATTTTACTCTTACACGCAGTAAAACCCCTCACCTCGAGTTAGGTGAGGGATTTTATTCTACGAGCTCTATTTCATTATAAGTTTCACTTTATTTTACAAGAAAAACTTACGAATGTCATTCCATGTTACAACTAACATAAGTAACATTAATAATGCAAAACCAATAAAGTGAACCATTCCTTCTTTTTGACGGTCAATTGGTTTCCCTCGTAACGCTTCAATTAAGAAGAAGAATAAACGTCCACCATCTAAAGCTGGAACTGGTAATAAATTAAATAAACCAAGATTAATACTTAAAACTGCCGCTAAACTTAGTACACGCGTAAATCCATAATCTACGACTTGATCCGTTAGATTATAAATCCCTACTGGACCTGACAACTCATTAATAGAAAATTGACCAGTTACTAATTTCACAAGAGACTCAAAAATTAATTTCGTCCATTGGTACGTTTGTTCAAATCCTGATTTAATAGAACCCATTACTGTTTTCTCTACAGGAGAGTAAACACCAATTCTACCAACTTCGTCTTTTCCTTCTTTATCGAGTGTTGGCGTTACTTTCACATTAAGCTGTTCACTATCACGCTTTACCTGTAACGTAATTTCTTTATTTGGGTTTTCACGTACAATATTTACAACATCTTTCCATGTACTTGTGTTTTTCCCATCAATTGCTTGAATTGTATCATTTTCTTTTAATCCAGCTTGCTGTGCTGCACTATTCTCCATCACTTTTCCGACCATTGGTTTGTCAACGGGAACCCCTTGTACAAATCCAAGAATCACAAAAATAACAAATGCTAAAATGAAGTTCATTGCAGGACCCGCAAAGATTGTTAAAGCGCGTTGCCCCAGTTTTTTTGAGCCGAATTGTCTATTATACGGAGCGATTTGAATTTCTTCTCCCGCAGTAATAATACGAGCCTTTTCATTCACACGGAACGTTTGAAGCTCTTCCTCGTACTCTTCATAGCCCGAAATTGTTAGATTATGCTCTAAATCAGCTTGTTCGACTTCAATGACACGAACATTTGGATACTTTTCATACCCATCAAAAACTAATTTCACAACTTCGTCTTTTTCATTTAGTACAAGGCCAACCTTTTTGCCGGGCTTTAACTCAACTGTGTCTGCATCCTCGCCAGCCATTCTTACATAGCCACCAAGGGGCAGTAATCGAATCGTATACACCGTTTCATTCTTTTCAAATGAGAATATTTTCGGACCAAAACCAATTGCAAACTCGCGGCATAAAATACCTGCTCTTTTTGCGAAATATAGATGTCCTAGCTCATGGAAAAATACGAGTGCACCGAAAATTAATATAAAGGCAATCGCTGTATCCAATTCCATAACCACCTTTGCTAAATTTGTTCCATCACAAACCGTCTTGTGGCTGCATCAATTTCCAAAATTTCCTCTAAGCTCGGTCGCGCAATAACATTGTGATGGTTCATTGCTTTTTCAATGAGGTCTTCCACTGTTAAGAAACCAATTCTCTTTTGTAAAAAAGCTTCAACAGCTATTTCATTGGCTGCATTCATTACAGCTGGCATACTTCCACCTGCTTTTCCAGCTTCATACGCAAAACGTAGGCAACGGAAACGTTCTTGGTTCATTTTCTCAAAATGCAATGTTCCCATTTCCCATAAATTTAACTGTTTTGTGTCTGAAAGAGGTAATCTGTCAGGATATGTAAGTGCGTATTGAATTGGTACTCGCATATCAGGTGAGCCAAGCTGCGCCATTACACTACGATCTTCAAATTCAACCATAGAATGGATAATACTTTCTTTATGTAAAACAACATCAATTTGCTCGTAAGGGATACCAAAAAGCCAATGTGCTTCAATTACTTCTAGTCCCTTATTCATCATTGTAGCAGAATCAATTGTAATTTTCGAACCCATTGACCAGTTTGGATGTCGAAGCGCATCTTCTACGGTCACATGATGCAATTCATCCCTCGTTTTATCACGGAAACTTCCACCTGAAGCCGTTATAATTAGTCGAGAAATTCTTTTTTCATTTTCACCATTCAAGCATTGAAAAATAGCTGAATGTTCACTATCTACTGGAAGTAACGAAACATTATGTTTTCGTGCCGCTTCCATTACAAGATGCCCTGCAGTTACTAACGTTTCTTTGTTTGCAATTCCAATTGTTTTTTTCGCCTCAATTGCACGCAGTGTTGGTAACAACCCTACACTACCTACAACAGCATTTACTACAATCTCTGCATCTGGATGTAATGCTACTTCTAAAAGACCTTCACTACCATATACAATTTTTGTATTACCAGAAACAGCTTGTAATTTTAAAACATCTTCTTCTCTTTGCACAGAGACGATTTGCGGAGAAAATTCTTGAATTACCTTTACTGCGTAGTCAATGTTTTTCCCTACAGAAAAAGCAACGAGACGGAATTGGTCTGGGTGCGAGCGTAATACATCTAGAGTTTGTGTACCGATTGATCCGCTTGCACCTAATAAACTTATGTTTTTCATGATTCCAACCCCTCGTTCATTTATTAATTATATTGTAATAAAAAGTAGAGAATTGGTAAAACAAATAACCAACTATCTGTTCGATCTAATATACCACCATGTCCAGGTAAAATTGTACCTGAATCCTTTACACCATAATGGCGTTTAAATGCAGATTGCACTAAATCACCAATTTGTCCAAAAATAGAAATGATAATCGTCAGAACGATTAAAATCCATACATTCGCTTCAACCGGGAAGAACATATTGTACACAAGTGCAACAACAATTCCACAAACAATTCCGCCTAATGAACCTTCAATCGTTTTATTTGGACTAATTTCTGGCCACAATTTTCTTTTTCCTATTGCTTTCCCTACGAAATATGCGCCTGAATCAGTAGCCCATATAACAAATAATGCGCAAAACACATATTTAATTCCTAATATTCTTGTTTCATTTAAATATAAGAATCCCATTGCAACATATGTCGTTGCCATCAGTAAAAATGAAGCATGGTCAAAAGTAAATGTATTCTTAGAAAGGACCGTATATGATAAAAGTAATAAAACAATCACAAATGTGATTTCTAATTTACCTAATCCAATCCACGTAAACAGTTCTGATGCACTACTTGGAATTAAAATAATCCACAATAATATTGCAGCTAAAACTGTTGGTACTGAAATAAGCGTAAGCTTATTCATACGAATTAATTCATATAAACCTATAGAAGCAAGTGCATACACTAAAACCGTAAAAGGCACGCCACCGTAAATTACGATGGGAATGAATAGCGCGGCAGCAACCACTCCAGTAATAATTCTCTGTTTCACTACCAAACCCTCTCTTTCTACACGCCTCCGAATCTGCGCCCTCTATGCTGAAAGTCTGTAATTGCATTTAGCAAATGTTCTTCGGTAAAGTCTGGCCAATACACATCTGTAAACCAAAATTCCGAATAAGCAATTTGCCATAACATGAAATTACTAATACGTAGCTCTCCGCTTGTACGAATTAACAACTCTGGATCGGGTAAAGAACTCGTCATTAAGTACGAAGAAATCATTTCTTCACTTATTTCTTCAGCACGAATTTTCCCTTCCTCACTATCTTTCATCATATGTTGCACAGCAGAAACGATTTCATCTCGACTTCCATAGTTTAACGCGAAATTAAGAATTAATCCCGTATTCTCTTTCGTATCTTCCATGGCCTTCTCCATCGCTCTGCGTGTATGCGTAGGAAGACGATCTTGTTGCCCTATTACTCGGACTTGTACGTTTTCTTCAATCAATTCTGGTAAAAATGTACCTAGAAATTCTTCTGGAAGCTTCATTAAATAATCAACTTCCTTTTTCGGTCTTTTCCAGTTCTCAGTTGAAAAAGCATAGAGAGTTAATACTTTCACATTAAGTTTACTTGCAAATTTTGTAATTTTCTTTACAACTTGCATGCCTTCATGATGTCCCGCAATACGAGGCATCGCTCTCCTCTTTGCCCATCTTCCATTGCCATCCATAATGATGGCAATATGTTCTGGGATATATCCTTTTTTCACTTCTTCAACGAGATGATCAAACGATGTGTCCTTTTTACCTTTAAAAAAAGGAAAGTTTTTAAACATCATTCATACCCTCCAACAAGCAGACGTATGCCTAAAAGTGTAAAAAGACCCCCTTAAGAAGAGGGTCATATTTGCGAAGTTATCGCTATTACACTTCCATGATTTCTTTTTCTTTGTTTTTTGCGATTTCGTCAACTTTTGCAATATATTTATCTGTTTCTTTTTGGATATCTTCAGTATATCCTCTTAAATCATCTTCTGTAATATCGCCAGCTTTTTCAAGCTTCTTAAGATCATCGTTACCGTCACGACGTACGTTACGAACAGCAACTTTTGCTTCTTCAGCATATTTTTTCACAACTTTAACAAGATCACGGCGACGCTCTTCTGTTAATGCAGGGAATGCAATACGAATTACAGTTCCATCATTAGAAGGGTTTAAGCCTAAATCTGCTTTTAAAATTGCTTTTTCGATATCACCGATAGAAGTTTTATCATAAGGCTGAATTACAAGTAAACGTGCTTCTGGAACTGTAATGTTCGCTAATTGCACAACTGGTGTTGGTGCACCATAGTAATCAACTTGTACCTTATCTAATACAGATGAGCTTGCACGACCAGCGCGAACTGTTGCTAATTCACGAGAATAAGCTGCAACTGCTTTTTCCATTTTTTCATTTGAAGATTTCAATACTTGTTGTCCCATATTTATTTCCCCCTTACAACTGTTCCAATATTTTCGCCTAAAACGGCACGTTTAATGTTACCTTTTTCCATAACCGAGAATACAATTAATGGAATATCGTTATCCATACATAAAGAAGAAGCTGTAGAATCCATTACACCTAAACCTTCTTTTAATACATCTAAGTAAGTAAGTGTTTCGTATTTTGTAGCTGTTGGGTCAATAGATGGATCCGCACTATATACGCCATCCACATTATTTTTCGCCATTAAAATAACGTCCGCTTCGATTTCTGCTGCACGTAATGCTGCCGTTGTGTCTGTAGAGAAGTACGGGTTACCTGTACCTGCGGCAAAGATCACAACACGTTTTTTCTCTAGGTGACGAACTGCTTTACGACGAATGTAAGGCTCTGCAACCTGACGCATTTCGATCGAAGTTTGGACACGAGTTTGAATGCCAATGTTCTCTAAGCTATCTTGAAGAGCTAATGAGTTCATAACTGTTGCTAACATACCCATGTAATCTGCTCCAGCACGATCCATTCCCATTTCACTTCCGATTTTTCCACGCCAAATGTTTCCGCCACCAACAACAACAGCAACTTCTACATCAAGTTCTGCAATTTCCTTCACTTGTTCCGCAACTGATTTAATAACAGCTGGGTTAATTCCAAATCCTTGTTCGCCAGCTAACGCTTCTCCGCTTAGCTTTAATACGACACGATTATATTTCGGTTTACTCATAATGAACCTCCAATTGCTTACATCTTTATTTTAAAAAAGGGAACACAAAGTGTTCCCTAATCTGTATTAGTTGCTACCTTTTACTTGGTTCATTACTTCTTCAGCAAAGTTGTCTTCGCGTTTTTCGATACCTTCACCAACAGCATAGCGAACGAATCCTTTTAATGTTCCGCCTTTAGACTCAACGAACTGACGAACTTTCATATCAGGGTTTTTAACGAACGCTTGGTCAAGTAAGCAAATTTCTTCGAAGAATTTGCCAAGACGGCCTTCAACCATTTTTGCAACGATTTTTTCAGGCTTGCCTTCGTTTAAAGCTTGTTGTGTTAATACTTGACGCTCATGCTCAACTTCTTCAGCTGTTACAGCATCGCGGTCGATGTATTTAGGGTTAACTGCTGCGATGTGCATTGCTACATCTTTAGCAGCTGCTTCGTCAGTAGAACCTTCAAGAACTGTTAATACACCAATACGTCCACCCATGTGTAGGTAAGCGCCAAATGCATCAGCATCAGTTTTTGATACGATTTCGAAACGACGAAGTGTAAGTTTTTCACCAATTTTAGCGATTGCTTCGTTGATGTGCTCTTCTACTGTTTTGCCGCCTTCGATTGTTTGAGCCATAGCTTCTTCAATGTTAGCTGGTTTGTTAGCTAATAAGTGAGCAGCTAATTCTTTAATTAATGCTTGGAAACCTTCGTTTTTCGCAACGAAATCAGTTTCAGAGTTTAATTCTAAGATTAAACCTTCGTTACCGTTTGTTTCGATGAAAGTTAAACCTTCAGCAGCGATACGGTCTGCTTTTTTAGCAGCTTTCGCAATACCTTTTTCACGTAAGAAGTCAATTGCTTTCTCCATGTCGCCATTAGTTTCAGTTAAAGCTTTTTTGCAGTCCATCATACCTGCGCCTGTTTTTTCACGAAGTTCTTTTACCATTTGTGCAGTGATTGCCATGTTTTTCATCCTCCTAAAATATGTATTTATACCTTTTAAAAAGGTGTTTATACCTTAAAAAAGGTGATAAAAGGCCGAACCCCTTATCACCTTTCCAAATTTGTTACGCAGTAACAGTTTCTTCACCTTGTTTTGCTTCAAGGATCGCGTCTGCCATTTTAGATGTAAGAAGTTTTACAGCACGAATTGCATCATCGTTTGCTGGGATAACGTGATCGATTTCGTCTGGATCACAGTTTGTATCAACGATACCGATGATTGGAATGTGTAATTTGCGTGCTTCAGCAACTGCAATACGCTCTTTACGAGGGTCTACTACGAATAATGCACTTGGAAGACCTTTCATATCTTTAATACCGCCTAAGAATTTCTCAAGACGCTCTAACTCTTTTTTAAGTTGAACAACTTCTTTCTTAGGAAGTACTTCGAAAGTACCATCTTCTTGCATTCTTTCGATGTCTTTAAGACGCTTGATACGCTTTTGGATTGTTTGGAAGTTTGTTAAAGTTCCACCTAACCAACGTTGGTTAACGAAGTACATACCAGCACGAGTTGCTTCTTCTTTAATAGCTTCTTGTGCTTGTTTTTTAGTACCTACGAATAAGATGTCTCCACCTTCAGCAGCGATGTCGCGCATCGTTCTGTAAGCTTCCTCAACTTTTTTCACAGTTTTTTGTAAGTCGATGATGTAGATACCGTTACGCTCTGTGAAAATGTAACGCTTCATTTTTGGGTTCCAACGACGAGTTTGATGTCCGAAATGAACACCAGCTTCAAGCAATTGCTTCATAGAAATTACTGACATAATTTAGTTCCTCCTAAATGGTTTTTGATATCCTCCGTTTACTTCAACTCTAAGCGAAACTACAAACGTAGCACCAACACTTAAATCAGTAAACGTGTGTACTTTGTACTGACACCACTGCTTACTATATCATACTGAAATATTACAATCAAGTCGAAAATGCGAACAATGTAAAACTTTCTTTTTTCCATGCTCGAATTCTAGTATTCCCAATCTTCACTTTCTTTAAGCAAGGGGGTGACATTCATTTAATAGTTTCTAAAAGAACATTGCCATGATGCTTCACATAAGCAACATCAACCTCTTACAAAGCAAAAAACTCTCCTCAACCGAGGAGAGTTTTTTATAAATTAGTTTGTTTTTAATTTAGCAAGTTCTTGTAAAAACTTGTCGTTTAGCACTTTAATGTATGTTCCTTTCATACCTAAAGAACGAGACTCAATAACACCAGCACTTTCTAATTTACGTAGTGCATTTACGATTACAGAACGAGTAATCCCTACGCGATCAGCAATTTTACTTGCAACAAGTAAACCTTCTGTTCCATTTAATTCTTCGAAGATGTGCTCAATCGCTTCTAACTCACTGTAAGATAATGAGCTGATTGCCATTTGAACAACAGCTTTACTACGTGCTTCCTCTTCGATTTCTTCTGCTTTTTCACGTAAGATTTCCATACCTACAACAGTTGAGCTGTACTCAGCAAGGATTAAATCATCATCTAAGAACTCTTGACCAAGACGAGCTAATACTAATGTACCTAGACGCTCACCGCCACCAACGATTGGTACGATTGTAGTTAAACCTTGACCGAATAATTCACTGTTTTCTACCGGGAATGCTGTGTAAGCACTATCCACACCTAAATTTGAAGATGTTTCTGTAACATTGAATAAACTTTGCGTATACTCCTCTGGGAATTGACGCTCCGCTAGCATTTGCTTCATACGTTCGTTCTCAATTTGTTGGTGAATAGCATATCCTAGTAATTTACCACGGCGACTTACAACGAACACGTTTGCTTCAATTACTTCACACATTGTGTCAGACATTTCTCTAAAGTTTACAGGCTTCCCTGCTGCGCTCTGTAATAACGCATTTAATTTTCTTGTTTTTGCTAATAATTCCATTTCAAAAGTTCCTCCTACATGTTACTTACATATTTTTTCATCACTTGGAAACTAGGGCGAGTCACCTGATGACACTATTACAAAATAAACTGGCTCACATCTTTATTCTTAGCAATTGTTGCTAATTTCTCCTCAACGTATTGAGGTGTTATCGTTATTTTCTCTAACGTAATTTCAGATGCTTCAAACGATAAATCTTCAAGGAGTTTCTCCATAATCGTATGAAGTCTTCTTGCTCCAATATTATCTGTATCCTGATTAACTTGATAAGCAATCTCAGCAATCTTACGAATAGCTTCGTCTGAAAATTCAATTTCTATACCTTCAGTCGCTAATAATGCCATATATTGTTTAATTAGCGCATTGTCAGGCTCGATTAATATTTTAACAAAATCATCTGTCGATAATTTTGTTAATTCTACTCGAATCGGAAATCTCCCTTGCAATTCCGGAATTAAATCCGACGGTTTAGACATATGGAACGCTCCAGCTGCAACGAATAAAATATAATCCGTTTTTACTGATCCATATTTTGTCGCAACATTCGACCCTTCTACAATTGGCAAAATGTCACGTTGCACACCTTCACGTGATACATCTACGCTATTCGACTGCTTACCAGCAATTTTGTCAATTTCATCGATAAAAATAATCCCGAGCTGTTCAGCACGATAAACAGCCTCTTGTGTAACTTCATCCATATCAATTAAGCGCTGTGCCTCTTCATTTGTCAAGAGTTTTCTCGCTTCTTTTACAGAAAGTTTACGTTTTTTCGTTTTTTTCGGCATAAAACTTCCTAATGCATCTTGGAAATTCATCCCCATTTGTTCCATACCAGTTCCTTGTAACATATCAAACATTGAAGACTGCTGCTCTGTCACTTCAATCGATACAATTTCTTCTTCAAGAAGTCCTGCAGCAAGCTTTTTTTCTACGTCTAGACGTTTCTTTTCGATTTCAGCATCTTCCTGTGCATCAGATGTTTGATTCGAATTTTGAGCGCCGCCAAAAAGCATTTCTAACGGGTTTTTAAATCCAGATTGCTTCTCCGGACTCGGCACTAAAATTTCAACAAGACGTTGATTCGCTTGCTCTTCTGCTTTATCTTGAACTTTCACTACCATTTCTTCTTTCACGATGCGAACTGACGTTTCCACAAGGTCACGCACCATCGACTCTACATCTCTACCTACATATCCAACTTCTGTAAATTTCGTAGCTTCAACCTTAATAAAAGGTGCTCCAACGAGTTTCGCCATTCGTCGTGCTACCTCTGTTTTCCCAACACCTGTCGGTCCAATCATCAAAATATTTTTAGGTGCTATTTCATCACGTAAATTTTCAGCTAATTTACTGCGACGGTATCGATTTCTCAACGCTACAGCAACCGCTTTCTTTGCATCTTTTTGACCGATGATGTATTGATCTAATTTTTCCACAATTTGGCGCGGAGTAAAATGTAAATGCATATAAAATGCCTCCCTTACGATTCTACAATTCTTCAACAATTATGTTGTGGTTCGTATAAACACAAATATCGCCAGCAATCTCTAAACTCGCTTTCGCAATTTGTTTCGCTGTTAAGTGTTCACTTGCATATTGCTTTAAAGCACGACCTGCAGAAAGTGCATAATTCCCACCAGATCCAATTGCTAAAATACCATCATCCGGTTCAATCACTTCTCCTGTACCTGAAACAAGGAGCATAGTTGTTTTATCCATGACAATGAGCATCGCTTCTAGCTGACGTAACATTTTATCGCCACGCCATTGTTTTGCCATTTCAACAGCAGCACGCTGCAAGTTGCCATTATACTCTTCTAATTTCCCTTCAAACATTTCAAAAAGAGTAAATGCGTCAGCAACTGAACCTGCAAAACCAGCTAAAACTTTACCTTGGAAAAGTCTGCGAACTTTACGAGCTGTATGTTTCATTACAACAGCATTTCCCATTGTCACCTGACCATCTCCAGCCATTGCACATTCTCCATTATGATGAACTGCAAATATCGTTGTAGCGTGGAAATTTCCCATAGAAAAAACTCCTTTATATGTTTTTATAGCTTTAAAAGCAATTTATGCCCGCGGGTGATGCTTCATGTAAACAGAACGCAATCTTTCTTTAGAGACATGCGTATAAATTTGTGTCGTCGACAAATTTTCATGACCTAACAGCTCTTGTACAGTACGTAAATCCGCCCCCTCATCTAACATGTGTGTAGCAAATGTATGCCTTAACATATGGGGACTTATCCGCATTGTCAATGAAGCCTTCTTAATGAGTTCGTTTAATACATAACGTACACCCCGACTTGTTAGCGGCGTACCTTTCGCATTTAAAAATACCATATGAGAATGTTCTTCAGTCTTGTTAGCTAACTGTTTTCTCCCGTTCTCTATATAAGTAATTAAAGCATCTTGCGCATAACTTCCGAACGGAATATACCTTTGTTTTTTTCCTTTTCCCATCACTAAAATCGTTCCCACTGCGAAGTCAATATCGGTAAGTTGTAAATTGATACATTCACTCACACGGATCCCAGTCGCATACATCAACTCTAATAATGCTTGATTCCTTTGACCTAGCGGTGTTTCCATGTCAGAAACTTCAAATAATTCCTCTAATTCTTCAGCGTATAAAAACTTTGGGATTGACAATTCTTTTTTGGGGAGTGACGCAAGTGCAAATGGGTTATCTTTCCGATAACCTTCTCGCATCAAAAAACGATATAGACTTCGTAAGCTTGATACTTTTCTTGCGACAGATTTACGGGCTAACTTTTCATCGTGCAACGTCGTTAAGTACAAACGAACATCCGCGTATGTAACATCTAAAAAAGAGGATATGCCTTCTCGCTCCATAAATTGCACAAAATGTTCTAAATCATTTTGATAACTTGCAATTGTATATTTTGAATAATTTCTTTCAATTTGTAAATATCCAACGAATAATTGTAACAATTTCTTCACATTCACATAACTCACCTCAATAAAGGCTACTAAATCGTATCACAACTTAGTAGCCTTTGCAAGAAATTTAACTAAATATTTACAAAATTTTGAATTGTTTCTAAAGCACGTGTAGCATACGCTTCATTTCGTTCTACTTTCTTTTTAATCTTCTTCTCTAACGGTGCGAATAGACCGAAGTTCGCATTCATTGGTTGGAAGTTTTTCGCATTTGTTGCTGTAATATAATTCGCCATACTTCCCATTGCAGTTACAGGTGGTAATACAACCGGCTCTTCGCCTCGTACAAGACGAGCGGCGTTAATACCTGCCAATAATCCTGATGCTGCTGATTCAACATATCCCTCTACTCCAGTCATTTGACCAGCGAAGAATAAATCATCTCGTTGTTTATATTGATATGTTGGACGAAGCAAATTAGGTGAATTAATAAACGTATTACGATGCATTACACCGTAACGTACAATCTCTGCGTTTTCCAGTCCCGGAATTAACTGTAACACTTCTTTTTGTGGTCCCCATTTTAAATGTGTTTGGAAACCTACAATATTGTATAACGTTCCCGCTGCATCATCTTGACGTAACTGAACAACAGCATATGGCGTTTTCCCTGTTTTCGGATCTTCTAATCCAACAGGTTTCATTGGTCCAAATACTAACGTCTGTCTTCCTCTACTTGCCATAACCTCTACCGGCATACAACCTTCAAAGAAAATTTCTTTCTCAAATTCTTTTAAAGGTACTGTCTCAGCAGCAATTAAAGCTTCATAAAAACGGTCAAATTCTTCTTCTGTCATCGGACAATTTAAATATGCCGCTTCACCTTTATCATAACGTGATTTTAAATATACTTTATTCATATCAATGCTGTCTTTTTCAACGATTGGTGCCGCAGCATCATAGAAATAAAAATAATCTTCACCCGTTAGTTCTTTTAATTGCGCCGAAAGATCAGGAGACGTAAGCGGACCTGTCGCAATAACAGTTGGTCCTTCTGGAATTTCAGTGATTTCTTCATTCATAACAGTTACGTTTGGATGATTTTTCACATACTCAGTTACTTTTGCCGCAAATTCATGACGGTCTACAGCTAAAGCCCCTCCTGCTGGTACAGAACACTCATCAGCTGCACGAATAATAACAGAGTCCATTAGGCGCATTTCTTCTTTAATAACACCAACAGCATTCGTTAATGTATTCGCACGAAGAGAGTTACTGCATACTAGCTCCGCAAATTTATCTGTGTGGTGAGCTGGCGTTTGTCGTACCGGTCTCATTTCATATAATTTCACTTGGACACCACGTTTTGCAATTTGGTAAGCTGCTTCACTTCCTGCAAGACCTGCGCCAATGACGTTTACTACTTGTGTTGTCATATATATCACCTTTCCTTTTCTTCCCGAAAAAAATGTGAGCAGTTACGCTCACATTTGTTGTTCTTCTTCATAGTCACACGAAATACATTGTACTTGCACGCCTTTTTTCAACTTCTTCTCTACGAGCATACCTTCGCACTTCGGACATTTACGGCCAATTGGCTTATCCCAAGATACAAAATCACATTCTGGATACGTACCACATCCATAGAAAAGACGTTTCTTTTTATTACTACGACGTTCAATAATTTGTCCTTCTTCACACTTCGGACAAGTAACACCAATTTCTTTCACAATCGGCTTTGTATTACGACACTCAGGGAAATTCGAACATGCCATAAACTTCCCGTATTTACCCATCTTAAAGACCATTGGGTGATTACATAATTCACAATCTTCCCCAGCTGGTTCATCTTTAATTTCCACTTCACGCATTTCTTTTTCCGCTTTTTCTAAACGCGGTTCAAAGCCTACGTAGAAATCATCAACAATTTTCACCCAATTCGCGTTTCCTTCTTCTACTTCATCAAGGCTTTGCTCCATATTGGCAGTAAATTCAATGTTAATAATTTCCGGGAAAAACTCTAAAATAAGTTCAATTACTATTTCACCAAGTTCAGTTGGAACGAAGCGTTTATTATCCAAACCTACATATCCACGTTTTTGAATCGTTTCAAGCGTCGGTACATAAGTAGATGGTCTTCCAATCCCAAGCTCTTCAAGTGTTCTTACTAAACGAGCCTCTGTATAGCGCGGAGGAGGTTGTGTAAAATGTTGCTTTGGTTCTAAATCCTTTGAAAATACGGTTTCCCCTACTTCTAAAGGTGGCAACATCTTATCCTTTTCTTCAGCACCATCATCTTTCGACTCTACATACACTTTCATAAATCCTGGGAACTTTACAACCGATCCACTTGCACGGAACTGAACATTGTTATTAATGAGTCTCGCTGTAACAGTATCCATTATAGCAGATGCCATTTGACTTGCAACAAATCGCTCCCAAATCAGTTTATACAAACGAAGTTGATCACGACTCAAGAAAGTTTTTAATTCCTCTGGCTTTCTCATTATCGAAGTAGGACGAATCGCCTCATGCGCATCTTGTGCTTTCGACTTTTTCGTTTCTTTCTTCTTCTCTGTTCCTATGTATTCCTCACCAAACGCCTCAGTAATATAAGCACGAGCCTCTGTTTGAGCTGTTTCTGAGATACGCGTTGAATCGGTTCTCATATACGTAATAAGACCTACAGTCCCTTGTTTCCCAAGATCGATCCCTTCATACAGCTGCTGTGCAAGCATCATTGTTTTCTTTGCTCGCATATTTAATTTACGCGCAGCCTCTTGTTGCAAGGAAGATGTTGTAAACGGTAATGCAGGATTACGCTTTCGCTCTTTTCGTGTTACATTTTCAACCGAAAAAGCATTATCTTTCATCTTTTCGATTATTTCATTTACTTGTTCTTCGTTCGTTAATTGAACTTTTTCTCCATCTACACCGTAAAAGCTTGCCTCAAATGTGTCTTTTCCTTTCACAAATTCTGTTTTAATTGTCCAGAATTCTTCAGGTTCAAAGTTTTGAATTTCTCTTTCACGTTCGATAATTAAACGAACTGCTACAGATTGTACGCGTCCTGCACTTAATCCTTTTTTTACTTTCTTCCATAATAAAGGACTAATATTATAGCCAACAAGACGATCGAGTATACGCCTTGCCTGTTGTGCATCAACTAAATCCATATTAATTGCACGAGGATATTTAAATGATTCTTTTATTGCATCTTTTGTAATCTCATTAAATACAACTCGGCAATCTGATTCAACGTCCACATTTAACGTATTCGCTAAATGCCAAGCAATTGCTTCCCCTTCACGATCCGGATCGGCCGCGAGATAGACTTTCTTTGCTTTTTTCGCCGCTGATTTTAAATCTTTTAAAACGGGACCTTTACCACGAATGGTAATATACTTCGGGGTGAAGTTATTCTTTACTTCTATCCCCATTTGGCTTTTAGGTAAATCGCGGACATGTCCCATGGACGCGACGACTTTGTATTTTTTCCCTAAATATTTCTCAATGGTCTTCGCCTTAGAAGGCGACTCCACGATTACGAGGTAATCTGACATGCTAGTGCCTCCTTAAGAGGTGGATTCAAGTCTTCATTAATCTTATTGACTTCTCTTGTTTTTGTCAATCAAGAATGAATATACCATACAGCGACAATCTACCATTTGTCAATAATTGTTTAATAAAAACATAAAAATATAAGGTTAATTTTAAATTTCTTCGAGGATATCATCTGCATTTCGTACTAGTTTTGCCCCTTGTTGAATAAGATGATTCGTTCCCGATGCATTATCTGTAAATATAGGTCCAGGAAGGGCAAATACCTCTCTATTTTGCTCTAACGCAAGGTCCGCAGTAATAAGTGTTCCACTTCTCGATTTTGCTTCTACAACTAAAACCCCTTTACTTATACCACTAATTATCCGATTCCTTTTTGGAAAATACCATTTTTTCGGTGCATAGTGCGGGGGATACTCTGTTAATAACAATATATACTCCTTCCACATTTCATATAAATACCTATTCTCTTTTGGATACATATAAGATAATCCGTGTCCCAATATCGCAATAGTCGGGCACTGCTGTCTTACTGTAATTTCATGAGAAATTGTATCTATCCCTCTTGCAAAACCACTGACAATAAGCCATTCCCTTTGTAATAAGGGGTGTAAAATAAACTTTATACTCTCATGCCCATATAAAGTTGGTTCTCTCGTTCCAACAACTGCTAGTTTATTTGCTTTATTGAGAAAATCCTTCTCTCCTTTTCCATATAAAACAAATGGAGGGTCTTGTATTTCACGTAATAATTTTGGATATTCTTCATCCCATATAGTTATATAAAAGATTCGATTTTTCTCTAAATCAGAGATATATTGCGGGAGATTTGAACTTCGAAGAAAATTCACTAATTCTGAAGATTTTTTTGAGGATATTCCAGTGTAGTATTCAATTTGTTTGGAATTAAACGTGTATATTTTCTTCAATTCTGGATCGACATATAGTAGCCTCTCTATCGCCTTCCAATGATCTGCTAACATATAATGAAGATGTAATAATCGTTCTCGTTTCATCTCATTTCTCCTTACCCATAATTTTTATTATGTAAACAGAAGAAGTATAAAAAGACACCTCTAATAAGAAGGTGTCTTTCAAAAAGATTAATAGTTTTTACAAGTTTCAAATAATCCCTTTTCTTTTAAAACAGAGATTAATGTTTCACCCATAACAGCTGGTGTTTCAGCTACTTTAATACCACAAGCTTCCATTGTTTTAATCTTTTCAGCAGCAGTTCCTTTACCACCAGAAATGATTGCACCAGCATGACCCATACGTTTGCCTTCAGGCGCAGTTTGACCACCAATGAAGCCTACAACTGGTTTTGTCATATTAGCTTTTACCCATTCAGCTGCTTCTTCTTCTGCCGTACCGCCGATTTCACCAATCATAATTACAGCATGTGTTTCTTCATCTTCATTAAATGCTTTTAACGCATCAATAAAGTCTGTACCGTTAACAGGGTCCCCGCCGATACCTACAGCAGTAGATTGGCCAATACCTTCTTGTGTTAACTGATGTACAGCTTCATACGTTAATGTACCAGAGCGAGATACGATACCAACATGACCTTTTTTATGAATGTATCCTGGCATAATACCAATTTTACATTCATCAGGTGTAATGACACCAGGACAGTTTGGTCCAAGTAAACGTGTATGTTTACCCGCCATATATCTCTTTACATTTACCATATCTAATACAGGGATTCCTTCAGTAATACATACTACTAAATCGATCTTTGCATCAACTGCTTCCATAATTGCATCAGCCGCAAAAGCGGGTGGAACGTATACAACTGAAGCGTTTGCGCCTGTTGCTTTCACTGCATCTTCTACAGTATCAAATACTGGTACACCTTCAATATCAGTGCCACCTTTACCTGGTGTTACACCACCGACAATTTTCGTACCGTATTCAATCATTTGCTTTGTATGGAATAACCCTTGAGAACCTGTAATACCTTGAACAATAACTTTTGTATCTTTATTAACTAATACGCTCATTTTTCTCCCCCGCTTTCTATTAGCCCACTAGTGAAACAATTTTTTGTGCACCGTCTGCCATAGATTCTGCTGCAACAATATTTAAACCAGACTCATTTAAAATCTTCTTACCTAACTCTACGTTTGTACCTTCAAGACGTACAACTAAAGGTAACTCAAGACCTACTTGCTTCGTTGCTTCAATAACACCTTCTGCGATAACATCACACTTCATAATGCCACCAAAAATGTTAACGAAAATACCTTTTACATTTTTGTCAGAAAGGATAATTTTAAATGCTTCTGTAACTTTTTCAGCTGTTGCACCGCCACCAACATCTAAGAAGTTAGCTGGGTCACCATGGTAATGTTTAATGATATCCATTGTAGCCATCGCTAAACCTGCACCATTAACCATACAACCGATATTTCCATCTAAAGGAATGTAGTTTAAGTCATATTTAGAAGCTTCAATTTCTTTTGAATCTTCTTCATCAAGATCACGAAGTTCTAAAATGTCTTTATGACGATATAACGCATTAGAATCAAAGTTTAATTTTGCATCTAAAGCCATAACTTTACCGTCACCTGTTGTAACAAGTGGATTAATCTCAGCGATAGAGCAATCTTTTTCGATAAACGCACTATATAAGCCCATCATAAACTTCACAGCTTGTCCTACAAGCTCTTTTGGAATATTGATGTTAAATGCGATTCGACGTGCTTGGAAACCTTGTAAACCTACTGCTGGATCGATATATTCTTTAAAGATTTTTTCAGGTGTTTTTTCTGCTACTTCTTCAATTTCTGTTCCGCCTTCTTCAGACGCCATTAAAACAACTTGAGAAGTTGCACGATCTAACACAAGACCTACGTAATATTCTTTTTTAATATCGCAACCTTCTTCGATAAGTAAGCGTTTTACTTCCTTACCTTCAGGACCTGTTTGATGTGTTACAAGTGTAGTTCCTAAAATGCTCTCTGCATATGTACGAACTTCATCTAAATTTTTCGCAACTTTTACACCGCCAGCTTTGCCGCGTCCACCAGCGTGAATTTGCGCTTTAACTACACATACATCCGTTCCTAATTCCTTCGCTGCTTCTACAGCTTCTTCTACTGTAAATGCAACCTTCCCGTTCGGAACGCTAACCCCATAGCTTCTAAGGACTGCCTTACCTTGGTACTCATGGATATTCATGGTCCCATCCTCCCCTGTTTTCCTGTTTTACTCGAAAAGTTTTTTAATGTTTAAAAAACATTACATTGCCATTGTATAAGATGATTGCCACGCTGTCTACAATAAAGTGTCAGAAAACTGAAATCGCTTTATTCTTTTTTGAAAATAATAATGTTCATATACCAAAATAAAAAAATAAGCTGCGAAAACACAGCTTATTTTTGGATCATATCTTTAATTGGCGCAAACGATTTCCGATGTTCCTCTAAAATACCATGCGCTTCAATCGCTTCTAAATGTTGTTTTGTTCCATATCCCATATGTTGCTCAAATCCGTATGCAGGATACTTTTTTCCAAACTCTTTCATCATTCGATCTCTCGTTACTTTCGCAATAATTGAGGCCGCTGAGATCGAGACACTTTTCGCATCACCTTTAATAATTGAAGTTTGTGGAATTGGTGTCGGCAACTTCATCGCATCAATTAATAAATATTGCGGTGTACAAGATAAATTCGCAACAGCATCTAACATTGCTTGTTTCGTTGCTTGATAAATATTTATTTCATCAATAATTTGTGGTGATACAATTCCAACTCCAATTGCAATCGCATTTTCTTTAATTTCATCATAAAAACGCTCACGTTTCGCTTCACTCAGCTTCTTTGAGTCATTTAACCCTGGAATATAAAAATCTTCCGGAAGGACAACAGCCGCCGTCACAACAGGACCAGCTAGCGGTCCACGTCCCACTTCATCAATACCCGCGATATATATAAGACCTTTTTCACGTAACGCATTTTCATACTTTGACATTTCAATAAACTTCTCTTTTTCCTTTTGGGCTAACTCTTTTTGTTTGTACCACTTCAAAATGAGTTTTTGAATACCTTTTCGTTCATCATTCATTAACATTTGAAAGCGGTCGTCTTCTTCATTCATAATTTCTTGCAGTACATTTTCTGCTTCTTGTATAGTCATTTTTTGCATATATATACACTCCTTTTTAAACGTATTCAAAAAGAAAAGACGTACAAACGCACGTCTTATACTTCTTATACTTCTTCTACTTTTTTCCCATCTTCTACCTGCTCTGCAAACTCTTCTGGTGTTTCAAACGTCATTTTTCCAAGTTTACCACCACGAAGCTCACGAAGTACAAGTTCAGATGTTTTATCATAATCAATCATTCCGCCGCCCATTAAGCAACCTCTGTTTTTTCCAATTGCATCAAATAACTCCACAATATCTTCTGGAATGTCATTTAAATTATATCGCTCTTTTAATCGCTCTGGATAATGTTTTTCCATAAAACGCAATGCATAAACAGCTACATCTTGTAGATTTAAAATAGAGTCTTTAATTGCACCAGTCGTAGCTAGACGCAAACCAACTAATTCATCTTCAAATTTAGGCCATAGAATACCTGGTGTATCAAGTAACTCCATTTCTTTTCCAACTTTAATCCACTGCTGAGCTGTAGTTACGCCAGGACGATCTCCTGTTTTTGCTATATTCTTCTTCGCTAACTTATTAATCAAAGTAGATTTACCAACGTTTGGAATACCTACAATTAAAGCACGAATTGCTCTCGGTCTAATACCTTTAGCAACCATTTTATCAAATTTTTCTTTAACCAACACTTTACAAGCTGCTGCAATTTCCTTCATACCTTGTCCAGCTTGTGCGTTAATTGAAATGGCCATATGACCTTTTTCTTTAAAATATGCGATCCATTGTTTTGTTAAACGGTCATCGGCCATATCCGCTTTATTTAAAACAACAAGCCTCGGTTTATGTGTAATAATCTCATCAATCATTGGATTTCGAGAAGATAAAGGTAATCGAGCGTCTACAAGCTCAATTACAACATCAATTAACTTTAATTTTTCTGTTACTTGGCGTCTAGCCTTTGCCATATGTCCTGGGAACCATTGAATTACCATGTTGCCACCTTCTTTTCTTTTATTTCACAATACGAGCATCTTTTAACGGCCAATATAGTATATTTGCTTTTCCAATCACTCGGTCCATTGAAATTGTACCAATCGAACGGCTATCTTTACTGAAACGACGATTATCGCCTAGAACAAATAATTGACCTTCTGGAACAGTTTTCTTCCCTGTCATTTCTTCAAGAGTAAAATCATATGTAAGTGGCCCATCAGCAATTTGTTTTTTCTGCTTGTCTAGATACGGCTCCTCATAAGCCTTTCCGTTAACATATAGTATATCATTGCGATATTCTATTTCATCACCTGGCAGGCCAATAATACGCTTAATATAATCTTTATCTTCCGTCGCTCGGAATACGATAATATCAAATCGTTTTGGATCTCCTATGTGATAACCAATTTTATTGACAATCATTCGATCACGATCATGTAAAGTAGACGCCATCGATACTCCATCTACGAGAATTGGCGCAAAGAAAAACTGTCTAATAACGCCCGCTAATACAACAGCAATTAAAATTGCCTTGATCCATTCCCAAAGTGAACTCTTTTCTTTCTTCATGTATTTCCCCTCCACGGTTATGTAAGCTGCTCGTATTATATCAAAAATTTATATAGATTGGAAAAAGGGAGCTTGTGTATTTACAAGCTCCCATACATGTCTTATCGAATTTCTTTAATACGTGCTTTTTTACCGCGAAGGTTACGTAAGTAGTATAACTTAGCACGACGTACTTTACCACGGCGAAGTACTTCGATGTTCGCGATTCTTGGCGTGTGAACTGGGAATGTACGCTCAACACCTACACCGTAAGAAATCTTACGAACTGTGAATGTTTCACTGATTCCGCCACCACGACGTTTAATTACAACACCTTCGAAAAGCTGAATTCTTTCACGAGTTCCCTCAACTACTTTTACGTGTACACGTAAAGTGTCTCCAGGACGGAATGAAGGAAGGTCAGTTTTTAATTGGCCTTTTGTAATTTCTGCGATTAATTGTTGCATATTAAATTCTCTCCTTTAAACAGATGCTCTTATAAAGTCTTAATAAATTACAGCGGAACATCGTTAATACGGCTACTGATTTCAGTAACACAAATGTTATAATAGCATATTGCTAGGACTGTTGCAATAGAAAATATATCAAGCCCTTATTTGTCTTCTTTAATCTGTTTCAACCATTTCTCTTCTTGTTTAGAAAATTCTCGGTCTTCCAGTAAATCCGGTCTACGTGTATACGTGCGACGCAAGGACTCTTTATGTCGCCATTCATCAATATTTTTATGATTTCCCGACATTAGTACATCCGGTACCTTCATACCCCGAAAATCAGCTGGACGCGTATAGTGAGGATGCTCTAATAAACCTGTACTAAACGAATCTTCCACTTGTGAAGCATGATTCCCTAACACTCCTGGCAAAAGACGTACGACACTATCAGTAATCACCATTGAGGCTAATTCCCCGCCTGTTAATACGTAGTCACCAATAGATATCTCATCTGTTACAAGATGTTCACGAATTCGTTCATCGTACCCTTCATAATGGCCACATACAAAAATAACATGCTCTTCTTCAGCAAGCTCTTCTGCTTTCTTCTGCGTAAAACGCTCTCCTTGTGGACACATTAAGACGATCCTCGGTTTACGGTCCGTTTCCTTCGTTAACTCTTCCACCGCATCAAAGATAGGCTGCGGGGTTAATACCATCCCAGCGCCACCACCATACGGATAATCATCTACACTATTATGCTTACTAGTCGTATAATCACGGAAATTGACAACACGAAGCTCTACAGCTTCTTTTTCTTGTGCTTTCTTTAAAATTGAAGACCCAAACACACCCGTAAACATATCTGGAAACAACGTTAAAATGTCAATTTTCATTATAGCAATCCTTCCATTACATGAATGGTTACTAATTTATTTTCAATATTAACTTGAAGTACAACGTCATCAATATAAGGAATTAAAAGATCTTGACCTTTTGGTCGTTTAATCACCCAAACATCATTTGCACCAGGAGATAGAATCTCTTTGATTGTTCCTAACGCTTCTCCTTCTTCCGTTACAACGCTGCAACCAATAATTTCATGATAGTAGTATTCACCTTCAGCTAGTTCGCCTAACTGCTCTTCTGGTACTTTTATTAAAGAACCTTTGAACTTCTCTACTTCATCTACATTGTTGTATCCTTCAAATGTTAATAAATCAAATGTCTTATGTTGACGATGAGAAGTTACCTTTACCGGAAGATAGTCTGTACTTTTCTCATTCGATATGTATAACGTGTTTCCTACTTTATATCGCTCTTCCGGAAAATCAGTACGAGAAATAACACGAATTTCTCCTCTTACGCCATGAGTATTTACAATTTTCCCTACGTTAAACCATTTTGTCATAAATAGTATGTCACCCCTGGTTTCTATATAAATTAAGCATCTCCATTTCATGTATGGAACATGCAATCTCTCTTTAAATGTTAAAAAAGGGAGAGGAAATAACTCCTCGCCCTTTTTACATTTATTGAATTTCCAGTGTTACTTTTTCATCATTATGATGTCCCACTGAATACAAGAGCATTCGAATCGCTTTCGCAACTCTCCCTTGCTTTCCAATGACTTTTCCAACATCCTCAGGATGTACAGTTAATCGATACTTTATCTCTCCGTTGTAAAGTTCCTGTGTAACTTTTACATCTTCAGGATGATCGACAAGAGGCTTGACAATCGTCTCGACTAACTTCTTCATAGTCATTGCCTCAATTACTTACCTTGTTTAGATAAGTGGAATTTCTCCATGATACCTTGGTTAGAGAATAGGTTACGAACTGTATCAGATGGTTTAGCACCGTTTCCTAACCATTTTAATGCTGCTTCTTCGTTGATCTTAACTTCAGCTGGTTGAGCAACCGGATTGTAAGTACCGATTTCCTCAATGAAACGTCCGTCACGAGGAGAACGAGAATCTGCAACAACTACACGATAGAAAGGAGTTTTTTTAGCTCCCATACGTTTTAAACGAATTTTAACTGCCATTTATAAAGCACCTCCGAATTTATTTCACACAGATAATTATATTAGCAAAAAGACTATTGCTTTGTAAAGTATTTTTTCTTAACAGAGCCATCTTTTTTCCTTACATGAATGGAAATTTCAATCCACCTAGTCCTTTTTTCTTACCTTTTTGCATTCCCGTCATCGTTTTCATCATTTTTTTCATATCATCAAATTGCTTGATTAGACGATTGATTTCTTGTACCGTTGTACCGCTACCTTTGGCAATGCGTTTTTTACGACTAGCATTGATTATTTCCGGTTGTTCTCGCTCTAATTTAGTCATAGAACGAATAATTGCCTCAATATGCCCAATTTGTTTTTCATCAACTTGCGCATTTTTCAGCCCTTTAATTTTATTTGCACCAGGAAGCATTCCTAACAATTCATCAAGTGGTCCAAGTTGACGCACTTGTCCAAGTTGTTCTAGGAAATCGTCAAGCGTAAACGAAAGCGTACGCATTTTTTGCTCAAGTTCTTTTGCTTTCTCTTCATCAACTGTAGCTTGCGCTTTTTCAATTAATGTTAAGACGTCGCCCATCCCTAAAATACGGGATGCCATACGTTCTGGATGGAACGCTTCAATTGCATCTAGTTTTTCACCCATACCAGCAAATTTAATTGGTGTGTTTGTTACAGCCTTAATAGATAATGCCGCACCACCGCGCGTGTCACCATCTAATTTCGTTAATACAACACCTGTTAAACCTAACTGCTCATGGAAACTTTGTGCAACATTTACCGCGTCTTGTCCTGTCATCGCATCGACAACAAGGAAAATTTCATCCGGTTTCGCAACTTCTTTCACTTTCGCTAATTCATCCATTAGTTCTTCATCAATATGCAGGCGACCTGCTGTATCGATTAAAACATAATCGTGATGATCTTCTTTCGCTTTTGCAATCGCTTGTTTCGCAATTTCAACAGGACTTACTTGATCTCCTAAGGAGAAAACAGGCATGTCCAATTGCTTCCCTAATGTTTCAAGCTGTTTAATCGCTGCTGGACGGTAAATATCCGCTGCAACAAGCATCGGTTTACGATTATGCTTTTTACGAAGCAAATTCGCAAGTTTACCTGTTGTCGTCGTTTTACCCGCACCTTGCAGACCAACCATCATTATAACAGTAGGTGGCTTATTAGCAACAGCAATTTTGCTTTGCTCTCCGCCCATAAGTTCTGTAAGTTCTTCCTGTACGATTTTAATTACTTGTTGTCCAGGTGTCAAACTTTTCATTACATCTTGTCCGACAGCACGCTCAGACACACGCTTTATAAAATCTTTTACTACTTTAAAGTTAACATCTGCTTCTAAAAGAGCTAGACGAACTTCTCTCATCATTTCTTTCACATCGGCTTCAGAAACTTTTCCTTTGCCGCGGATTTTTTGCATTGTCTGTTGAAGTCGGTCGGCTAATCCTTCAAATGCCATATTGCCGCCCTCCTAATCTAATTTTTCGATAGCTTCAACAACTTGTTTCATTTCTTCATTCACATGCTCTTCTTCGCTGATTAGCTGTTTTAGCTTTGCAACAAGTCGCTGTCGCTCTTGAAACTTTTGAAGTAATACTAATTTATCTTCATATTCTTCAAGCATCGCTTCAGTCCGTTTAATGTTATCATACACGGCTTGGCGGCTTACATCAAATTCTTCCGCAATTTCACCAAGAGATAAATCATCTAGATAATAAAGCGACATATAACTTCTTTGTTTTTGCGTTAACAACGATTGATAAAAATCAAATAAGTAGTTCATTCTCGTTGTTTTTTCGAGCATGTTGGATCATCCTTTGTTAAGTGATTTCCCTTTACATGAATTAGTTTACATGGAGTACAAAAGAGTGTCAAGTTTTTTTCTTAACATCACATATTTTTATAGAAAAAGAAGCGGAAATACCGCTTCTTTCACTTATACTTCTTCTGTTTCTACTAAGTTCGCAAATAAGCCATACACATATTGTTCTGGATCAAATTGCTGCAGATCATCCATTTGCTCTCCTAGTCCAACAAATTTCACCGGTACATCCATTTCGTTACGAATCGCTAATACGATACCACCTTTAGCAGTTCCGTCTAACTTCGTTAAAACAATACCAGTAACATTCGTTGCCTCGCGGAATGTTTTTGCTTGGCTTAAACCGTTTTGTCCAGTTGTTGCATCAATAACAAGTAATACTTCATGAGGAGCCCCTGGTACTTCACGTTCGATTACACGCTTCACTTTCTCTAATTCTTTCATTAAGTTCACTTTATTTTGCAGGCGACCTGCTGTGTCACATAGCAATACATCTACTTTACGTGCTTTCGCAGCTTGTACAGCGTCGTACATAACCGCCGCTGGGTCAGACCCTGATCCTTGTTTAATCACTTCTACACCAACACGATCGCCCCATACTTCTAATTGTTCAATCGCCCCAGCACGGAATGTATCTCCTGCCGCTAATAAGACAGACTTGCCCTCTGATTTAAATTTATGTGCCAACTTACCAATTGTCGTCGTTTTCCCTACACCATTAACACCAACAAATAAAACTACTGTTAATTGATCCTCTTGTATATTAACTTCATTACTAAAGTCGCTATCACCTTTGTAAATTCCTACTAACTTTTCTGAAATAACAGCCTGTACTTCTTTCGGATCTTGAATATTACGACGTTGCACTTCTTCTTTCAACTGATCAATTAATTCCATTACCGTCGAAACTCCGACATCTGCACTAATTAAGATTTCTTCTAATTCCTCAAAGAAATCTTCGTCTATTTTGCGGTAACGATACACTAAATCATTTACTTTATCAGCAAATGAATTTCTTGTTTTTTCTAATCCTTGTTTAAACTTCTCTGTTACCGTATCCGTTTGTTTTGAAATTTTTTCTTTTAATTTTTTAAAAAAGCTCATACTTCCCATCCTTCCTATTTGCTTGCCACAAGTTCTTCGCCATCATCCAAACGAACAGAAACAAGCTTAGACACCCCTGATTCTTGCATTGTTACACCGTACAATACATCAGACTCTTCCATTGTACCTTTTCTGTGTGTAATTACAATAAACTGTGTTTCATCACTAAATTTCTTTAAATACTGCGCAAAACGAGCTACATTCGCCTCATCAAGAGCCGCTTCTACTTCATCTAGCACACAGAATGGAACTGGGCGTACTTTTAAAATACCAAATAAGAGCGCAATTGCCGTTAAAGCACGCTCTCCACCTGAAAGTAAACCTAAGTTTTGTAGTTTCTTCCCTGGCGGTTGCGCCACAATATCAATACCCGTATTTAATAAGTCCTCTGGGTTTGTCATTACTAAATCCGCTCTTCCGCCTCCGAATAATTCAGAGAATACCAATTGAAACTCCGTTCGAATTCCTTCGAATGTAGTAGAAAAGCGTTTTTTCATCTCTTCATCCATTTCCGTAATAAGTTGATGCAATGTCGATTTCGCTTCTTCTAGATCATCTCTCTGCTCTAGTAAAAATGTATGACGCTCCGCTACACGTTCGTATTCATCAATTGCCCCTAGGTTCACTGTACCTAACTCTTCTATGGATAATTTGATTAATTTTACTTTCTTACGTGCATCTTCTGCTGGCATCGTCATTGTATATTTTAGCTTCGCTGCTTCAAATGAGATCGTATATGTTTCACGTAAATGTTGCAATCTATTTTCTAGCTCTACATCAAGTCGGTTTATTTTCACTTCTTGATCTTTCAACATCTCAAGAATATATTTATGTTTACCTAATGTGTCTTTCACATTGCGCTCTAAACGCTCAACTCTTTCTTGCAGTGATACGCGTTGTTCACGGCGAGAACGAATCAGCTCCGAAGTTTGATTACGATCATACGCTTTCTTCTCAATCATATTCGTAATTTGTTCTTCACCACTTGAATTAGACGTCATTTCTTGTTTTAAGAACGCTAAATCCTCTTTTGTTTTTACAAGCGTTGCATCAGTTTCTTCTTTTTCCTTCGTCAATCGTTCAACTTTTTCTTTTTGATTAGATAAGCGTTGTTGCTTTTCAGCTGCCAGCACCTTTAACTCAGTCATTTCTTTTTGAACGTTTTCTTTCGAAGAGTGTTGCTCACTTTTTTGTTTTGTTAAAGCGACAATTTTACTATCTAACTCCGCAATATCAGCTTGAAGGTTCGTTAAAATACCTTCTAACTCCCCTTTACGCCCTTGGATTTTTACTCGATCTTGTAAAAATCCTTCAATCTCTAAATCATAAATAGATAAGCGATCGTTGATACGATGTTCTTCTAATTCTAAGCGATTAATCTCTTCTCTTAATTTTTGCTCATCTACACGCTCTGCTTCTACACTTTGCCTTAGTTCGCGTATTTTCACTTCTTTTTCTTGAATTTCTTGTTTTACTGCTTTAACAAAGTTTTCTAGCTTTGTTGTTTTTTCTTCCATATCAGTTAGCTTACTCGTCCACTCTTCTAGTTCGCGTTGACGTCCTAATAAAGACGATTTCGCTTGTTTTACCGCTCCACCAGTCATAGAACCACCAGGGTTCACTACATCACCTTCAATTGTTACAATGCGATAACGGTATTGCAGTTGTTTCGCTAACTCATTTGCTCCGCGTAAATCTTTCGCAACTATAACCGTACCTAATAAATTTGAAACTACATTTTCATATTTATTGTTGTACTGCACAAGTTCTGCCGCCACACCTACAAACGACGGGTGTTGATTTACGATACGCAATTGCTCAAATGATAACGATCTACTTTTAATAACAGATTGCGGTAAAAACGTTGCTCGTCCATGTTTATTTTGCTTTAAAAATGTAATTGCATTACGAGCATGTTCCTCTTTTTGTACGACGATATGCTGCATCGCTGCACCTAGAGCAATTTCCATTGCAATTTCATATTCTTTCGGTACCGTTAACAGTTCTGCAACAGCACCCTCGATACCTTGCAACCTATTTTCTCTAGCTTTCAACACTTCACGTACTCCTTGATAGAAGCCAGAGTAATCTTCTTGCATCTCTTCTAGCATTTCTTTTCGAGAACGTGCCTGTTGTACAAATTGATACGCTTGATACAGTTTTGTTTCATTTTCACTATACTGCGCCTTACATTTCCCAAGTGCCGCTTCTGTCTTCTGTATATTTGTAAGGATACCAGCTACTTTTTCTTTCACTTGTTCATAACTTTCCACAAGTTTCGTCTTTTTCGCTGTAATTTCCATACGCATTTCTACATATTTCGCATTTTCTTCATCAAGACGTTCGTTTTTAGAGCTTTGCTGTTTAGATTGTTCTTCAATCATAGATAACTCATTACGATGACTAGCTTGTTGATTTAAAAGTTCAATATAATCACCTTTTAAATTCTCAATTTGTTCCTCTAAATTATCGGCGAAAGTTGCAAGAAGTAGCTCATTATCATGTAGTTTTTTCTCTAACTCTTTTACTTGATTTACAAATTGCATCAACACTTCTGTACTTGATGCAATTTCACCATCATAACTTGTAGCTTTCTCTGTTAATTCAACAATTAACTGTTCAAGTTGTGCACAATGCGTTGTTGCATTTTGCTTCCTCTCTTTTAACAACTCACGTTGTCCTTCTAATTTTTCTAGTTCTTTACTAGAAAGAAGAAGTACTTCTTGCAGAGAGTCTACAGACTCATCTACCGCTTGTAATTGCCCTCGTAATTCCTCAAGCTCTTCTTCACCTTTTTGTAAATCCGTTGACATTTTTGCTTCTTCATTTTTATTATGCCCAAACTGATTTCGAAGCGCTTCCCATTTCTCATGTAATTCTTCAATTTCATGTACAATAAGCGCCGCTTCTACTTTCTCTAATTCTTCTTTATTCTCGAGATAATCTTTCGCAATAGAAGCTTGTCTTTCTAAAGGTTCTACTTGACTACTTAATTCGTGAATTATATCTTGCACACGATTTAAGTTTTCTTGTGTTTCTGCTAATTTCCCTTCAGCTTTCTTTTTACGAAGTTTATATTTCAGCACACCCGCAGCTTCTTCAAATACACCACGACGTTCTTCTGATTTACTACTTAAAATCTCTTCAACTTTCCCCTGGCTAATAATCGAAAAAGCTTCTCTTCCCATACCAGAGTCCATAAATAAATCGATAATATCCTTCAATCTACATGGTTGTTTATTTATATAAAAATCACTGTCACCCGAACGAGATACACGGCGCGTTACACACACCTCATTATATTCAATCGGTAACCGTTGATCTTCATTGTTTAAAGTTATTGTTACTTCAGCAACATTAACCGCTCTTCTCGTATCACTGCCCGCAAAAATAATATCCTCCATCTTTGCACCACGTAATGATTTTGCAGATTGTTCACCAAGTACCCAGCGAATTGCATCCGTAATATTACTTTTCCCACTACCATTAGGTCCTACTACAGAAGTTACACCTGGAACAAAATCAACAGATACACGCTCAGCAAAAGATTTAAATCCTGCTATTTCTAATCTTTTTAAAAACACGAAAGGCCTTCCTCCTATTCTCCGTTGTTACAAATGTTGTCTGTACAAAAACAAGCTATTATACGGATTCCCTCTCCTTTTATTTACAAATAAAAGGAAATTTTTATTCTATGCACAAGGAATCCCCCTCGTTAAAAGGGGGATTCCTTATAGTTGTTCTTTTAATTTTTTCAATGCTTCTGCAGCAGCTTGTTGCTCTGCTTCTTTTTTCGACTTTCCACTACCAAGACCTAATGCCACGTTATTTAACGTAACACGAGACACAAATTCCCGATTGTGGGCCGGTCCTTTTTCTTGTAAAATTTGATACTCAATATTGCCACTACCATCACGCTGAATCAATTCTTGTAATTGGCTCTTATAATCCATCACATGAGAAAAAGCACCTTCATTAATTTTCGGATATACAACTTCTTTTAAGAATCCCCAAACTGTTTCTAGCCCTTGATCAAGGTAAAGGGCTCCAATAAACGCTTCAAAGACATCCGCTAATAAAGCTGGTCGTTCACGTCCACCCGTCATTTCCTCACCTTTTCCTAATAAAACAAGGCTACCAAATGACAACTCGTTTGCAAAACGAACAAGAGATGGTTCACATACAATAGCTGCACGTAGTTTTGTTAACTCTCCTTCGCTCATTGTCGGATATTTTTGAAACAGATACTGTGATACAGTGAGTTCCAATACAGCATCACCAAGAAATTCAAGACGCTCATTGTCCTCATGCGGTTTTTTTCGATGCTCATTCACATACGATGAATGCGTAAATGCTTGAATCAATAATTTTTCATCTGAAAACGTAATACCTATCTCTTCTTGAAATACTTTAAACGCTTCACGATATTTTGTTTCATATTTTTTTTCTCTATGTTTTCGGTACGGCATAAGTCCCTCCAGATATAAGCCGAGAAGCCCCGCTAAAAAACGGGACTTCACTTAAGCATTATAGATGACTCTCTATGTAAGTCACAGCATCGCCAACAGTAGCAATCTTTTCAGCATCTTCATCAGAAATTTCCATTTCGAATTCATCTTCCAATTGCATTACAAGTTCTACTACATCTAGGGAGTCTGCGCCTAAATCTTCTTTAAAGCTCGCAGCTGGTACTACTTCAGTTTCTTCTACACCTAAACGATCAACGATGATTTTTGTTACACGCTCTAAAACATCTGCCATTCCATTCACCTCCCCTCAAATATTATATTAAATATTGGCCAAAAAAACTAGTTGAAATCGATTCTTTTATTACATTACCATTCCGCCATCAACATTTAACGTTTGTCCTGTAATATATTTGCTTTGATCAGAAGCAAAAAATGTTACAGTATTTGCGATATCTTGCGCTTCACCAAACTGAGCTGCAGGAATTAATTTTAACATTTCTGCTTTTATATTTTCATCTAATACATCCGTCATATCAGTCGCAATAAACCCTGGAGCAATTGCATTCACTGTAATATTTCGGCTCGCTAATTCTTTTGCTGATGTTTTTGTTAATCCAATTACACCCGCTTTAGCAGCAACATAGTTTGCTTGCCCTGGGTTTCCTGTTACTCCGACAACAGAAGCGATATTAATAATACGTCCATGACGTTGACGCATCATATAACGAGATACTGCCTTCGTACATAAGAAAACACCTTTTAAGTTTGTATTAATAACTGTATCCCATTCTTCTTCTTTCATACGCATTAATAAATTATCTTTTGTTACACCAGCGTTATTTACAAGAATATCTACTTGTCCAAACGTATCTACAGTTTGTTTCACCATTGCAGTAACATCATCAGTATTTGCAACATCCGCTCTTACTGCAATAGCATCTGAACCTAATTTCTTTATTTCATCAACTACTTCATTCGCCTTTTGCTCATTACCAGCATAATTTACTACTACATTTGCCCCTTGTTTCGCTAAATCAATCGCAATCGCACGACCAATCCCACGTGAAGCACCCGTTACTAATGCAACTTTCCCTTTTAACATCAGTTTTCTCCTCTCAAATTTGAAATGGTATCTTGTAGTGTCTCTTCATCGTATATCGCATATGCTTTCACTGATGAATCAATCGACTTCATAAGTCCAGCAAGCACTTTCCCAGGTCCAATTTCAATAAATGTATCTACCCCTTGATTCACCATATATTCAATGGATGGATACCATAAGACAGGCGAATAGAGCTGTTCAATTAGCTTTTCTTGAATATCTGTACCACGTGTAATAACGTCCGCTGTAACATTTGCGATAACAGGAATATTCGTATCTTGAATTGTAATTTCATTTAAAACATTTTGGAATCTCTCAGCAGCTGGCTTCATAAGAGAGGAATGAAATGGTCCACTTACCTTAAGCGGAATTGCTCTCTTTGCACCATTTTCTTTTGCTCTTTGAGAAGCAATCTCTACTCCTTGTTTTGTTCCCGAAATCACAATTTGCTTCGTACTATTCATATTAGCAATTTGTACCGCATACCCTTCACTTGTTACTTCTTCTGTAACTCGTTTCAGCATATCCGGATCAGCACCTAAAATAGCTGCCATAGCCCCTTCCCCACCAGGAACGGCCGCTTCCATATATTCGCCACGTTTCCTTACAGCGTATACAGCTTCTTCAAAAGTTAATGCACCAGCTGCTACAAGAGCGCTATATTCACCTAAACTATGTCCCGCGACAAAGTCTGGTGTAATATCATACTCTTTCAAAGCTGTCAAAATAGCAAAACTCGTTGTTAATAATGCAGGCTGCGCGTTTGTTGTTAATGTTAGTTTTTCCTGCGGCCCTTCAAAAATCACTTCTGAAAGTGAATCTTGCAGCACCTCATCTGCTTTTTCAAATACTTTCGCAACCTCTTTATTATTCTCTGCTAACTGTCTACCCATTCCAACTGCCTGTGAACCTTGGCCCGGAAAAAGAAATGCTAGTTTACCCATTTCAAATCCTCCTCTTATTGGAGTGACTCTTTCTCCATTACACTTGAAATTGTAGGAATAACTTCTTTCGCTACCATTTCTCTCGTTTGACGAATCGCACTAAATATCGATTGGTCATTTGAAGAACCGTGAGCCTTAATGACAGGAGCTTTCAATCCAAACAACGCCGCTCCCCCATACTCCGAATAATCCATTTTATCTTTTAATACCATAAGTTTTGGTTTTAATACTGCTGCTGCTAATTTGCTCGTAAACGAACTCATTAATTGCTCTTTTAACATAGAGAATAATGCAAGTGCTGTTCCTTCTAGTGATTTTAGAGCTACGTTACCTGTAAAACCATCACATACAACAACATCTGCTACACCTTGCAATAAGTCTCTTGATTCAACGTTTCCAACAAAATTAATTGGTGCATCCTTGAGCATAGCAAATACCTGTTTTGAAAGCTCGTTTCCTTTACCATCCTCTGTTCCAACATTTAGAAGTCCAACGCGAGGATTTTTAATTCCTCTTACCTTCTCTGCATAAACAGAGCCCATTACTGCATATTGATATAAATGAATTGGTTTTGCATCAACGTTTGCTCCAACATCTAACATCACAAAACCTTCTCCATCAACAGTTGGCATTGTAGGTGATAAAGCTGGTCGTTCAATTCCTTCCATACGACCAACAACAAACAATCCAGCTGCCATTAAAGCTCCTGTACTTCCTGCTGATATACAAGCATCCGCTACGCCGTTCTTTACTTGCTCTGCCGCTAGTACCATTGATGCTTGTTTTTTTCGGCGAACCGCTCTTACTGGTTCATCTGTCGATTCGATTTTTTCGTCTGTATGAAGTATAGTAATTCGCTCTTCACTCGTTAAGTATTGGCGAATGTCCTCTTCTTTTCCTACTAACGTAATATGTAAATCTGAATATTCCTTAATAGCTTTCATTGCCCCTAATACGACAGCCTTTGGAGCATGATCGCCACCCATTGCATCTATTGCGATTTTCATAAGTTGTTACCTTCCTCACTATAATTACTAGATCGATACATTTCAAAAGTGCCTGTGAAAACAAGTTCTTCTCCAACAAAGCTTCGCACTTTGACAACCGTCCGTCCTTTATCATTCTCTACATCTTCAACGCGCGCTTTTGCAACAACACGTTCTCCTAATTTTACAGGACGAATGTATCGAATGGTAGACTTTGCAGTTAAAGCTAATTCTTCATCAATAACCGCAACAGCTAGTGAGTTTGCTTGTGCAAACAAATGATGCCCACGGGCAATTTGATTTCTTTTAAATACATGTTCTACCTTTACTTCAAAGATAGAAATCGCATGTCTATCTAATTCTATATCGATAATTTCTCCGACAACCTCTTCTAACGGTAAAGATTTCACATCTTCTTCATGTTGTTTTGTAGCTACATGCTTAATTCGTTCTCTTAATTCAGGAATAGATAATTCCATACGATCAAGACGAACAGTTTGTATGCTCACTTGAAATTTTTCTGCCAAATCTTCATCCGTAATAAAAGGATTCGTTTCTATAGTTTGCTGTAATAATTCTTGTCTTTCTTTTTTGCTTCTTCTTTTTTTCATACCGCACCATCCGTTTTTATGACTAGGTACTAACAGTAGTATATAATCATTAAAAGTAGAATGCAACAAAAATTTTTGTTGACTCCCTTTAATCGAGCTTCTCTCCCTGGAACACACCTGTTCCATCAAGATACGTACGCAAGGCAGCATACTGATCGTTGTGCCAAAACGCTTCTGAATCTACTAGTATCGCCGCATCTTGTCTTGCTGTTTCTAACGCTCGATAATCATGTACCATATCAGCGACCTTAAATTCTGGTAAACCACTTTGCTTACTTCCAAAGAAATCTCCAGGACCTCGTAACTCTAAATCTTTTTCTGACAATACAAATCCATCATTCGTTTCAGTCATAATACGCATTCGCTCTTTTCCCGTTTCCGATTTTGGATCCGCGATTAATAAACAATATGATTGTTCACTACCACGCCCAACACGCCCCCTCAGCTGATGAAGCTGCGATAAGCCAAAACGTTCTGCGTCATAAATAACCATAACAGTCGCATTCGGTACGTTCACACCAACTTCGACAACTGTTGTCGATACAAGAATTTGTACTTTATTTTCACTAAATTGCCCCATTATCTCTTCTTTTTCCTGAGATGATAATCTTCCATGCATTAATCCAACTTGACATTTCCCTTGATAATGATGAGTCAACATACTATGTAAGTCGATAGCATTTTGCACATCAAGTTTCTCAGACTCTTCAATAAGAGGACAAATAACATATGCCTGTCTTCCTTTTTTTATCTCTTTCTCAACAAAGCCAAGAACACGATCTAACATATCATGTTTTGCCCAGTACGTTTCGATTACCTTTCTACCAGCTGGCATTTCATCGATTATAGAAACGTCCATCTCTCCAAATGCAGTGATAGCTAACGTTCGCGGAATTGGGGTCGCCGTCATAAACAATACATCTGGACTTTCACCTTTCTCCCGTAAAACCCGGCGCTGCGCTACACCAAATCGATGCTGTTCATCGGTAATAACGAGACCTAACCTATGAAATATAACTTCATCTTGAATTAAAGCATGCGTTCCAACAAGGATATCTACTTCCCCTTGCTCTAATCTTGCCAAAATTTCTCGACGTCTTGCACCTTTAACAGAACTCGTTAACAGTTCAACCGTCATACCGAAATGCGAAAATGTCTCAGCAAGTGACTGATAATGTTGTTCAGCTAAAATTTCTGTAGGAACCATCAAAGCACCTTGATAACGAGCTAATTTCGCCGCATAAAGAGCAATCGCAGCAACGACTGTTTTCCCGGAACCTACGTCACCTTGCAATAGACGATTCATCCTATAAGGAGATGTCACATCTTTCATAATTTCATCTACAACCCGTCGCTGCGCACCAGTTAACGGAAACGGAAGTGCATCAATAAACTCTTGTAATTCTAATAGCGGGATTTCTTTCTTCGTCCCTTTGGAATTCTCTCTCTCCATTTTCCGTAGAGTTTGCATTTTTAGCTGAAATAAGAAAAACTCCTCATATACAAAACGACGACGCGCTTGCTTTAAATCTTCTTGCCCTACAGGAAAATGCAACGCCCTGAGCGCTTCATAGCGTGGTAGTAATTTATACCGACTTAATAAACCGTCTGGTAACACTTCGATTATAGAATCTCCATACTCCTTAAATGCTTGTGCAACAAAACGGCGCATCTGTTTTACTGTAAGTTTTCCTTTCACTGAGTATACAGGCTCTACTTCTTGTTGACGTACAACCGGCCCAAAATGAAGCTCTGATACAGCAATTGTTTGACGATGCTGATCCCATTTACCAGTAATCGTTACTGTTTCATCTAACTTTAACTTTTGTTTATAGTACGGTCTATTAAAACATACAGCAGTAATTAAATAACGACCGACAAGGACACGAACTGTAAGTCGTGACTTCTTCTTCCCATAATATTGTAGTAAAGGAGCACTATGAACTTTCCCCTCAACTGTTACACGTTCATCATGCTTTACTTCAGCAAGATCTTTCATCGCATAATCTTCATAACGGTACGGAAAATGCTCTAATAGATGAGAAACTGTATAAATTCCCATCTCGTGTAGTAATTCAGATGTTTCTCCTCCGATTCCCTTTACATCCGTAACAGGAACTTGTACAACTTCATTCAAGATTCTCACACTCCGTTACATTATTTTCTTTGTGCACTCTACCTGGACCTGGGCATCAATTAACATCTGTAATCGCTCTCTTTCACCTTATATATTCTATCATAGGCATTCTAAGAGAAACTACTCAAACCCATCATAAACAACACGAAAGAAAAGAGCCCCACTATTAGCAGCAAGGCTCTTTTTCATCTTCAATATGCTAGCCTTTTGAATAAAAACTAGCAATAAACTTCATATTACTACTTCTTAATCCATTAGCAAATAAGTAATCCATTTATTTTCAAAACGAATCTTTTCTTATTCTACAGAGAAGATGAAAGAATATACTGGTTGGTTTCCAGCATGTACTTCTACTTCTGCATCTTCAAAGTTTTCTTCTACAAATTCAACTAACTCAGCTACTTCTTCGTCAGTTGCATCTTCACCTTGTAGAATCGTTACGATTTCAGAATCCTCATCAATTAGTGCCTCTAGTAATTGCTTCGCAGCTCCTACTTTTTCAGCGTTTGTTGATACGATTTTCCCATCTGCAATACACATGAAATCATCTTTTTGAATTGTCACACCGTCAATTTCCGTATCACGAACAGCATACGTAATTTGACCTGTTTTCACATGAGATAAAGCTTCTTTCATGTTTTCTTCATTCTCTTCTAACGTTCCAACTGGATTAAATGCTAACATTGCAGCCATACCTTGAGGAACTGTTTTCGAACGAACAACAATAACTTCTTGATCTACAACTGATGCCGCTTGTTCTGCTGCCATCACGATATTTCCGTTATTTGGTAAAATGATAATTTTATCAGCATTCGCCTCTTCAATCGCCTTCACGATATCCTCTGTACTTGGATTCATCGTTTGGCCACCTTCGATAACTTTCGTCGCACCAATGCTCTCAAATAAAGTTTTAATACCAGATCCCATAGCTACAGTTACAATACCGTACGGTTGCTTCTCTTTTGATTGGCTTGGTTGCTCAGGCATCATAGTAGGTTCATCTAATAAAGCAGTATGCTGTTCACGCATATTTTCTACTTTAATCTTAATTAAGCTACCATAACGTTGTCCGTAGTTCATAGCGTCTCCAGGATGCTCTGCATGGATATGAACTTTTACAATTTCATCATCAGAAACAACTAATAATGAATCACCGTACACACTAATATCTTCACGGAATTTTTGCTCAGAGAAATTATGCTCTTTCACTTTTTCGGCTTCTAATTTCACCATGAACTCCGTACAATATCCATACTTAATATCTTCTGTACTCAATTGGCTTTGTACACTACGGTGATGTTCTGCGCGTACCATTTCATTCATAGATGGTTGCGTCGGCGCATCAGAAGAAATTGTTTCTCCTTTTAAGTCAGCTAAAAATCCTTCGTATACTACAACAAGACCTTTACCACCGCTATCTACAACGCCAACTTGTTTTAATACAGGTAATAAATCTGGCGTACGATTTAACGATGCATTCGCTTCTTTCACAACGTCTTCCATAAACAAAACAAAGTCGCGCTGTTTTTTCGCAACTGTTACTGCATATTTACCCGTTTCTCTTGCAACCGTTAAAATCGTTCCTTCAATCGGTTTCATAACCGCTTTGTAAGCTGCCTCTACTCCAGCTTCTAAAGCTGCAGCAAAATCAACCGTTGTTAATTCTTCTTTTTGTTCAATGGATTTTGAGAAACCACGGAACAACTGAGATAAAATAACTCCAGAGTTACCACGAGCTCCCATTAATAATCCTTTGGCTAAACTTACGCCGACTTTACCAGCATGCTGTGAAGGATTTGCTTTCACTTCACGTGCGCCTGAAGTCATAGATAAGTTCATGTTTGTACCGGTATCGCCATCTGGAACTGGAAATACGTTTAATGCATCAACAAGCTGAACATTATTTGTTAAATTATTCGCTCCTTGCATGATCATTTGTGATAAACGTTTTCCATCAATTTTTTGAATTGACACAGATTTTCCTCCTTAATGCACATTACAAGTTTATTACTTTAACTCCTTGTACGTAGATGTTTACAGAATCTACTGCTAGTCCTACAGTTTGATCTAATGTATATTTCACTTTCGTCTGCACGTTATGTGCTACTTCTGAAATTTTCGTACCATAGCTCACAATAATATACATATCAATATGTACTTCATCTTCACCTTTACGAACAATTACGCCTCTAGTGAAGTTTTCTTTTCGCAAAATGTCTGTTAATCCATCTTTTAACTGATTTTTTGATGCCATACCTACGATACCGTAGCAATCTACTGCGGCACCTCCAGCAATTGTTGCAATTACATCTGTACTAATATCAATTTGACCGTACTTCGTTTTAATTTCAATTGACATCTCGTTTCCCCCTTCATAAATGGTGAAAGTGAGCTAGACTACTTTAGTTACTATCATATAATCTTTTCAAAGAAAATTCCATCGTTCTTTCTTTTCACTCACATATTTTATGTTTTATACTACACTTTTCTATGATGAGCAAAATAGTCCATTGTTATTATACAACATGTACCACTATAGTATGTCAAGTAATTTTTCTTGATTTCAGCTTTTCCGCATTGGCATATGGTGTCAAGTAATTTTTCTTGATTTCTTTTTTCTACGGTGTTGCATTCTCTTTTTAGTTGTGTTAAATTATAGTAGTGTTTTTAGCATCGCATAAAAGACTAACATTGAAAAATTACGTATGGTAAGGTATCAAGGGAGGGAAATATAAATGGCTCGTGTTTGTGCTATCACTGGAAGAAAAGCTCGTTCTGGTAACTCTCGTTCTCACGCAATGAACGCTACAAAACGTAAATGGGGCGCTAACCTTCAAAAAGTTCGCGTACGCATCGACGGAAAAGTTCAACGTGTTTACGTTTCTGCTAGAGCATTAAAATCTGGCAAAATCGAACGTGTTTAATAATAAAAAAAAGAGCCGCTAGGCTCTTTTTTTATTATACCAATGGAAAAAGCACCGGTGATAGGTGCTTTTTTTAGTCTTTTTTGAAGGTATTTAACATCGCGCGAACAATTCCACCAAGAAATTTAGGTAACTTAATTGTATAAAATCTCATGGTTTCCCTCCTAATCCCCATTACTCCACTTGTTAACTATATGATGCAAGGAGCAAAATTGTTTCTTCAATCAGTGCTTCTTATCATCATTAATATGCCAGAAGTAAATGAAAAAGTACCTTTTTCCACAATGAGTTCATTACTAATACAAAGCGTCGATCCCCACTCTATTGTTTTATTAGTAAGAGGGTACTTAAATCCAAGTAATGTAATCCCTTCCACTGTTTCAGTAACCGGTACAAAAGATACATAAGGAAAATTTTTATTTTCTTCAATTATATGTGTACCAACTTTTTTTACTGTTATTTCATTTTTATTGTCTACAATACTCATTTCTATCTCTACTTCTAACCCTTTTAGAAGCATCTGTATATTTGCTAAACCGTGATCAAGCCTTCCACCGGTAGCACCAAAAATACGAATGAGTGCCGGATTCTGTTCTAATGCCCAGTTAATTGCAATCTCTAAATCCGTTTGATCTTTTTCCCGCGGAACAATATGTAATTCATTTGTTTGCTGTCCCATCCATACTAGTTCCTCTTCTGTAACTGAATCGTAATCTCCAAACGCAACAGCCGGAGTGATTCCTCTTTTTAATAAACGGTATACTCCTCTATCAACGGCTGCCCACACTACTTTCTCATTTTCATATCGAGAAAAATCTGCGCAGTATTCTACAGGTCCTCCTGCCAAAATATGAATAATCATTTTTTCTTCCCCTTCTATTGTAAAAAGGCAATCTGCCATTCGGTAGATTGCCTTTTTACATATTTTTCTCTATCCTGTGTAAATAGTGAAATCTTACTGAACTAAAAGATTCACTAGGCTAGTGATAAAATTTCGTTCATTATCCACGAATTACACAAATTGCTTCACCGCGGTCTTTTTGATTATATACCGCTGATCCAGCTACAAGTACATTTGCTCCTGCTTCAATACAAAGTCTTGCTGTTTCAGCGTTAACACCACCATCAACTTCAATTTCCACTTCTAGATTTCGCTCTTTAACCATTTCTGCGACTTGTTTAATTTTCGGTAATACTGAATGGATAAATTTTTGTCCGCCAAATCCAGGGTTTACTGTCATAAGTAATACCATATCTATATCTTCTAATACATGCTCAATCGTTGAAACTGGCGTATGCGGATTTAATACAACTCCCGCTTTAATGCCATGAGATTTAATTAACTGAATTGTACGATGCAGATGAGGACAAGCTTCTACATGAACAGTAATAATATCTGCTCCCGCTTGTGCAAAAGTTGGGATATAATTGTCAGGATTTTCGATCATTAAATGCACATCTAACGGTAATGATGTAATCGGACGAATTGCTTCTACAATTAATGGACCAATCGTAATATTTGGTACGAAATGTCCATCCATTACATCCACATGAATGTAATCCGCTCCGCCCTTTTCTACATCTTTAATCTCTTCCCCTAATTTTGAAAAATCTGCTGATAAAATCGATGGTGCAATTTTAATCATGACTAATACCTCGGCTTTCTCTCTCTAATTTCTTCTACGAATTGTTTATAATTCTTATAGCGATATTCGGTAATCTTCCCTTCTTCAACTGCAGCTTTCACCGCACACTTCGGTTCAGAAAGATGTGTACACCCTCTAAATTTACAGTATTGGCTCGCTTCTTTCAACTCTGGAAAACAATATGTAAGATCTTCTACTTCTATATCTATGAAATCAAGTGAACTAAAACCAGGCGTATCCGCAACAAGTCCACTTCCAACTGTGATTAATTCCACATGTCTTGTCGTATGTTTCCCGCGCCCTAAATGTGAGGAAATATCATTAGTTTTCAGTTCTAAATCTGGACGTAATACGTTTAACATGGAAGATTTCCCAACACCAGATTGGCCTGCAACCACAGAAACACAACCTTCTAAAAATGGCTTTAAAATATCAATACTTTCAGATGTATTTATAGAAGTAAACAATACATCATAACCCATTTCACGATAATCATTCGCATAAGCTTCAACGGTTGTTTTCATTTTTTCATCTACTAAATCCATCTTGCTAATACAAATAATCGGCTTAATGTTATGGTATTCAATCAGCACTAAAAATCGATCTAACAGTCCCGGATTAAAATCTGGTTCTACTGCAGAGAAAACGAGGATCGCTTGATCAACATTAGCAATAGGAGGCCTAACAAGTTCATTTTTTCGATCAAATACTTCAAGCACGTAGCCTTCCGTTGGGTTATCTGCTTGAAAAACGACTTGGTCTCCTACAAGTGGCGTAATTTTATTCTTTCTAAATACACCACGCCCACGACATTGTGTAATCCCTTCTTCATGCTGCACATAATAAAACCCACTTAGAGCTTTTACAATTTTTCCTTCTGGCATATAATTCTCCTTTATTTTGTATAAAGTGAAGCTGTAATTAATATTGAATGGACTAGGATTCTTTAAACAATTAGTTTAAAACCCACCAAACTTAATATATTTAATCTACCATCAAATTCGAAATATTATTTATAACAGTATCACTTTTATAGCTTTTTGAATCATATATTTTTGCCTGCTATACCATCCACTTTGTAGATAGCATAACAGGCAAGAGTAATAAATCATATTCTTTATAAAAAGCAAGACGTTCACTATTATTGAGTTGGATATGGTACTTCTTTGTCAATAATCGTAACTCCATCTCGTACGATTTTATAGTGGCCCTTTGTATCTTCTTGAATTATAAATTCTAAAGAAATTGTTGCCGACTCTGTAATCGTTCTTGTTTCAATTGGTCTATCCATTTTTTGTTGCATATCTTCTTTATAAATTTCTATTGTTTGCGGTTTTTTCTCACCTATTATAGAAGACTCATATGGGATAGAAATGTTATCCACTTTTACTGTTTTCGTTACTTTCGGCTTAGGTCCATCTGAGATGATAATCGTCACTTTATCACCTTCTTTTAACGGTGTTCCTGGCTTTGGTGATTGAGAAATTACAAGTCCTTTATCAACTGTATCTGAATACTCTCGTTTTACATCTGGAGTTAGTTTTCTCTCATTCAAATAACCAATTACACTATTTTCAGTCCATCTTGAAAAATCGCCTGCTCTAATTTGATAAGGCCCTTTACTAATCCAAACTTTCAGTTCTTGCTCTGCCTCTATCACCATTTGATCAGGCGTCGGGATTTGCTCTACAATTTCACCTTTTGGCCTATCATTTTCAATATAGTTTTCTGTAACCTGTTTATATCTTTCTTCTAATTCAGTTTTTACACTCTCGAAGTTTTTTCCTGTAAAGTCCTTCATCTTACTTTTCTTTTTTCCACCTGATTGATAGATAGTAATTTTAGAGTTTTCTTTCACGACTCTGCCTGCTACAGGGTCTGTTTTGATCACATCCCCCGCCTCAACATCATCTGTATATACAATATTAGGTTCCGTTATTTCAAAACCCTTTTCTACCAATTTATTTACAGCTGTCGTATATTTCATACCGGCTACATCAGGAACTTTTACATCTTTCGGAATAAAGAATCCCGGAATAACAGTAAGTGCTAACGTTATTCCAATTGCTAAAAGTAAAAATGTTGTAATTAAAACTTTGAGCCATTTGTTACTTCGTTTTTTCTTCTTACTTAATTCAGCTTCTTCTCTTACTTGTTCGTCCACTTTACTCCCTTTTAAAACAATTGTTTCATCAGTTACATTTTCAAATAATTGTTCTTGTTGAATAATCGGAATCGCTTTTGTCGCTTCCATATCTTCCGGTATGTAAAATGGTTGCTCATTTATCCTCTCTGGATATAGCGCAGTTTCAATATCTCGTTTCATCGCATTGGCAGATTGATATCGATGGAACGGATCTTTTGCAGTTGCCTTTAATATAATATTTTCGACACTTTGCGGAATATTTTCATTCCATCTTTTTGGAGACGGAATTTCATTTTGTAGATGTTTTAAAGCTATAGCCACAGCAGATTCGCCAGAAAACGGTTGTCTTCCTGTTAACAATTCAAACATAACAATACCAAGAGAATAAATATCTGATTGTTTATTTGCTATCCCGCCGCGTGCTTGTTCTGGTGATAAGTAATGCACCGAACCGAGTACCGAATTTGTATGTGTAATTGTTGTTGCACTTGTAGCTGTCGCAATTCCAAAATCTGTTACTTTTATTACTCCATCAGCTCGAATTAAAATATTATGCGGTTTTATATCACGATGCACAATTTCAAAATGATGGGCGTGTGCCATGGCGGATGTTAACTGCTCCATAATATCAAGAGCTTCTCCTATAGGTAGCATCCCTCGCTCAATTATGTATTGCTTCAATGTTTGTCCAGGTACGTACTCCATGACAAGATAATATATACCATCCTCTTCCCCAACATCATACATATTCACAATATTTGGATGCGACAACGTTGTAACAGATTGCGCTTCTCGATGGAAACGTTTAATAAACTCTTCATTATTTGAATAGTCGAGTCTTAATATTTTCACCGCTACATCTCGGCCGAGTATATCATCATGAGCTAAATATACATTGGCCATTCCGCCGCCGCCAATCATTTTCAGCAGTTTATAACGGTCATTTAAGCGTTTTCCAATCAGCACGTTGCACTTCACCTACTTTCGTTTGTCGAATCCGCATAATCAATAAGAACAAGGGTGATATTATCTTCTCCACCACGATCATTTGCTAATTGAATGAGACGCTCTCCCTTTTCCTCGAGCTGTTCATTCAATTGTAAAATTTGTTGCATATCAGTCATCTGGACTTTGTTAGATAATCCATCAGAACAAAGAAGTAATTGATCGTCTTCTTCGAGCACTAATGTTTTTACATCTAATCCGACTTTTTCTTCATTTCCTAACGCTCTTAATAGAACATTCTTTTTCGGATGATATTCTGCGTCTTCTTTTGAAATTTCACCGTGCCTAACTAGTTCATTTACAAGTGAGTGATCTTCCGTTACAAGCGATATTTTTCCTTCTGATACCATATAACAACGACTATCTCCTATATGACCTATTGTTACAAAACTAGGTGTACAAATTGCTACGATAACCGTCGTTCCCATGCCTTTACATTCTACATGTTGCTTAGAGTAAGCATATATACGCTCATTAATAATTCCAACGTTAGTATGTAACCACTTTTCTATCTTTTTAGGCTCATTCATATTATGCGTTTGCTTCCAATAATCATGGAATAATTGAATAGCCATCGAGCTAGCTACATCGCCAGCTCGATGACCCCCCATTCCATCTGCTACTACCGCTAAAATATTTCCATCTAAATTGTGAAAAACTCCTGCACTATCTTCATTATGTTGACGAACTTTCCCTTTATCCGATAGAAACACGGCTTTCATCTCGTCACCTCGTCTCTTCTTTGCGCTCCTTTGCACGCAACTGACCGCAGGCTGCATCAATATCATGACCTTGTTCACGGCGAATTGTTACATTCACTCCACGATCTTTTAGCGTCTTTTCAAATAAGAAAATTTGCTCTCGTGGCGTACGTACATAATCACGTTCTGGCACGTAGTTTACCGGAATTAAGTTTACATGACATTTTACACCTTTTAAGAGCGCAGCAAGTTCTTCAGCGTGCTCAACTTGGTCATTTTCTCCTCCAAATAAGCCATATTCAAATGTAATACGACGCCCTGTTCTATTTACATAGTATTTAATAGCTTCCATTAAATCCGGTAGCTTATAAGCACGGTTAATCGGCATTAATTTTGAACGTAACTCTGTATTTGCAGCATGCAATGAAATCGCAAAATTAATTTGCATATCTTCTTCAGCGAACTTATAAATTTTTGGAACAATTCCACTTGTTGAAACTGTCATATGTCTTGCACCAATATGAATTCCTTTTTCATGATTTACAATGCGTAAGAATGACATTAAGTTATCGTAATTATCAAACGGCTCTCCAATTCCCATAACAACAAGAGAACTTACACGTTCTTCCGTTTCATCAAGCGCACGCTGCACTTCTACTACTTGCGCTACAATTTCTCCAGCTTCTAGGTTTCGTTTTAGCCCACCAAGTGTAGAAGCACAGAACGTACAGCCAATTCGACAACCAACCTGTGTTGTTACACAAATGGAATTTCCATATTCATGTCGCATTAATACCGTTTCAATGGAGTACCCATCGTATAACTGGAATAAGAATTTAATTGTTCCATCCGAAGACGTTTGTTTTACTAACGTGTTTAAAGTAGTAATATCAAAGGAATTCGACAATTTATCACGCAATCCTTTAGAAAGGTTTGACATATCCTCATAATTTTTTACACGTTTTTTATATAACCAATCAAAAATTTGTCCAGCACGGAACTTTGGCTCTCCTTGCTCCTTTAACCAATCTTGCATTTCATGAAGTTGTAAAGAGTAAATTGATGGTTTCTTTGTTTCTAGATTTTTCTTTTGTTTTCTCACAGTTGTTTCCATGATGCTACACCTTCTTCCTTAAACAAGCAATATAAAAGCCATCTGTTGCAAAATAATGCGGTAAAATTTGTACTTGACCTTCATCAATATACGGATTTAACTTTTCTGGCATGCGCTCTTTTATCGTAGTATCCCACTCAAATTCAGGATGCTCTTGTAAAAATTGCTCTATTACTTGTTCATTTTCTATTTTTTCAATTGTGCACGTACTATAAACAAGGCGACCACCTTGTTTTAATAATGGTGCTATTTTTTCTAGTATCGCAAGTTGAATCGTCGATAATCTTTCACTATCGCCTTTATCTTTTCCTAATTTAATGTCAGGTTTACGTCTAATTACACCAAATCCAGAACACGGTGCATCTACTAATATTTTATCAAACGTTTCATTTTCGAAATGCTCTTGAACTTTTCTAGCATCTAATGCCTTTGTTTCTACATTCTCTAGACCAAGTCGCTCTGCTTGTTGTTTAATTAAACGTACTTTGTGTGCATGTAAATCAAGAGACATGACCTTACCAGTCCCTTTTAATCGTTCTGCGATATGCGTTGTCTTTCCGCCCGGAGCAGCACAACTATCAAGAACTACATCTCCCTCACTCGGTTCTAAAGCACGTGCTACCAGCATAGAGCTTTCATCTTGAATAGAAAGGAATCCTTTTTTAAAAGCTTCTGTATGTGCTACATTCCCTCGTTCAATTTGAATTGCATCCTCTGATAATTCGCCACGCTTTGCTTCTATACCCTCATCAGCTAATAATGCAATTGCTTCTTCTACCGTTACTTTATCAACATTCACGCGTGCTGTTGGTACAGGTGGCAACATGTTTACTTCACACATTTTCTCTGCTGTCTCTAAACCATATTCAGATGCCCATTCTTGTACAAGCCACATTGGATGACTCTTTGCAACTGCAAGACGTTCTACCGGATCCTTAATTTCGTCTAAAGAAGGTACACCTTCTCTTTGAACTGAACGTAACACACCGTTCACCATACCGGAAATACCTTTGTGACCACGACGTTTCGCAATTTCAACCGCTTCATGAATAGCCGCTCTTTCTGGCACTCGGTCTAAATAGATCATTTGATATAAAGATAGGCGAAGCAATACTCTTACCCACGCCTCAACCTTTTTTCTTAAAAAGGGTTGTAAATAATAATCTAATGTGTCACGACGTTGAATCGTTCCGTATACAATTTCAGTTAATAACCCAATATCTTTTCTATCAATTGCACTTTTTTCAATTAGATTATTTAAAAGTAAGTTGCTATACGCACCACTTTTTTCTACTTGAATTAAACCATCAAGAGCTAACTCACGAACATTTTGTCTCATGCATTTTCTCCTAACTTCGTTCCAATTTCAGGTGTTGTGCCACGTAAAAATTGCGAACAACTCATACGCTTTTTACCAGAAGGTTGCAATTCGGTAATTTTAACACCTGTCTCATTACCAGTTGCTACAACAAAACCATCTTCTTCAATCGCAACAATCGTACCTGCTTCAGCCGCTTCAGTTACGGGTACTTTCTCTCCCCACCACACTTTAACAACTTGTCCTGCTAAAGTTGTATAAGCAACTGGCCATGGGTTCAATCCACGAATGTGATTGTATACTTCCTCACCTGTTTTTGTCCAATCGATTTGCTCTTGCTCACGTTTTATATTATATGCAAACGTTACTTCTTCTTCGTTTTGTTTAATTGGTTCTAACTTACCTTGAATTAATAAAGGTACTGTTTTAGATAGAAGGTGTGCTCCTGCTTCACTTAACTTATCAAATAACGAGCCTGTCGTTTCACGTTCTTCAATTTCTACTTCCACTTGCGTTAAGATATCACCAGCATCCAATTTTTCTACCATATACATAATTGTAATGCCTGTTTTTTCTTTACCTTCCATAATCGCATAATGAATCGGTGCACCACCGCGTAGTTCTGGAAGTAAAGAGGCATGGACATTAATACATCCGTACTTTGGTGCTTCTAAAATTTCGTTTGGTACAATCTGACCGAACGCAGCTGTTACAATTAAGTCTGCCTCTAGTGCTAATACTTTTTCATATTCGTCTTTTTCACGAATTTTTAATGGCTGTAATACTGGAATACCATGTTTTTCTGCTTCCACTTTAACAGGAGTAGGTGTTAAAACCTTTTTTCTGCCTACTGGACGATCAGGTTGTGTTACAACACCAACTACGTCATATCCGTCCTCGATAAGACGACGAAGCACCGGAACAGAAAAGTCCGGTGTTCCCATAAATACTACTTTCATCATTCAAAAACCGCTCCTTTTAAACCTATTCTAATTCGCCTTCTTCATAATATCTCGTCACTTTCGATGTAAATAAAACACCGTGTAAATGATCGATTTCATGTTGAATTGCACGCGCTAAAAATCCTTCCGCTTCTAATAAAAACACTTTACCTCGGCGGTTCTGCGCACGTACTTTAATATAATCCGCACGTTCCACTTCACCATAAAGTCCCGGGAAGCTTAAACAGCCTTCGGGACCTACTTGTTCACCACGTTTTTCTAGTATTGATGGATTGATTAACTCGATTTTTCCAGTATCATCACCAATATCAACTACCGCTACTTGCAAGCTTACACCTACTTGAGGAGCAGCTAAACCGACGCCGTCTGCAATTAACATAGTTTCATGCATATCTTTTAACAATTTCACTAACTTTTTATCAAAGTTAATTACTCTTTCACATGGTGTTTCTAACACTTCATTTGGATGCTTTACAATTTCTAATACTGCCATATTTCCCTCCGCTACATTAACATTGTTGGATTAAAATCAATTGAGATTTGTAGCTCTTTTTGCATTTCTGCTTGATAATGTTCATTTACCATTTTGAGCACGTTCTTTAAGTTTGGTTCCCGTTTGTATTTTATCATGCATTGATAACGATATCTATCTTTTATCCTTGGAATTGCTGAAGCAACTGGCCCTAACACCATTGTTTGCTCCGTGCAATGCGTTCGTAAATGTCCGACAATTTTTTCTGTCACTTGGACTGCCTTTAATAATTCTGGATGAGACACCGTTACAAGCACAACGTAATAATACGGTGGATATTGTCTTGTTCGTCTCATTTGCATTTCTTGTTCAAAAAACACATCATATTGTTGATTCTTTGCTAATTCTACACTGTAATGTTCCGGTGTATACGTTTGAATTACAACTTCTCCTGGCAATTCATGTCTCCCCGCTCGTCCACTCACTTGCGTCAATAGCTGATAGGTCTTTTCACTCGCCCGAAAATCAGGTAAGTGAAGCATCGTATCTGCGGTTAAAACACCAACAAGCGTCACTTTCGGAAAATCAAGTCCTTTAGCAATCATTTGTGTTCCAAGTAATATGTCTGCTTTCTCTTCACCAAATGCCTTTAATAATTTTTCATGCATTCCTTTACGGCTTGTTGTATCCACGTCCATTCGAATAACTCGCGCCTCTGGGAATAATTTTGTGATTTCTTCTTCTACCTTTTGTGTTCCCGTACCAAAGAAACGAATATGAGTACTATTACAAGCAGGGCATGCAGTTGGCATATTTTCTTCGTGACTGCAATAATGACATTTTAAACGATGATTCATTTTATGATAGGTTAGCGAAATATCACAATGTGGACATTGCACAACATACCCACAATCACGGCACATAACAAATGTAGAATGACCTCTTCTATTTAAAAAGAGTACCATTTGTTCTTTCTTTTCTAATCGATCTGCTATTTTTTCATGCAGTGCTTTCGAAAACATTGAGCGATTACCCTCACGAAGTTCTTCACGCATATCAACAATTTCTATCGTTGGCAAAGCTTGCTCATTCATGCGTTTTTCCATTGTCAGTAGTTCATATACACCTTTTTTCGCTCTTGCAAACGATTCAAGTGTCGGTGTTGCACTACCAAGAACAATTGGACATTGATGATACTGTCCTCTCCATACTGCCACATCTCTCGCATGATACTTTGGATTATCTTCTTGCTTATAACTCGATTCATGCTCTTCATCGATAATGATAATTCCTAAATTTTCAAAAGGAGCAAAAACAGCTGAACGTGCACCAACTACAACTTTCACTTCTTTTCTTAATATCTTACGCCATTCATCATATTTTTCTCCAACAGACAGCGCACTATGAAGAACTGCAACTTGCGAGCCAAATCTACCTTTAAAACGATCTACCATTTGAGGCGTTAGCGCAATTTCAGGAACAAGTACAATAGCTTCCTTTCCTTTCTCGAGCACTGCTGCTATAGATTGTAAATATACTTCTGTCTTCCCACTTCCTGTAACACCATATAGTAAAAATGGATTGTAAGTTTCATTTGTAATTGATGATAAAATCGGTGTAATGACTTGCCTTTGTTCCTCTGTAAGCGGAAATGGTTTCGTTTGTTCAAAATCATCATCGTCATACGGATTCCGGTATACTTCCACATACTTTTCTGAGATTAGCCCCTTTTTAACAAGTGATTTTATTGGAGCATCTGTTATTTGCAACTCTTCTGTTATTACTTTCAACGGTACACTTTTATAATTTTCCACAAAGTAATAAAGTACATCTTGTTGTTTTTTACTTTTCAGTTCAAATGCCGCTAATTCTAATTTATCTTCCGATACCTCGGGCTGAACGACTCTTTGTTTCTTCTTCTGCACTTTATCCTTTACCTGATAAACAACTTCAATCGTGCCATTTTTAATTTCTTGTTGAATTATTCGGTATAAATTCGGCTGCGCCTCGATCGCTTCAAAATCTAGCACTTCCTTATCTTGAAACAAATATAATATTTCAGGTGCTACTTCTTCTTGTTTACGAAGTTGTAGACTCTTTTTATACGTTGCTTTTATCGCTGTGGGAAGCATGACTTGAAAAGCTGAAATCATATAGCATAACGTTTCACTTGTAAGCCAATATCCAAGCTTTAATAATTCCTCATTTAAAACCGGTGTTACATCTAGTATTTCATGGATTGTCTTTAATTTCTTACTTTCTACATCAACCGAATCCTTAATCCCAATAATAAATCCTTGCAACTTCCTTGGGCCGAACGGAACAACTACACGCATTCCTGTCTGGACAATATCTTCCCATTTTTTTGGAATAATATAATCAAATGGGCGATCTGTCTGACGAGCAGGTACATCAACAATTACACTCGCAAATTTCATAAACGATCATCTTCTAGCATCATTTCGATTTGCTTTAATATTTCACGAGCAACCTCTTTCTTCGTTAAAAGTGGCAACTCAATAACTTCTCCATCTTTTCTATACATTGTTACAATGTTCGTATCTGTACCAAATCCAGCTCCTTGCGCTTTTACATCATTCGCAACAATCATATTTGCATTTTTTTCGCGTAATTTTCTCGTTGCGTATTCTTCTACATTTGTCGTTTCAGCCGCAAAACCGATAAGTAACTGTTTGTCCTTCTTTTCACCTAACGTTTTTAAAATATCTACTGTTCTCTCTAATTCAATTACAGCATCACCGTTTTGCTTTTTCATTTTATTGTCATGAACATATTTCGGGCGATAATCTGCAACTGCTGCTGTTTTGATAACAACATCTACATTTTGATAATGCTGAAGGACCGCTTCTAACATATCTTGTGCAGACTCTACTTGTATCGTTGTTACATGTAATGGCAGACTTAATGCTGTCGGTCCTGAAACAAGTATGACCTCAGCACCTAATTTTGCCGCCACTTCTGCAATCGCATATCCCATTTTCCCAGAAGAAAAATTCGTCATAAAACGAACTGGGTCAATTTTTTCACGTGTTGGGCCAGCAGTTATTAATATTCTTTTTCCTTGCAATGGTTTTTGTTCCGAGAAAGCCTCCTCTAACCGTGCAATAATTGCTTCAGGCTCTTCAAGTCTTCCCTTCGCTACATAACCACACGCTAAAAAGCCTTCCCCAGGCTCAATAAATGTATATCCTAACTCTTTTAACGTCATCATATTTTTTTGAACAATTTTATTTTCATACATATGCACATTCATAGCAGGTGCAATCCACACTGGGGCTGTAGTAGCTAACAAAGTAGTTGTAATCATGTCATCCGCAATACCGCCAGCTAACTTTCCAATACAATTGGCTGTAGCAGGTGCAACAAGTACAACATCTGCCCAATCTGCTAAATCGATATGCGCAATAACAGCTGAGTCTTTCTCATCGAATGTATCTGTGTATACATCATGGCGAGAAAGTGCTTGGAATGTAAGAGGCGTAACAAATTTCATTGCTGACTCACTCATCATTACTTTTACAATGGCCCCTGCCTGTGTCAATTTACTTGTTAACGCTGCTGCTTTAAAAACCGCAATACCTCCTGTTACACATAGAAGTATTTTTTTCCCTTTTAGCATATGACTCGTCCTCTTTCTTTTTCAAACTTATTCTGCTGAAATGGAACTTTTCCAGCTCGTCAGTGCTAGCATTTCGTTTCTTCTTTATCCAAGTTCTTTTCAGCTCTGTCGTAAAAAAATAACAACCTACTTGTAAATAGGTTGTTACCGTTACATAGAAAATTATAAAGTCTATGTTTTAATTTGTCGAAAAGAAGGTCTTAATCGATTATTTTGTCTTCACTTGGTACATATTTTAATACTTCTGCATCGATTTCTTCTAATGATTTACCTACACATTTATGAGAAACAGGCTTTTCAATAACACAATTGTCTGCAAGTTGCATTTCACGTGCACGCTTTGCAGCTACTGTTACAAGCGTATATTTAGAATCGATTTTTGTTAATAATGAGTCAATTGATGGATTTAACATAATTATAGACCCTCCGTCATTTCTTTATAATATTTTGCTACTCTTTCGCGGCGGCAATGTTCCCCAACCACAATTGCTTTAATTCTGTCGCAAGCTAATTCAACTTGATCGTTTTCTACAACATAGTCATAAGCGTCCATCATTTCGATTTCTTCTTTCGCTACAGTTAAACGATTTTCAATAACATCTTCAGTTTCTGTACCACGACCGACAATTCGGTTCTTTAGCTCAGATAAACTTGGAGGTGCTAAGAAAATAAAAACACCTTCAGGGAAGGCTTTCTTAACTTGAATTGCCCCTTGTACTTCAATTTCTAAGAACACATCTTTTCCTTCTTGTAATGTTTTTTCAACATAATCAATTGGTGTTCCGTAATAATTACCAACGAACTCAGCCCATTCAAGTAATTTTTCATTACGAATCATTTCTTCAAATTCTTCTCTCTCTTTAAAGAAATAATCCACACCATCTACTTCACCTTCACGCGGTTTACGTGTCGTTACTGAAATAGAGTACTGAAAACGTGTATCCTCATGGCTAAACAGCTCTTTTCGAACCGTTCCTTTTCCGACACCCGAAGGTCCTGAAAGAACGATGAGCAATCCTCTTCTACTTCTCATAAATATGTAAAACCTACCCTTCCTCACTTAAATCTTCTTTATTATTCAAACGATGTGCAATCGTCTCTGGTTGAATTGGACTTAATACAACATGCCCATCATCCATAACAATAACCGCCCTTGTTTTTCTCCCATACGTAGCATCAAGCAAAGCATTATGTTCACGTGCTTCCTGTACTGTTCGTTTAATAGGAGCTGACTCCGGACTTACAATAGCAATAATTCGATGGGCAGATACAATATTACCATATCCAATATTTAAAAACCGCATGGCCATAGTTTGCGCCTCCTAGTAAGTCTTTCCGATTTCTCCACCACGTATAACTTTATATATTTTTTGAAAGCTACTCAATATTTTGTACTTGTTCACGAATTTTTTCAAGGTTATTTTTCATTTCTACAACATATTTTGAAATTGTTAAGTCATTTGCCTTAGAACCAATCGTATTAATTTCTCTATGCATCTCTTGCACGATGAAGTCCATTTTCCTTCCAACAGGCTCTTCAATCTGCAGTGTTTCATGAAATTGATCTAAATGACTTTGCAAACGAACTAACTCTTCATGAATATCACAACGCTCTGCAAACATTGCGACTTCTGTTAGCAATCTTTGTTCATCTAGATCTTGATTATGTAATTCTTTTAAGCGATTTTCTAATCGTTCACGATATTTTTGTGTAACAATTGGTGCATGTGGAATAATTGCATCTACACAATTATGAATCTCTTGTAAACGGTACGCTATATCTTTATGTAATCGTTCTCCTTCGCCATCTCTCATCGTTTTTAACATTTGAGCAGCTTGGCGAACAGCCTCATATAAACTGTTCTCAAATTGTTCATTTACATTTTCTACTTCTTCAATTGCCGTTACTTCTGGCATTGCCATTAGTTGTTGCAATGTAATAGAATCTTGTAATTGAAATTTTCCTTTTATATCTTCCATAATGGATTGGTACTGCTTGAGAAGCGCCCAATTCACACTTAATTTTCTTTCAACAAGCCCTTCACCCACTATGCTAATGGACACTTCAATGCGTCCACGGCGAACTTGTTCAGCAATTATTTTACGAATTTTGTCTTCAAACATTATCATTTGCTTCGGAAGTCGAACACTCATTTCTAAAAAACGATGGTTCACCGACTTCATTTCTACTGTAATTTGAAAAGTATCATTCTCTACTTTTGACCTTCCAAATCCCGTCATACTACAAATCATCTTTATCACATCCAAGCCATGAAATAACTCAATGAAAAAGGTAATAGAGACAAGGCTCTACTACCTTCTGTAAATTATATCACATTTTCATTTCATTGACTATTTGAAGTTTAATCCCTTCTTATATAATACTGGCTTTTTCTTCTTCCCTTTTTTCCCTGTTAATAAAGATCCTACTAGTAAGAAAGTCGGAATTGATGACAACCCTCCAATTAACAACCAATCTCTTGCTTGTATTGGCATTGTGCTAAAAATCGGTTGTAACGGTGGATAATATATAACCACTAGCATTAACAGTAAAGAAATGATAACCGCTCCAACTAAATACACGTTCCCAAATGGATTGCGGTGGAAGACAGAATGTTCACTACGACAATCAAACACATGAATAAGTTGAGCAAGCACCAACGTCGCAAATGCTACAGTTTGCGCATATTTCAGTTCATTTGGATGTTGATTATATGCAATAATAAACGCCACTAAAGTCACTGCCCCAATGAGAAATCCTCGGCTAATAATTTTCCACGCAAGTCCTCTAGCGAATACTCCTTCTTTCGGATGGCGCGGCGTTCTCTTCATCACATCTCCCTCAGCTTTATCCAAGCCCAATGCCATCGCTGGTAAACCGTCAGTAACTAAATTCACCCATAGAATTTGAATTGGAACCATCGGCAGCGGTAATGCAAGTAACATTGCAAATAGCATTACTAAAATTTCTCCAACGTTTGACGCTAGTAAGTATCGAATAAACTTACGTATGTTCTCGTATATATTTCTGCCTTCTTTAATTGCTGATTTTATCGTCGCAAAATTATCGTCTAGCAAAACAAGTGAAGAAGCTTCTTTCGCAACATCTGTCCCTGTAATTCCCATCGCTATCCCGATATCTGCTGTTTTTATGGCCGGGGCATCGTTCACTCCATCACCTGTCATCGCTACTATATGCCCTTTATTTTGCAGCGCCTTAACAATTTTCAATTTATGTTCAGGTGATACGCGAGCAAATACATACGTATCTTCTACAATATTTTCTAGTTCCCCGACATCCATATTCGCAAGTTCTACTCCTTCAACAACGCGTCCACCAGTCGGTAAAACCCCTAATTGTTCCGCAATTGCCATTGCTGTCACTTTATGATCTCCTGTAATCATCACTGTTCGAATACCAGCTTCTTTACACTCTTTTACCGCCTGTTCTACCTCTGGTCTTGGCGGATCAATCATTCCTTGTATCCCGACTAACATAAAATCTTTTTCAACGTCTCTTTCATGCTCAATAGAGTCAGTTGCTTTTAATGGCTTAAATGCAACTGCAATTGTTCGAAGTGCTTGACTCCCTAAACTATGAATAGCCGCCTGTACTTCTTTTCTATACAACTCACTTAATGGTTGCTGCTTATCCGCCCATAAGATCGTTTGACTCATTTGCAAAAGGACATCTGGTGCTCCTTTTGTCACAACAAACTTTTTCCCCTCTCGATCTCGCACAATTACACTCATCATTTTTCGGGTCGAATCGAATGGAAATTCACGAATAATTTCAAATTTCCCTTTCAGTGCCTCACGCGTAATCCCCGCTTTCATTGCTGCAGCTACAAGCGCTCCTTCTGTCGGATCTCCATCTAACACATACGCCTTTTTCTTTTGAATAATATTTGCATTGTTACATAATGAACCAAATGTAAGTAATTGATAAAGTGCTTTTGTCTTAGCTGGATCCACTTCTTTTTCACCTTTCATAAAAGATCCATTAGGTTCGTATCCTTGACCTGTCACTTTCCATAACTCTCCACCTGACCACATATGTGTTACCATCATTTTGTTTTGCGTCATTGTTCCCGTTTTATCAGAACATATAACAGAAGCGCAGCCTAACGTTTCTACAGCTGGTAACTTCCTTACAATCGCTCTCTTTTTTATCATACGCTGTACACCAAGCGATAAAGCTACTGTAACGATTGCTGGTAATCCTTCTGGAATAGCAGCAACAGCTAGCGACACGCCTGCTAAAAACATATGGTATACTTCATTCCCTTGATACACACCGGCTAATACAACGAGCGCTGTCAAAATAAGAGCCACAATAATTAATATTTTTCCGAGTTGCTCTAACCTTCTTTGTAGTGGTGTTTCCATTTGCTCTGCATTTTGTAACATATTTGCAATTTGGCCCATCGCTGTATTCATACCAGTTGCCACAACGACCCCTGTTCCAGATCCTCGCGTAATCATCGTACCCATAAAAGCCATATTTTTTTGATCACCAATTGAAACGTCTTGCCCCTGCAATACTTCTACCTTCTTTTGCACAGGTACTGACTCTCCTGTCAAAGCAGACTCTTCAATATATAAACTAGATGCCTCAACGAGACGTACATCAGCCCCAATACGATCGCCACTGGAAAATTTAATAACATCACCTAAAACAAGCGCTTTAGATGGTGCCTTTACCCACTTTCCATTCCGCAGTACAGTAACTTGCGGGGCGGCTAGCTCTTTTAAGGCTTCCAATGATTTTTCGGCTTTTCTTTCTTGAAAAAAACCGAGAATACCATTGATAATAACAATGGCAACAATAGCGATAGAATCAATATATTCACCTAAAAAAGCAGAAACAATTGTTGCGCCAAACAAAACGAGTACCATAAAATCTTTAAATTGCGCTAAAAATACCATTAGTGCAGAAGGCCTTTTTGCTTCATCTAATTCATTTGTACCAAATTTCTTGATTCGCCCTTCTGCTTCTTTCTCCGTAAGTCCAACCTTCACATTCGTATTCGTTCTTTCTTCCACTTCATGTGCCCGCATTCCATACCAGTTCATCCTACTATCGACCTCCTGATTCCAGACATACTCTATTGAAAGCTTATTCAGCCTCGTCCAAAAAAATGCTATAATTAACTTTTAGTTAGAAAGGAGTGTTCATTTATGGCATTCGATGGATTATTTACAAGAGCGATTACACATGAAATTGCAAATTCTCTTTACACGGGAAGAATTTCAAAAATATATCAACCTTCAAAATACGAAATTTTATTACATATTCGAGCAAACGGAAAGAACCAAAAACTGATTCTCTCCGCTCACCCGACATATGCGCGGTTACACTTAACAAATCAAAATTACGATTCACCTGCACTTCCGCCAATGTTCTGTATGCTTCTCCGTAAGCATTTAGAAGGTGGGTTCATTGAAAAAATAGAACAAATCGATTTAGAACGCATTATTCAAATCACAGTGCGCAGCAGAAATGAAATTGGTGACGAATCACAAAAAACATTAGTAATTGAAATAATGGGACGACATAGTAACATCATTTTAGTAGATACAAAAACAAATAATATTTTAGATAGCTTAAAACACGTTTCTTTAGCAGTAAACCGACATCGAACTGTATACGCTGGAGCCGAATATATTGCACCGCCAGCACAACATAAAATTAACCCACTTCAGATTGAAACAGATGCTGAATTTATTAGACCTCTAGACTTTCTATCTGGAAACATGGATAAACAGCTTGTCGGCACTTTTACAGGAATATCACCGTTATTTGCAAAAGAAGTTGTGAAAAGAGCAGGTATGGTAAATGAAAAAGCTTTATCTGAAGCATTTTTCTCCATACAAAAACCATTACTAACTCATACATATACACCAACGATGATTACTGCAAACGGGAAAGAATTCTTTTATCTTTTCTCACTTACACACTTACACGGAGAAGAAAAAACTTTCTCATCTGTTAGTGAATTGTTAGACCGTTTCTTTTTCGGAAAAGCAGAGCGCGACCGTGTAAAGCAGCAAGCTCATGATTTAGAACGCTTCATGCAAAACGAAAAAAACAAAAATGAGAAAAAACTCATCAAACTAGAAAAAACATTACAAGATGCTGGAAAAGCAGATAAATATCAACTATTTGGAGAACTACTTACAGCCAATATGTATGCTTTAAAAAAAGGTGATAAAGATATTGAGGTCGTTAATTATTACGATGAAAATGGCGGAACTGTAAAAATCACATTAGATCCTTTAAAAACACCATCTGAAAATGCGCAACGTTACTTCCAAAAGTACCAAAAAGCAAAAAATTCGGTTGTAGTTGTAGAAGAACAAATCGAAAAAACAGATGAAGAAATCCTTTATTTTGATAGCTTACTTCAACAAATGGAAGCTGCTTCTTCAAAAGATATTGAGGAAATTCGTGAGGAGCTAGCTGAAGAAGGTTATATGCGGAATCGTAAGACGAAAAACGCAAAGAAAAAGCCTACAAAACCAGTATTGGATAAATATTTAGCTAGTGACGGTACAGAGATTTTCGTTGGTAAAAACAATAAGCAAAATGATTATTTAACAACGAAATTTGCCCGTCGTGATGAAATTTGGTTACATACGAAAGACATACCTGGTTCTCACGTTGTCATTCGTTCTTTAGAACCTGCTGAAGAAACTTTACTGGAAGCTGCAAAAATTGCTGCGTATTACAGCAAAGCAAAAGAGTCTAGCTCTGTACCTGTTGATTTCACGAAAATACGTCATGTCAAAAAACCGAGTGGTGCAAAACTTGGTTTTGTTACGTACGACAATCAGCAAACTGTATATGTAACACCGGATGCTGATACTGTAATGAAATTAAAAGCATAAACATTAAAAAATGCGTTGCTTGCAAGCGACGCATTTTTTTATTATTTTCTAGTTCATATATCCATTCACTAATTCATAACATCTTTCTTTTGTCATCTTATATTTTTCATCTGCAGCTTCGATATATCTCATCGTTCCATTATTTTCATCCGTAGCAATTGCTTTAACTCTAATTTCCTTTTCTAACTTCAATATTGTCAAAAAATTTGACAACGCTACTTCATATTTGTATAAATTTTTTTACAGTGTGTAAAGAAAGTGAGTCTTGAGTGGATGTTTTTTCATTCTCCCACTGCTAATTGAAGGAATATGTATTTCACGAGTAGCCCACCGTCCACAAATAATGGGCTAAATTGCTTATTTTCTCTAAAACATATGTAATTCTCACTATCTTTTCTCTAAAGATATTTTTTGGCACGCTATTTGCTTTATTCAATACTGTGAATAGGGGGAGGAATTAACATGACTTTACAAATTAATAAAATCCAAAAACAACTACAAAACTATGGGATTGACGGGTTACTCATTACAAAGAAAGAAAATCGCCAATATGCAACAGACTTTACAGGTAGTGCTGGCGTCGTCTTAATCTCTGCGGATACAGCTGTTTTTATAACTGATTTCCGCTATGTAGATCAAGCAAAATCACAAATAAAAGAAGCTGAAATCATTATGCATAATGGGAATTTAGAAAAAGAAGTTGCAAATCAAGTATCAAAATTAAATATCCAAAAACTTGGCATTGAAGAAAACAATATAACTCTGCAACAATTTAAGAAACTACAAAAATATATACATACGGAAATGGTTCCAGTTTGCGAAATCATTGAAAATATTCGCCTTATTAAAGACACACCCGAAATAGAAACAATGAAAATTGCAGCTACTATCGCTGACGATGCATTTCACCACATCCTTACATTTCTAAAACCAGGAATAAGCGAAAATGATGTAAGAGATGAATTAGAATTTTTCATGCGAAAAAAAGGCGCTACATCTTCATCATTCCAAATCATTGTAGCTTCTGGCGTTCGTTCGTCACTTCCTCATGGAGTTGCATCTGATAAAATAATCGAGCATGGCGATATCGTTACATTAGATTTCGGTGCACTTTACAATGGTTATTGTTCCGATATAACACGTACTATAGCAATCGGCGAGCCATCAGAGGAATTCAAAAAAATATACAATGTTGTACGAGAAGCATTAAAACGCGGAACGGAAGCAATTAAGCCTGGAGAAACTGCGAAAAGTATCGATGATGTAACGAGAAATTACATTACAGAACATGGATATGGTCAATATTTTGGTCACTCTACGGGGCACGGTCTTGGTTTAGAAATACACGAACCTCTTCGCCTATCCCAAGAAAGTAAAGCTACTTTAGAAGAAGGTATGGTTGTTACAGTAGAACCAGGTATTTACATACCAAACTGGGGCGGTTGTAGAATTGAAGACGATATCGTCATTACAAAAGACGGATATGAAGTTATTACAAAATCAAATAGAGAGCTAATTGTTATTCCTTGTTAAAATTATGAACTTTTTAACAGGAATTTCCCTTCGCACATAGAATTCCTACTCTGGAGTATTCGTCTAAAGAGGGGGAATTTTAATTGAACTTTGTAATCGATAAAATAGATGGTTTACAAGTTGAATTTTCAAAACTTGTTTCCATGATGAATTACGCTCGTTACACAACGATGCAAGCGGTGGAAGGTTTAACAATTGAAGAACTTGATTATTTATATGATGATGAAGCAAATTCAATCGGCATGCTATTGTACCATATGGCTGCTGTTGAATTTTACTACCAGATTCATACTTTTGAAGACCGTGAACCAACAGACGCCGAATTAGAGCGGTGGTTACCTGGCGTCGAGCTAGGGAATCTTGGACGTGAGAAAATAAAAGGAAACTCTATGGAATTTTACATCAATACATTGCAAGAAGTACGTTCCAAAACGATTGAAACTTTTCAATCGTTACCTGATGAATGGCTATTTAAAACGACAGATTTTTGGTATGACAAACCAGCTAACAATTATTTCAAATGGTTCCACGTATTTGAAGATGAGATCAATCACCGCGGACAAATTCGTTTGATTAAGAAGATGCAAAAAGCTCATGCAGTGAAATAAGGAAGTGCCACCGAATAAGGTGGCATTTTCTTTTATTCATTTACAGTACATGAAATTTCATTTTTATTCTTTTTCCTATACTCACATACTTTCACCGCTTTCATACAATGAACTACACGAACGCCTAAAGGATGTGAATGTTATGGGAGTTGAATTAACGCTTTTACATGCTCTCTATGTTCTTTGTTTACTGACTATCATTACCTTCTTTATTCTTCGAAAAGATACGACGATTATTTGTATCGTTTTTATCTTTTTGTTAGCACTAACCGCAACAAGTTCTATCCCTCTTGCCATTAGCGGTATTTTTCAAAGTTTCATTTACGCCATTACTGAATTATTACCAACTATATTAATCATCTTCATTATCGTATCAATGAGCAATCTACTCGTTCATACCGGCATAAATGATACGATGATTTCACCGTTTACAAAGATGATTCGTACCCCTACCCTCGCCTACTGGATTATCGGTCTTTTAATGATGACAATTTCTTTCTTCTTTTGGCCCTCTCCTGCTGTCGCCTTAATGGGAGCTATTTTATTACCAGTCGCTGTACGCGTCGGCCTTCCTCCGATTGGAGTCGCAATTGCTATGAACTTATTTGGACACGGCATCGCCTTATCTGGCGACTTCGTTATTCAAGGTGCTCCGAAATTAACAGCGGACGCTGCTGGTCTCCCTGTTTCCAGTGTCGTATCTGCAAGTGTTCCCCTCGTTATTGTTATGGGCGTTGTTACAACTTCTGTCGCTTTTTTCTTCTTACGAAAAGAATTTCATACAGGATTATCGTTGCAAAATTCCTCTTCATCAACTGAACCATCTAAAACTACTATTTTTTTATCTCCTCGCATAAAGAAATGGCTCGCTATATGTATCCCTATCGTATATATCATTGATATCCTTTGTATGATGCAGTTTAAACTACAAGGAAGCGATGCTACAGCGCTTATCGGCGGAACGACAGTTATTATGATTATTATCATTTCTCTCATCGCCTACAAAGGAAATGGCCTAAATAAAACGACCGATTATTTTATAGAAGGGCTCCAATTTGGATTTAAAATTTTTGGTCCAGTTATTCCGATTGCAGCACTTTTTTATTTAGGGGATAGTGGATTTGTAAAAATTATTGGAGACTATTTACCGAAAGGTTCACATGGAATCATAAACGACTTAGGAATCGCATTATCTCAAACGGTTCCTTTAAATCAATATGTATCAGCTGGGACATTAACTATCGTTGGTGTTATAACAGGCTTGGATGGATCTGGTTTTTCAGGTATATCACTCGCTGGTTCAATTGCCAATCTTTTCGGAACAGCACTTGGCCATGGAACAGCTACATTAACAGCACTCGGGCAAATTGCAGCTATATGGACCGGGGGCGGAACCTTAATTCCTTGGGCGCTTATTCCTGCCGCTGCTATTTGTAAAGTAGATCCATTTGAACTTGCACGCCGAAACTTTTTACCAGTTGTAATTGGTTTAATTGTCACCACGATCGTTGCGATGTTTATCCTATAACGTAAGCAAATATTCTCTTGCTTACGTTTTTTTATTGTACAATTCATCATAATGTACTGACTTTCAAAAGGGATTAGTTATTACTTAGCGAAATTATATTAGGAGAGTAATTCTTTTAAAACGTTTACGAAAAACAGATTACTGCAATTAGAAAAGGGGACATAACTATGAATGAATTGATTTTCGTCTTATTAATTTGTCCATTACTTACCTTTATCGTTTCTGTTATTGGAACACGTAGAACGAAAACATATTACGTAATGCCGATTGTAACGTTTGCTAGTTTTTTAATAATAGGTGTTTTCGCCTTTACTTCAAAATTTTTCTTTTGGGTTGGTATGTATAGTATCTTCTCATTTATTGTTTCTTATATGACTCTCTTGTTTGTGAGAGGATATGAAGTTGTAGAAAGTAATAAGTAGTTGTTAATAAGGGGATTTTAATATGATTTTCTTTGATATTGATGGAACTTTACTTGAATTTATATAAAAAAACGACCGCGTTCCCCCGCGGTCGTCTTTTTTCGTGTTACGCTGTGATCCAAGCTTCGTTAGCTGGATTTTTACGCCACTCTTGTAATTTTTTCGTTTCAGCTTGTCCGATCATACCTTTTTCTGCTGCAACTTCAGTTAATGCGCTGTAGTCACTTAAAGAATATGACGCTACGTTTGCTGCTTCTAGTTTCTCTTTTCCTGACTCAAGCTCGTATGTGAAGATTGATACGATTCCTAATACTTCACAGCCAGCTTCGCGAAGTGCTTCTACACATGTAATTGCACTACCACCAGTTGAAATTAAGTCTTCTACTACTACTACTTTTTGACCTTCTTCAGCTTTTCCTTCGATTTGGTTCCCTTTACCGTGACCTTTTGCTTTACTACGTACGTAGCACATTGGTAAATCCATACGATCGCTTACCCATGCAGCGTGAGCAATACCAGCAGTTGCTGTTCCTGCAATAACTTCTACAGCTGGGAAGTGCTCTTTAATTAACTCTTCTAATCCAGCTGCAATCGCTTGGCGTACTTTTGGATAAGATAAAGTTAAACGATTATCACAATAAATTGGTGATTTCATACCAGAAGACCACGTGAATGGATCATTCGGTTGTAAAAATACTGCTCCAATTTCTAATAAATGCGATGCGATTTCTTTTTTCATACTGTTACACCTTCCCACTGTTGTTTTACTGTTTTATACGCTTCAAGCGGATTTTCTGCTTTTGTAATACTACGTCCAACTACGATATAGCTTGAGCCAAGTTCCCTCGCACGTTTCGGTGTTGCTACGCGCACTTGATCATTTACATCATCACTAGCAAGACGAATCCCCGGTGTTACTGTTACAAATTCATTTCCGCATACTTCACGTAATTTTGGAACTTCAAGTGTTGAACAAACAACGCCATCAAGTCCACTTTCTTTCGTTAATTTTGCATAATGAGCAACCGCTTCTTCTAACGTTTTCTCAATGCCGATCTCTTTTTTCATCATAGCTTCCGAAGTGCTTGTTAGTTGTGTAACTGCAATACAAATCGGTCTCTCTTTTCCTTCTTGCTTACCTTCCTCTAATCCCTCAATCGCAGCTTTCATCATGCTACTTCCCCCAGCAGCATGAACATTTACCATATCAACCTCTAGACTAGCTAGGCTACGCATAGCGCTTTTTACTGTATTCGGAATATCATGAAGTTTTAAATCTAGAAAGATTTTATGTCCTTTTTCTTTTAAGTACGTAATAATTGCAGGGCCTTCTTTGTAAAATAACTCCATACCAACTTTGACAAATAACTCTTCCCCTTCAAAGTGGTGTAAAAATTGTTCTACATCTTGTTTCCCTGGAAAATCTAGTGCAACGATTAACGACTGTGACATGTTTGCTTCCAGCTCCTTCCTTGACATTCCGAAATGTGATCAAATCCTAATTCATCTAGTAATGCTGGTAATTCTTCAATAATTGTCGGACATACGAACGGATCGATAAAGTTCGCTGTACCTACTGCAACTGCACTTGCACCAGCGTAGAAGAATTCAATTACATCTTCAGCTGTTTCAATACCACCCATTCCAATAATCGGAATGTTAACCGCTTGGCTTACCTCATGTACCATACGAATTGCTACTGGCTTAATCGCAGGACCTGATAGTCCGCCTGTACGGTTTGCTAAAATTGGTTTAGCTGTTTTTAAATCTAGACGCATACCAAGCAATGTATTAATCATCGTTAAACCGTCTGCACCTGCATTTTCAATCGCTTTTGCAATTTCCACAATGTTTGCCACGTTCGGTGACAACTTTACATATACAGGCACTTCAGAAACCTCTTTTACTCGCTTCGTTAAATCAGCAGCAATTTCAGGATTTGTACCAAAGGCGATACCACCTGTTTTTACGTTTGGACAAGAAATATTTAATTCTAGTGCATGGACATTAGGCGCTTTAGAAATTTCCTTTGCAACTGCTACGTAATCCTCAGCTTGTGAACCTGCAACGTTTGCAATAATCGGAAGGTCAAATTGCTCGAGAAAAGGTAATTCAGAATTCATTACTTTTTCTAGCCCTGGGTTTTGAAGTCCGATGGCATTTAACATGCCGCCTGGTGTTTCAGCAACACGAGGCGTCGGATTTCCATAGCGTGGTTGTTCTGTCGTCGCTTTAATCATGATTGATCCTAGTACACTTAAATCGTAAAACTGTGCATATTCACGACCAAATCCAAAGCATCCAGATGCCGGTATAATTGGATTTTTTAATGATAATCCTGGTAATTCAACTTGCAATCTGTTCATAGTACAACCTCCCCGATTGGAAATACTGGTCCGTCGCTACACACCTTCTTGTAAGAATGTCCACTTGGATCTTCTTGCAAGTGGCATACACATGCGAAACAAGCTCCAATACCACAACCCATACGTTCTTCTAATGAAATATAGGCTTTTTTCTCTTTGTAACGTCCTTCTAATGCACGAAGCATCGCTAACGGGCCACATGAATAAAGAATGTCAAAGTCAATTCCGTAATTATCAATTACATCTGTGACAAATCCTTGTGTACCGTGTGTACCATCTACTGTCGCAACATACGTATCACCAAGTTCTGCGAATTTTTCTTCATAGAAAACAACATCTTTCGTTTGAAAACCTAAGATGTGAATCACACGTACACCTTTTGCAACGAGGCGCTGTGATAATTCATAAAGTGGTGGTACACCAATTCCCCCGCCTACTAATAAAGCTGTTTGTCCAGCTTCCGCTTCTTCTACAGGAAAACCGTGTCCTAGTGGTCCTAGTACATCTACCATTTCACCTTGTTTTCTAGTTGCTAATGTTTTTGTCCCTTGTCCTTCCGCACGATATAGCATTGTAAATTCGTTCTTCTCTTGATCTACATTACAAATACTAATTGGGCGGCGCAGAAGGGGCGCAATGCCCTCTGCTACCTTAATGTGTACAAACTGTCCTGGTTCGTTCATTTGCTGTACTAACGTTCCTTGAAGCACTAATTCGTAAATGTTTTTTGCGATTTCTTTTTGGTTAACGACGATCATATTTTGCTTTTGCATCATGCATGTACCACCTCGTGACGCTTTGTTTGCGTAATTTCTTTCATTGAATGAGCTGAGAATGTCATAGATTCTAATACTCGTAAGATTGCTCTCGTTGTATCAAGTGATGTTAAGCAAGCCACACCATTTTCTACTGATTCACGGCGAATGCGGAAACCATCACGCGCTGGCTGTTTTCCTTTTGTTAATGTATTGATTACAAACTGTGCTTTTCCTTGACGGATAATATCAAGTAAGTTGTATTCTTCAGAATCAATTTTGTTTACAACTTGCACTGGAATATTTTGCTCTGCTAACGATTGTGCTGTTCCAGCTGTTGCTAATAAGTTGTAGCCGATTTCGTGGAAACGTTTTGCAATTTCCATCGCCTCTTCTTTATCTTTATCCGCTACAGTAATGATTACTGATCCGTGCGTTGGAATATTAATTCCAGAAGCAACTAGCCCTTTGTATAATGCTTTTTCAAGTGTTAAGTCTTTACCCATTACTTCCCCTGTCGATTTCATTTCAGGTCCTAATGTTGTATCAACTGAGCGTAATTTCGCAAATGAGAATACCGGCGCTTTTACATATACTTCTTTCTCTTCTGGGTGATAGCCAGTTCCGTATCCTTGCTCTACTAAATCTTGACCTAAAATAACTTTCGTTGCGACATTCGCCATCGGTACACCTGTAATTTTACTTAAGAATGGTACTGTACGGCTCGCACGTGGATTTACTTCAATTACATACACTTGCTCTTCGAATACTACAAACTGGATATTTAGTAATCCAACAATGTTTAAACCTTTTCCAAGTGCAATTGTATGTTCAATAATTTGTTCTTTTAGTTTTTCAGATAAGCTTTGTGGTGGATATACTCCAATTGAGTCACCAGAGTGAACTCCAGCACGTTCAATATGTTCCATAATACCTGGAATGAATACATTTTCACCATCTGAAATTGCATCTACTTCAATTTCTTTACCAACCATGTAACGGTCGATTAATACTGGGTGATCTGCGTGAACTTTAACCGCGTTCTTCATGTAGTGCAGCAGTTCTTCTTGACGATATACGATTTCCATCGCACGTCCACCAAGTACGTAAGATGGTCTTACTAATACTGGGTAACCAATTTTATCAGCGATTGCTACCGCTTGCTCTACAGTTGTTGCTGTTTTACCAACTGGTTGCGGGATACCAAGCTTTGTTAGAGCTGCTTCGAACTTATCACGATCTTCTGCACGGTCTAAATCTTCAAGTGATGTTCCTAAGATTTTCACACCGTGTTCTTCTAATTTAGCTGCTAAGTTAATTGCCGTTTGTCCACCGAATTGGACGATAACACCTTCTGGTTTTTCTAAATCGATAATGTGCATTACATCTTCGATTGTTAATGGTTCAAAGTATAATTTGTCAGAAATACTGAAGTCTGTTGAAACTGTTTCTGGGTTGTTATTAACAATGATTGCCTCATATCCAGCTTCTTTAATTGCCCATACAGAGTGAACTGTTGCGTAGTCAAACTCCACACCTTGACCGATACGGATTGGACCAGACCCTAGTACAACCACACTCTTACGATCTGTTATAACCGATTCATTCTCGTCACCATATGTGCTGTAGTAGTATGGTGTTGCAGATTCAAACTCTGCCGCACAAGTATCTACCATTTTATAAACAGGAGTCATATTGCTTTCTTTACGCATATCGTAAATTTCACGCTCTGTTTTGTTCCAAGCATTGGCGATGTAATGATCACTGAAGCCCATTTCTTTCGCAGATTGTAACACTTCCATATTTCCTACATTTTCTTTTACTTCGCGTTCCATGTTTACGATGTTTTCAACTTTTTGTAGGAAGAAGAAGTCCATTTCACACCATGAATTAATTTCTTCTTTCGTTACACCTTGACGGATTGCTTCTGCTACAATAAACAATCTCTCATCATCAGCTTTTATAATGCGTTTTTTCATTGTCTCTTTATCAAGCTCTTTTAAGTGATCTAATTCTAAGTGATAGATACCTAGTTCTAAAGAACGAACCGCTTTTAATAATGATTGCTCTAAGTTACGTCCGATTGACATAACTTCACCAGTTGCCTTCATTTGTGTACCAAGTGTTCTGTTTGCTGATTCAAACTTATCAAATGGCCAACGTGGAATTTTTGAAACAACATAGTCTAATGCTGGCTCGAAGCAAGCGTATGTTTTTTGTGTTACTGGATTTATAATTTCATCTAATGTTAAACCGACTGCAATTTTTGCCGCTAGCTTCGCAATTGGATATCCAGTTGCTTTAGATGCTAGTGCAGATGAACGACTTACACGCGGGTTTACTTCGATTACATAGTATTGGAAGCTATGTGGATCAAGTGCAAGCTGAACGTTACATCCACCTTCAATTCCTAATGCGCGAATAATTCGTAATGAAGTGTTTCGTAACATCTGATACTCACGGTCACTTAATGTTTGGCTCGGTGCTACAACGATAGAATCACCTGTGTGAACCCCAACTGGATCGATATTTTCCATGTTACATACTACAATCGCGTTATCATTCGAATCACGCATTACTTCATATTCAATTTCCTTACAACCAGCAATGCTCTTTTCTAATAAACATTGTGTTACTGGACTATGTTTTAATCCACCTGATACGATTTCAATTAGTTCTTCTTCATTACTACAGATTCCGCCACCTGTTCCCCCCATTGTAAATGCTGGGCGAACAATAACTGGATAACCAATTTCTTTTACAAATTCATATGCTTCTTCTAGCGTATGAATAATCGTACTAGATGGAATTGGTTCATTTAATTCCTGCATTAATGTACGGAATAAATCACGATCCTCAGCTTGCTCGATTGCTGATAACTTTGTTCCTAAAATTTCAACTCCGCACTCTTCAAGTATGCCTGATTTCGCAAGTTCAACAGCCATATTTAAGCCAGTTTGACCACCTAATGTTGGTAGAATTGCATCTGGACGTTCTTTACGAATGATACGGCTTACGAATTCTAATGTTAATGGTTCTATATATACTTTATCTGCTGTCGCAGTATCTGTCATAATTGTTGCTGGGTTAGAGTTAACAAGGATTACTTTGTAACCTTCTTCTCTAAGAGATTGACAAGCTTGTGTACCAGAGTAGTCAAACTCTGCTGCTTGCCCAATTACAATTGGTCCTGATCCGATTACTAAAATTGTGTTAATGTCTAGGCGTTTTGGCATAACTCTTCCCCTTCTTTCTTGAAGTTTTCAATCATTTCTAAGAAATCTTCGAATAAATCATTTGCATCTTCTGGTCCTGCTGAAGCTTCTGGGTGGTATTGCACTGTAAATGCTGGGAACTTCGTATGACGAAGACCTTCTACCGTTCCATCATTTAAAGCAACATGTGTAATTTCAAGCTCTGTATTTTCAACTGATTCTTCTTCTACTGCATAACCATGGTTTTGAGAAGTAATTGCTACTTTTCCAGTTGCAAGATTTTTCACTGGATGATTTAAACCACGGTGACCGAATTTTAACTTACTTGTATTTGCACCAGATGCTAGAGCGAACAATTGATGTCCTAAGCAAATTCCGAATAAAGGAACTTTACCGATGATGCCTTTTAACATTTCAATTGCTTCTGGTACATCTTTTGGATCCCCAGGTCCATTACTTAACATAATTCCATCTGGGCTAAGGCGTAAAATCTCTTCTGCTGTTGTATTGTAAGGTACTACAATTACATCACAGTCACGCTTATTTAATTCTCGTAAAATACCATGTTTCATTCCGAAGTCTACAAGTACAACGCGATGACCACGGCCTGGACTTGGATATGGATCTTTTGTTGATACGCGTTTTACATGATCTGTAAAGACAGTTGCTTTCAATTGGCTAACGATGTCCTCTACATCCACATCCATGTTACAAAGACGTCCGCGTAATGTACCGTATTGACGGATTTTTCTCGTTAATTTTCTCGTATCAATTCCTGCCAATCCTGGGATGTTTCTTTCTTTTAAATAATCATTTAACGAAATTTCATTACGGAAGTTTGATGGGTGATGACAAATTTCGTTTACAATTAAACCATTTACAGACGGGTGAATTGATTCAAAATCGTCACGGTTAATGCCGTAGTTTCCGATTAATGGGTACGTAAATGTTACGATTTGACCGCAATATGATGGATCAGATAATGTTTCTTGATATCCAGTCATTCCTGTTGTAAATACAACCTCACCTGACTTTTCGATTTCTCCTCCGAAACCTTTTCCAATTAATACTGTTCCATCTTCTAAGATAAGTTGTCTTTTCATACTAATGCACTCTCCTTTTGCCATGCGATCTTACCACCAACGATTGTCATTACCGGCCATCCTTGGCATTTCCAACCTGCGAATGGTGTATTTTTTCCTTTTGATAAGAATGTTGTTGGGTCAATCTCTTCTTCTTGTTCTAAATCAATGATTGTAATATCAGCTGCTCTACCTTCTTTCAGGCGACCTGCTTCTAAGCCGAATGTATCAGCTGGCTTTTCTGTTAAATATTGAATTAACTGCTCTAGTGTAATAATTCCTTTTTTCACAAGGTTTGTGTATAGAAGTGGGAATGCTGTTTCGAAACCAGTAATTCCGAATGGCGCTCTTTCAATTCCTTGTGCTTTCTCTTCCGCTGTATGCGGTGCATGATCAGTTGCGATCATATCGATTGTTCCATCTAGCAACCCTTCAATTAACGCTGCGTGATCTTCTTTTCCACGAAGCGGTGGGTTCATTTTGAAGTTTGGATCAGCTGATGGGATATCATCTTCACATAACACTAAGTGATGCGGTGTTACTTCTGCTGTTACTTTAATTCCAGCTCGTTTTGCATCACGGATTACACGTACAGATCCTTTCGTACTTACGTGACATACGTGATAGTGACAATCTGCCGCTTCAGCAAGCAAGATATCCCTTGCAATATGTACAGATTCACATACTGATGGGATACCGTTTAATCCGTGTTTCTCAGAAAACTTCCCTTCATGTACACAACCTTTATTAATAAGTGTATTTTCTTCACAGTGTGCAACTACTGCCATATTCAGTTTCGCTGCACGCTTCATAGCAGCTAACATCATGCTTGCATCTTGTACGCCTACACCGTCATCAGTGAAAGCAAATGCTCCAAGTTCTTTTAACGTTTCGAAATCTGTCATTTCAGAACCTGCTTGGCGTACTGTAATTGCTCCGTATGGTAGTACGTTGACATGCGCTTTTTCTTGAATACGTTTTTGCAGGTCTTCCATATGTTCTCTGCAATCTGGCACTGGACGTGTGTTTGGCATTGCGCAAATTGTTGTAAATCCACCTTTTGCTGCTGCAAGTGTACCTGTTTCAATTGTTTCTTTATGTTCACCACCTGGTTCACGAAGATGTACGTGTACATCTACTAATCCAGGTGCGATTAACTTTCCGTTCACATCGATTACTTCAGCATTATCTGCCGTAATATTTTCTGCTACTTTCGCAATTTTACCGTCTTGTACGAGAAGATCTGTTGCTACGATTTTTCCTTCTTCATTCATATAACGACCATTTTTAAACAAGTAATTCATGTTTCATTCCTCCTAATACATTTGGTAAGGCGCGTTTTAGTACAGCCATTCTTACGTAAACTCCATTTTCCATTTGTTTGAATATGCGTGAACGCTCACACTCAACAAGCACACTTGCAATTTCAACATCACGGTTTACAGGAGCTGGATGCATAATAATGCTTCCTTTTTTCATACGCTTTTCTCTTTCTACTGTTAATCCATGTTTCTCATGATATTCTTTCATAATGTCTGTTTCATAATGATCATGGCGCTCATGTTGTACACGAAGTAACATCATTACATCCACTTCTGGAACAAGTTCATCTAAGTCTTTGTAAGTTCCAAATGCGTTCTCTTCATCTTTCCATTCTTCTGGGCTCGCAAAGTAAATTGTTGCACCAAGTTTCGTTAACGCTTCTGCATTAGAACGTGCTACACGGCTATGACGAACATCTCCAACTATCGCAATCTTCAATCCTTCAAAACTTCCAAACTCTTGTTTAATCGTTAAAAGGTCTAGTAAACATTGCGTTGGATGATTTCCACATCCATCACCTGCGTTTAAAATTGGGATATTTACCTGATCTTTTAGCTCATCGAAGTAACGATCCTGCTCATGGCGAATGACCACTGCTTTTGTTCCGATTGATTCTAGTGTTCTTATCGTGTCGTATAACGTTTCTCCTTTTTGTACGCTAGATGAATCTGCTGAAAAGTTTAACACGTCAAGTCCTAATCTCTTCTCAGCAACTTCGAAGCTAAATCTCGTTCTCGTACTATTTTCAAAGAACAAGTTTGCTACAAATGTTTGCTCTGTTGTTTTTCTCTCTTTTCCATTCGCAAAATCTTCTGCGTCTTTTAGGATTTCTGAAATTTCTTGCTCCGATAATTCACTCATCGTTAACAAATGGCTCATCGTCATCCCTCATCTTTCTGATTTTTATGATAGCACTTATGAATTTTTATAACAACATTTGTATAAAAATACCCTAGTCATGTAAGACTAGGGTGCAAGGAAGAAGCCACCCTTTTCTGTCTCACAGGACTGATTTAAAAGGTTGTTTTTATGAAGCAATCTGCTTAGATTGTTTTGTATTTTTTACTTGTTTTGTTTCTGGTAGTAGTAGATTTAACAGTACACCTACAATTGCTGCTAGTGCCATTCCTTCTACTTGGAACGATTCTCCTACTTTAAGTACCGCTCCACCAATGCCGATTACTAGTATTACTGATGCAATCATTAAGTTGCGTTTGTCGCTTAAGTCTGTTTTATCGTCTACCATCATGCGTAACCCACTTGATGCGATTACACCGAATAGTAAGATTGATACACCGCCCATAACTGGTGTTGGTATGGAGTGGATCAGTGCGGAAATCTTACCGACAAACCCGAATATGATTGCGAATACTGCTGAACCGATGAATAAGTATACACTGTACGCTCTCGTAATCGCTAGTACACCGATGTTTTCACCGTATGTTGTATTCGGTGGTCCACCTATTAGTGAGGCGATTAATGTTGCTACCCCATCACCGAAGATCGAACGGTGTAAACCTGGTTTTTCAATTAAATCCCTTTTAATAACATTTCCAAGTACAATTTGATGTCCGATATGTTCTGATATTGTCACTAGTGCAACTGGTACCATTAAGAGCACAATCTTCCATGAAAACTCCGGTGTGTATGTTACAAACGGTACTGTAAAATCTGGTACAACAAACCATTTTGCCTCAGCTACCGGCTTTAAATCTACTAGTCCTTGGAAGTAAGCAAAGATGTAACCTCCGATGATTCCAAGTAAAACTGGTATGATGCTGAAGAATCCTCTTCCAAATATGGAACAAATGATTGTAATTGCTAATGTTACTAATGCTACTGAAAAGTGTGTAAAACTGTACTTACCATCCGCACCGTTCATCGCCATGTCTACTGCTGTATGTGCTAAAGCTAAACCGATTACCATTACGACTGGACCAACTACGATTGGCGGAAGTAATTTCATAATCCACGCTGATCCAGACTTCTTAATTCCGAGTGAGATTAAGATGTACACAAGTCCTGCAAGTAAACCACCAAGCATTGCTGCTCCCGGTCCACCTGCTGTTTTCGCTGTTATAATCGGTGCGATAAAGGCGAATGATGATCCTAGATAGGCAGGTACTTGACCTTTCGTTATAAGAAGAAACGCTAACGTTCCTAATCCGCTTGATATTAATGCTACTGATGGATTCAATCCTGTTAAAAACGGAACAAGCACTGTTGATCCAAACATCGCGAACAAATGTTGTATACTTAAAAATAACCATTTTCCCGGTTTCGGTACTTCATTAACGTCTAACACTGGCTTTTGTTCCATTGTTACATCCTCCTTCAGTTTTAATGTTTGCAATAAAAAAACTCTTTGTGCCTGTGCACAAAGAGTCCTACACTTTCGTATGCCAAATTTGACATATGAAAGCCAAGACCCTTTGGCAGCCTCACAGGACTACATTTAAAAGGGCTTTACTTATCGTATATGCTTACTCGATCTTGTTGATCTGTCTCTTGCAAATCAACTTCGATACGCTCTTCACTCGATGTTGGAATGTTCTTTCCGACATAATCAGCGCGAATTGGTAGTTCACGATGACCTCTATCAACAAGAACAGCCAATTGGATTTGTGATGGTCTACCTAAATCCATAAGAGCATCCATTGCTGCTCGAACTGTTCTTCCTGTATACAATACATCATCCACAAGGATAACTTTTTTCTTCGTAATATCTACAGGAATATCAGAACCTTTTACAAGTGGTTCTTTGTTTTTTGATTGTAGTGTTAAATCATCACGATATAACGTAATATCTAACTCGCCTACTTCCATTTCTTTTCCTTCAATTTGACCAATTCGTTCTGCCAAACGTTGTGCAATAAAAATTCCACGTGTTTTAATTCCGACAAGAACACAATTATCGACACCTTTATTTCGTTCCACGATTTCATGACTAATTCGTGTTAAAGCGCGGCGAATCATTTGGTCATCTAAAACGACAGCTTTCTCTTGCATGCTCTACACCTCCAAGCTTTTTTCTTGCGTGAGAGGAATGGTATAAAAAAAGTCCTCTCAGCGTGTGCGAGAGGACTTTTGAAAAAAGGGTACAGCATACCCTAAGTATTTCAAACCGTTACCTTCTCAACCTCACGGGGCTGTGTTAAAGGATCATTATTTAACTGTTGTCAGTATCTCAGTTTTCTTATGATTTGTCAATACTATTTTCGTAAAATATTTAATGCATCTTCAAACACTTCTGGAATAGGTGCTTCAAACTGAATATATTCACCAGTACGAGGATGATCAAATCCTAAAATACCTGCGTGAAGTGCTTGTCCATTCATATCCAATGTTTTCTTCGGACCATACTTTGGATCCCCTGCAAGTGGATAGCCAATATATTTCATATGAACACGAATTTGGTGCGTACGTCCCGTTTCTAAGCGACATTCTACAAGTGTAAAGTCTTTAAAACGTTCTAACACTTGGAAGTGCGTAACAGCATTCTTACCATTTTCATCAACTGTCATACTTTGACGTTCTTTCTTATCGCGACCAATTGGAGCATCGATAGTTCCCTTATCATGCGGAATCACGCCGTGTACAATCGCTTTATAGCGTCTCGTTACTGTTTTTGCTACAAGTTGATTTACAAGTGATTCATGTGCCATATCATTTTTTGCAACCATTAGTAGTCCAGATGTATCTTTATCAATACGATGCACGATACCTGGACGCATTACACCGTTAATACCTGATAGATCTGTACAATGATGCATAAGTCCGTTTACAAGCGTACCGCTTGTATGCCCTGGGGCTGGATGTACAACCATACCACGTGGCTTATTTACAACGAGTACGTCTGCATCTTCATAATAAATTTCTAAATTCATATCTTCTGGTTGAATATCTAACTCTTCTGGTTCAGGAATTGTTACTGTAATTTCATCATTTGCTTTTACTTTATAATTCCCTTTAACCACTTTCCCATTTACTGTTACAACAGCATCTTTAATCCATTGCTGCACTTGTGAACGTGACCATTCACTGTTTATTTCTGCAACGAATTTATCAATTCGCTCGCTTTTTTGTTCTTCTGCAACTGTTACTTGTACTACTTCACTCATTCAATTACTCCTTCGTTTTCTTTCCTTCTAATACTGTTTGAATAATAATTAATACAACTCCAATACATAATGCTGAGTCAGCTATATTGAATACTGGATAGTTGTACGAGAAAATATACACGTGAATGAAATCCACTACTTCTTGTCTAAATACACGATCAATAAAATTGCCAATTGCTCCGCCTAAAATGAGACCTAATGAAATACCTAGAAGTTTGTCCGTTTTTGCATATTTTTTCATATAAAATACGATAAATACTACGAAAACAACTGTAATAATGTAGAAGAACCACATTTTATTTTCTAAAATACCCCAGGCAGCTCCTCTATTTCGATGTGATGTTATGTATAATACATTATCGATAATCGGAATGCTCGTACCCAATTCCATGTTCTTTACAATTAGCCACTTCGATATTTGATCGATGGCAATGACAAATAACGCTATTACATAATATATCATTTTCATTTCCCCCATAAAGACAGTGTACCTCAAAATTTTAGCATAGCTGCTATCTTTTCACAATGAACCTTTATAGAAGAATAAAATAAATTAAAAAAAGGTAATATAATATCGTTGTGCGTATTCATACATTTATACATTTACCTTTTCATAAAAAAATTCATGAATCGTACGAGCAGTCGGCATTGTTTTCATTTGTTTTGTAGGAATCGCTCTTCCCGTTTCTTCACAAATACCATACATATCTATTTCCATTTTAAACAATGCACGTTCTACATCTTTTAAATCCTCTTTTATATCATGTAATAGCATTTTTTTCTTTATTTCTTCCTTAACTTCATATCCAAGCTCTTGGCTGAACTCTGTATCATATTTGTGCATGACTTCTTTAGCTAGTCTCTCTTGCAACTCTTTTCTCATCAATTGCAATTCTTCTTTTATTTCCATGTAAATTTCATTCACGTGTACATTCCTCCCAGCTGCAATGTACAATTAGTGTGTCCGAAATTCTCATGCTTACCTCACACACATTTTTCCTTCATAGGAAAGAGAGTAGAAATTATTTCAATATACCGTTAATAATAAAAAACTGACTGCACCTTACGCGCAGTCAGTTTTTTATTATTTTACATAGTTTTCTTTAACAACTGTTGCACAACGCTCACATAATGTTTCATGTTCTGCATCTTTACCAATTGTTTCTGAAACAACCCAACAACGTTCACATGTCTCACCTGTCGCCTGTGCTACAACTACAGCTGTATGCTCATACTTCGGTGCTTCTGTTGGCGCTTCTTCAATTGTACCACCAAGTTTATACTCTGAAACGATAAATAGCTGTTTTAAATCTTCACTAATAGACTCTAACATAGCCTTCATTTCTACAGTCGGATATAGCGTAATGCTTGCGTTTAATGACTTACCAATTACTTTCTCATTACGAGCTACTTCTAACGCTTTTAAAACGTCATCACGCAGTGTCATAAATGCGTCCCATTTCACTTTTAATGCTTCTGCACCATCTACTTCTACAGCGTCTGGCATATTAGTTAACTGTACGCTTTCTTCTTCTGCACCAGGAACATATGGCCATACTTCATCAGCTGTATGCGGTAAGATTGGCGTTACAAGTTTCGTTAATGCAACAAGAACATCATATAATACTGTTTGAATCGCGCGGCGATCTTCGTGATTTGCACCTTCAATGTATAAAATGTCTTTTGCAAAGTCTAAGTAGAATGAACTTAAATCAATTGTACAGAAGTTATGAATTGCATGATATACAGCAGCAAAGTCATATGTTTCATATGATTCTTTTACTTTTGTAATTAAGTCATTTAATTTCACTAACATGTAACGATCTACTTCACGAAGTTCAGCTACCGCTACTGTATTTTCACTTGGATTAAAGTCATCTAAGTTTCCTAATAAGAAACGGAACGTGTTACGGATTTTACGATACACTTCTGCTACTTGTTTTAAAATATCATCTGAAATACGTACATCAGATTGATAATCAACAGAAGATACCCATAAACGTAAAATGTCTCCGCCTAATTGATCCATAATTTTCTTCGGTACGACGATGTTTCCAATCGACTTACTCATTTTACGCCCTTCACCATCTAGTACGAAACCATGGCTTAGTACGCCTTTATATGGAGCTTTACCTGTTACAGCAACCGCTGTTGATAATGAAGAGTTAAACCAACCACGATACTGGTCAGATCCTTCTAAATATAAATCAGCTGGACGTTGTAAGTCTTCACGCTCTTCTAATACCGCTTGGTGAGAAGAACCTGAATCGAACCATACATCCATGATGTCAGTTTCTTTACGGAATTCACCATTTGGGCTACCTGGATGTGTAAATCCTTTTGGTAATAGATCATTCGCTTCACGCTCGAACCATACGTTAGAACCGTGTTCGCGGAATAAATCTGCTACATGGTTAATTGTTTCATCGGTAATAATTGGATCACCATTCTCAGCATAGAATACAGGAATTGGTACACCCCATGCACGCTGACGAGAAATACACCAGTCACCACGGTCACGAACCATATTGTGAAGACGAGTTTCTCCCCATGCTGGTACCCATTTCGTTTCTTCAACAGCTTGTAATAACTCTTTACGGAACGCTTCGATAGATGCAAACCACTGTGCTGTTGCACGGAAAATAATTGGTTTTTTCGTTCTCCAATCATGTGGGTATGAATGCGTAATAAATGTTAATTTTAGTAACGCGCCTACCTCTTCTAATTTTTCCGTAATTGGCTTGTTAGCTTTATCATAGAATAAGCCTTCAAATCCAGGTGCTTCATTTGTTAATACACCTTTATCGTCAACTGGGCAAAGTACTTCTAAGCCGTACTTTTTACCAACAACAAAGTCATCTTCCCCGTGTCCAGGTGCTGTATGAACACAACCAGTACCTGCATCTGTTGTTACGTGCTCTCCTAGCATAACTAATGAGTCACGATCGTAGAATGGGTGTTTTGCAACTGTATACTCAAGTTCACTACCTTTTACCGTTTTCACAACTTCAGCATTTTCCCATTCTAACGTTTTTGCAACTGTCTCAAACAGCTCAGAAGCGATGATGTATTTCTCATCATTTACTTTTACAATGCTATATTCAAGCTCTGGGTGAACAGAAATACCTAAGTTTGCAGGTAATGTCCAAGGTGTTGTTGTCCAAATGATAAATTTCTCATCACCTTCTAATACGTTCTTTCCGTCTTTTACAGGGAATGCTACGTAAATAGATGCTGATTTTTTATCTTGATATTCAATTTCAGCTTCTGCTAAAGCTGATTCACTCGTTGGAGACCAGTAAACTGGCTTTTGCCCTTTATAGATATAACCTTTTTTCGCCATATCACCAAACACTTTAATTTGTTGTGCTTCATAAGCTGGCTCTAAAGTAATATATGGATTATCCCAATCTGCACGTACACCTAGACGCTTAAATTGTTCACGTTGACGTTCTACTTGCTCATATGCATACTCTGCACATAACTTACGGAACTCAGCAACTGTCATTTCTTTACGTTTTACACCTTTATTTGTTAAAGCTTGTTCAATTGGTAAACCGTGCGTATCCCAACCTGGTACATACGGTGCACTGAAACCAGTCATTGATTTATAGCGAACAATAAAGTCTTTCAATACTTTATTTAATGCATGTCCCATATGAATGTCACCATTCGCATATGGAGGTCCATCATGCAATACAAATAAAGGACGACCTTTTGTATGTTCTTGTACTTTTTCATAAATGTTCATTTCAGCCCATTTTTCTTGCATTGCAGGCTCACGTTTTGGTAAATTCCCACGCATTGGGAACTCTGTTTTTGGCATTAGTAATGTATTTTTGTACTCCATGCTCAATTCCTCCTTACATGTATAAAAGAAAGACCTAAAAAACGGAATAAAAAAGAGACTTTCTCATCCCAAAAAGGGACGAGAAAGTCTCCCGCGGTACCACCCTAGTAGATCCTATACATATGTATAAAATCCTCTTTATATTCTTAACGCGAATATACGCCTACGCTTACTCCATTCGTTCAGCGCGGAACTCCAGGGTGATATTCCCATATCTCCTTATCCTGAGCTTACACCATCCTCAGTTCGCTATATAAGGTATGAAAAGGTACTTATCCCTATCTTCGTTTTTCTTAATAAATATGTTGTTTAAAATTATATGTAATAATGAGAAAAACGTCAAGCTTACACTGTTTCTTCTTTTTTCAACAGCTCATCTACTTCGTCTTCTAACTCAATTAACTTATCCCAATCATCGTTGTTTAACATTTCAAGCTGTGTTTCTAAAAGCATACGGAAACGAGTTCGGAATACTTTTGCTTGTTTCTTTAGCTCTTCAATATCAAAAGCAACTTTTCTTGATTTTACTAAAGCTTCGTTAATGATACGATCTGCATTCTTTTCAGCTTCACGTACAATTAATTTCGCTTCTTTTTGCGCATTACGTTTTACTTCTTCCGCTGCTTCTTGTGCAACAACGATAGATTTGTTTAACGTATCTTCAATATTAGAGAAATGATCTAACTTTCCTTCTAATTGCGCAACTTTTTCTTCTAAAGCTTTTTTCTCACGAATGACTAATTCATAATCTTTGATAATTTGATCAAGAAACTCATTTACTTGATCTTCATCATAGCCACGGAATCCGCGACCAAATTCTTTGTTATGAATGTCTAATGGTGTTAACGGCACAACGCCACCTCCAAGTAGTTATCTAAATTTCCTCTTTCAATTATATCTTTTCTTCGACAAAATAGGAGGATTTCCTTCTAAAAAACCAATCATTTTAGTATACCATACAAAATTCTCCATTTGTCGCGTTTTGTTCTACCTTCTACAGAAAATAATTTACTTCGTCCATACCCTCTCACTGAAAAAACATCTCCTGGATAACATTCATAAGAAGTTTGTTCCACTGTTTTCCAATTGACTTTTACTAAACCATTTTTTATTAAAGGTTGTATTTTCTGTCTGGATATATGTAACATTTCAGCTAACATAACATCTAAACGAAGTGAAGAAACCGTTCCAGATTTCTCTCCCCACGTTTCATTAATCTGGAGAATTTGTTCTCCTTGTACTGATGATAAGGAGACTTTTACTTTCCCTATTGATTGTAAGTTCATCTCAATATACGATACGATTTCTTTTTCAACTACAATTTGGGCACGATTTTCTTGAAGCAAAATATCACCACATTTTTCTCTCGTCAAACCAAGTGACATAAATGTACCTAATATTTGCCTATGCTCTAGCGTATAAAACTTGGAAGGATAGTCAATTTCTAATACTTCTAGTTGAAATTCTTCATCATTTAATTCTAGATAGTCTGGATAAATGAGTGCTCTTTTACGCTCCGCGTGAGGCGTTGCACCATCGAATTGCACAGCAACATCTCCTTGTCCTATTACCATAGAGACAATTTGTTGCTGTCTTGGATCAAGGAAATCTGTTAATTTCACTTGATGGTACTCCGCCGTTCGCTTCCACTCTAACGCTTTATCCACAAAGACCTCTTCATCAGGTCTGAAATGTTCGTAAATGCTCATGTATTTAACCTCTTACTATAAGAAATAGCCGAACAAACTGAACAAACCAATTTTAGCAAGTTTTAACGCAAAAATCGCAACGAGTGGAGAAATATCAATCATACCAAGCGGCGGAATAAATCTGCGGAATGGTTCTAAATACGGTTCACAAATACGCGCCAGGAAATCTCCAAAAGATGATTCCTTTGCACCAGGAAACCATGATAGGAGAATATAAATAATAAGTGCCCACGAGTAAATCTCGAAAGCATAATTTAACACCATTAAAACTGTTGTCATGGCGTATTACCACCTCTTTATATTTGTTTCTTCTTCTTCACCGAATAACTCTGAAATTGCACCAACAATATCTACATTTTCAGGTGTACACATAAATGTTTTCGGTCCTATTTTTTGAATATCCCCGCCTATAGCGTATACAGTACCACTTAAAAAGTCAACGATACGTACCGCTTGATCAGTAGACATTCTTTGCAAATTAATTACAACAGCTCGTCTACCTTTTAAATGGTCCGCAATACCTTGTGCTTCCGAATATGTGCGTGGTTCTAATAAAACAACTTTTGAAGATTGCTTTGCCGTTTCAATGCTCACAACATTTTGTTTCGTTTGCGCTTTTGGAAACGTAACATCTTGTTGTTCTGGCGGATCTTGCTGTTTCTTCATGTCTGTTTGCTCCTTTTCATAGCTATATTGAGCTGCTTCTTTTTCTTCTGGTGTATCAAAAAAGAAGTATTTTACTTTTGACCAACTCATAATAAGATTCTCCTTCCTTTTACGCTTTTCCTACTAAAATCGTTCCCAAACGAATATATGTAGCACCTTCTTCAATTGCAATCGTGTAGTCGTTAGACATCCCCATTGATAATTCTTTACATGGCGCATGTAACAATTCTAGTTCCTTTATCTTTTCTTGTAGCATACGCAGCTCCTTAAAACAGCGCCTGATTTCTTCCTCTTCTTCTGTAAACGGAGCCATCGTCATTAATCCTACCACTTCAATCTTATCCAATTCTTGCAAACTTTGAATAAAAGAAACAGTTTCTTCTATTGCCAACCCTTGCTTCGATTCTTCAGATGATGTTTTCACTTGAATAAAGCATTTAATTTTCTTATCAGCACGTTTCTGAATTTCTTTCGCCAGGGAAAGGCGATCTAAAGAATGTAAATAATCAATTTCATTAATGATTTCTTTTACTTTTCTCGTTTGTAATGAGCCAATAAAATGCCAATTAACTTTTGAGCCGAAATGCTCATATTTCTGTAAGAAACCTTCATTTCTATTTTCACCTAAATCGATAATTCCAGCTTCAATTACTTCGTTTGTCTTTTCAATCCCTACAGTTTTTGTAACTGCAATAAGTTTAATATCTTGCAACGAACGTCCAGATCGTGTGCAAGATTCTTTAATAGCTTCGTTTACAATTACTAAATTTTCTTGTACTGTCACTTGCTTCCTTCCTCCTTAAAACCTATGAAACTCAACATTCTCCCTGTCTTCCCTTGATCACGACGATGAGAGAAAAATAGTTGTTCTTCACAGCTTGTACAAAGAGATGACATTACAATATGTTCTTCTTTTATGCCTGCTTGTACACATAATATACGATTAATTTCTTTTAAATTAATTGCGTACTGCCCATCAGAAATTTTTTTATACGGGACAGAACCGTTTACTACTTGCTGCGCCGCTGTTAATACTCTATCATCAACAACATAACAACAAGATCCTATTGCCGGCCCTATTGCAACATGAATTTCATCACTTGAAATCCCTTCTGCATTCCACTTTTGAATCATTTCATTTGCAATTTCTTTTACGGTCCCTTTCCACCCAGCATGCGCAAGTCCTATCATACCATGTGATGGTGCATAAAAATAGAGTGGAACACAATCCGCGTAACAAGACGTTAAAAGAACATCGTTATTCGTCGTATAAATGCCATCTGTTTTTGAAATGCCATCCTCATATGAATAGACGCCACTTCCTTTTTCTTGTTGTCCTACTTTTTCAACATGGTGATCATGAACTTGTTCAGAGCAAATCCAGTTTTCCAATGGTTTTTGTAACTTATTTGCTAAAATGCGTCTGTTTTCATGAACGTTCTCCACGATATCATTCACATGTAATCCTAAATTCATCGCATGAAAGGAGCCCGTACTTATCCCACCATCTTTTGTCGTAAATCCAGCAGTAATGTTTCCAAGTTCTTTCCACGCTTGTAAATACAGTATACCGTCTACATATTTAAATGGTTCTCTCATAAAGCGGCTGCTACTAAAAACATAGACAAATGTATATTCTTAGAGTATTCCTGCTTCTACGTGTCCTGTCTCGCCAATCACTCGCTACTACAGTTTGCTGTAACACTCCACAGGCGTAAATTCCGATGTAGCCCACCGTACATATATACAATCTATTTACGTTAGTATTGTATATTCTTTTGCTTGTAAAAGATTGATCGCTGCGTTCAAATCTCTATCCATTACATTGCCACATTCACATTTATAAACTCGATCAGATAGTTTTAAATCTGCTTTTTTTTGGCTACAACATGAGCACAACTTTGACGATGGATAAAACCGGTCTACTTGACGTAGTTCAATTCCATATTCCTCACATTTCGTCAAAAGCCACATTTTAAAAGCATAAAAAGACTGCTTGGCAATTGTTTTAGATAGATGTTTATTCTTCAGCATACCTTTCACATTCAAATCTTCCACTGTAATAAACGTTGGCTTGGTTTTCACCACATTCGTTACAATAGACTTTACATACTCTAGTCGAATATTCGCTAATCGAACGTGCAGCTTTTGCACCCTAAGAACATTTTTATCTATATTCGCTCTTTTATTAGTAACAGATTTCCCACCCCTCTTTTTTAGGTTTTCAAATTTACGCGCTAAAGAGCGTTGTTCACGTTTTAACCGTTTTTCTATCTTTTTTACTTTGACTGTTTTATTTATATTTTTGTGAGTTTTTCCATCGCTACGTACAGCGAAATCCTTCAGCCCTAAATCAATCCCTAGACCTATTTTATTCAGCATTGGTTTTACCCTTACTTCTTCTCTTTCACAAAGTACAGATACAAAATATCTTCCTGCTCTTTGATATACTGTGCCACTTTTTACAGTTGCATTTTTAGGGATATATCCATATTCTTTTAACCTTATCCAACCAATTGTGGGGATTTTTACTCTATGCCTTTCTACTGTCCAATCTGTTTTGTTGTTTTTAGGAAAATAGCACTTCACATCTTGCTTCTTCTTTTTCTTATATCGTGGAAATTTAGATAGACCCTTAAAAAATTGCTTAAAAGCTTTATCCCCATTCATAATCGCTTGTTTTACAGCTTTACTTGATACTCCTTTTATCCACTGATCACATTCTTTTGTATAGACATTGTTTAACCATTTAGAAAAGTCATACCCACCTAGAAACTTTCCTTCGGCTTCATACAGCTCTTTGTTTTTAGAGATATACAGGTTGTAAACATACCTACACACACCAATCGTCTGATTTATTTGGGTTATTTGTTCTTTTGTCGGATGGATTTCTATTAGATATGCTCTTTTCATAAATCTTCATCCTTCGATATTATCTTTTTGTATTTCCTTAACCCGTAAACTCTACAACTGAATACATGAACGATAATAATAAGTCTTGAATAAACTCTTCCTGTGGAGATAGTTTTTCATTATTTGTGTATATTTTATATAACTGTATTTAGCTCCTTTTAATTAAATTAACAGAAAAAAGCATGGTACTTCCTGTCTATTTTACCATACTTTTATTTTTTCATAGTACCAACAGAAAAAAAAGAGGAATTTGTAATATTCTTTATGAAATTGTCGGTGTTTGTATTGATTCTGTTACAGAATTAACAGGATTTACTCTTACAAGTATGACATCTTCTCCAATTTTCATGATTTCCTCCCAAGGAATTACAATTTCTATGTCTTTTCCAAAAATCCCTAGCATACGTGCCTGTTTGGAAATAATAATAGCCCCAATCTTACCGGTATTCATATCAATTTCAATATCTCCAATATTCCCTAGCCTTTTTCCATCTGAAATATTTATAACATCCTTCATCTGTAACTCTGAAATTCGTATCACTTTCATCCTCTCCCTTATATGGTGAATTGGAAGTACACAGATCACTGCTTCTCACATGAATAGGACTCATCCTCTACTAAAATCCATATTATTTTTCATTATATGAACACTGCATACCTACTATGAGTGCAAATAAAAAGGCCTCACCATAACTGGTGAGAACCTTATCCTTGAATCGTTTTATTCATTTGTTTAATAGCTGATTTCTCTAAACGTGATACTTGCGCTTGAGAAATTCCAATTTCTTCAGCAACTTCCATTTGTGTCTTTCCTTGAAAGAAACGTTTTCGAATAATCATTTTCTCTCGATCATTTAAACGCTTCATCCCTTCTTTTAGCGCTAATTCTTCAACCCACTGCTCGTCCTTTTGTTTTTCATCACTTAACTGATCCATAACAAAGATAGGGTCTCCCCCATCGTTATAAATCGGCTCAAATAATGAAACTGGATCTTGAATCGCATCTAAAGCAAAAACAATTTCTTCATGAGTCACTTCAAGAACTTTTGCAATATCCATTGCTGTCGGTTCTTTCGAGTTTTCTGCAATCAACTTTTCTCTTACTTGCAACGCTTTATACGCAATATCTCGTAATGATCGAGATACGCGAATTGGATTATTATCACGCAAATATCTGCGTATTTCCCCAATAATCATCGGCACAGCATACGTTGAAAATTTTACATTTTGGCCCAAATCAAAGTTATCAATGGATTTCATAAGTCCGATGCAACCAACTTGAAATAAATCGTCAACATATTCTCCTCTGTTATTAAATCTTTGGATGACGCTCAGTACAAGACGTAAGTTTCCATTCACTAATTTCTCTCTTGCGCTTATCTCTCCACTTTGCATTTCACGAAATAATTTACGCATCTCTTCATTTTTTAGTACTGGAAGTTTAGCTGTATCAACACCGCAAATTTCTACTTTGTTTCTCGTCAAAGTGTTCCCTCCTATCGGGAGTTGCTGTACAGTGTAAAGTATTTCCTTTGAAGGGGATTTTATGCATGCGGTTTTCTCTTCATTTTTCATTTTAGTTATCTATCCTAATACAGCTAAATAGAATAAGACCAGCCTAGATAACGGCTGGTCTTATTCTTTACACCATTTTATTAAATTCTTTTCGTAATCTTTTTATGATTCTTTTTTCTAAACGCGAAATGTATGACTGTGAAATCCCAAGCATATCCGCCACATCTTTTTGCGTCTTTTCCTCTTCCCCAGCAAGCCCAAACCTAAGTTCCATAATTTGTTTTTCACGATCATTTAATTGGTGCAATGCCTTCATTAGAAGATGACGATCCACAGTGGCTTCCAGATCTTTTGTAATAATATCATCATCCGTACCTAATACATCTGATAATAACAATTCATTCCCATCCCAATCAATGTTAAGCGGTTCATCAAAAGAAACTTCTGAACGATTTTTATTATTTCGACGCAAATGCATTAAAATCTCATTTTCTATACAACGAGATGCATAAGTTGCTAATTTTATTTTCTTTTCTGGATTAAATGTATTGACCGCTTTAATAAGACCAATTGTTCCTATGCTAATCAAATCTTCAATATTTATCCCTGTATTTTCAAACTTTCTTGCTATATATACAACTAGCCGTAAGTTACGTTCAATCAGTAATGACCTTGCCGCTTGATCTCCTTTTGGCAATTTATTCAAAAGAACTTCCTCTTCTTCTTTCGTTAATGGTGGTGGCAACGCTTCACTTCCACCAATGTAATAAATTTCATCGGTCTTAATTCCTAATTTCAGCAATACTTTATACCAAAGGTATACTAAATAAAATTTTAATTTCATCATATTATCCCACCCTCTCATAATTAAGCAATTACCATCTTTTGTGAAATTAACATTTTCGGATGCACAATGCATTGGTACTCTCCGTTGGTAGACAATTGTTGTGTATTTAAACCAATTAATACTTTGTTTACAACAATAGAACTGCCTTCATGATCAACTTGCACACTGTCTGGCTTAATTGCCCATAAAAATTGATTATCGACTCCAACTGCTCGGAAAGGAATTAAGCGTAATTTTGTCGCCCATCCAGAATCATTTTCTGGTATTTGAGGAATTTCTGTTTTGGAATAAATTTGTTCTGTTAACCAAACCGGTAAACAATACTCTAATGATGAAATATGCATAATCATAACTGGTGTTTTTGTTAACGGATCGTAAAGCTGATTCCCACTATCAATTAAGCCTGCTAGTTCTAGTTCTTCTTCCCCTACTCGAATCTTCACTTTCACAATTTGATCATAGTGTATTTTCGTAACCTCTACGCTTTCAATACGCTTTTTAGAAAAATAATAAATCACTGGAAAACCAAAAATAACAAACAACCAACTAATTGGATCACCGTAAGAAATTGATTGAGATTGAACCAATCCATTTACCATTTCATTCGTTTGCAAAAAGAAATGAGTTCCAATTAATCCTCCGCCAACCATAAAGGTTACAAAGTAAAACGTAAAAACAGTCTGTGTATAATTTCTAAACGTTGTAAACCCAAATGCTGTATACACAATAAGTAACGAGTACAGTAATTTCATAATTGGATGTGTCATCATAGAAGCAAAAGGAGTAAAGGCAAAAATAACAATGGTTGAACCTATAAATGCCCCTAACACAAGCCTCCATCTCTTGATCTTCTTTTTTAACACGGTAGCCGTTAATAAAAGTAAAAGAAAATCAATGCAGGCGTTTAACAACCAAACAATGTCGGCGTAAACAACCAAACAATTCACCTCTTTTTTTAAGTTGAGACTAGTATAATGCATATCCAATAGGAAAGTGTGTCAATTTGCGGAGGTGTTTTTTTGTTATTTTGTGATTTCTAGACATAATCTGTCGGTAAAAAATAAAAGTATAGTTTCATAGAGTGATATAATTTTTTTTATCAACAGATCGACTGAACTATATGTAACCAAAGTTAAATATCCTTTACTACACCTATAAAGCGAAACTTTAATCAGTGTCCCACTGATTATTTGCCTTCACCAATCGGGCTTTTATGGGCAATTATCTCCCACCTAATTTCCTCGCAATCGCCGAATTTTGAGGTGAGAGTCTTACTGCCCGCAAATAGCGGGATAAATTGAAATATGCGAAATAAAAAAAAGACCTACTTAGTAGATCTTTTCCATTTAGAAAACAAAAAAAGGAGCATGAAAGCTCCTTTTTTTATCGTCTACGACGGTTACGTAAAAATGCTGGAATATCGATATCATCTGAATCTGAATGACGCTCATGTACAACCGGCTCTTCACGCTTCATTTCACGTTTTACCTCACGTTGTTTTGAAGGTTGAGCTACTGGTTGTTGTGTATGATTCGCAGTCGGACGGATAATTGGTTTTGGTGGCTGCGTCGCAGCGCTATCATCAAAACCAGTTGCAATTACAGTTACAACGATATCATCTTTTAATCCTTCATTAATAACAGAACCAAAAATCATATTTACTTCTGGATCCGAAGCTGAAGCCACAATGTCTGCTGCTTCTTGTACTTCGTATAAGCTTAAGTTAGCTCCACCCGTAATGTTCATAATAACACCTTGAGCTCCATCAATAGATGTTTCTAGTAATGGACTAGAAATCGCTTTTTTCGCAGCCTCAGCAGCACGATTTTCCCCATTACCAGAACCGATACCCATTAAAGCAGAGCCTCTATTAGACATGATTGTCTTTACGTCTGCAAAGTCTAAGTTAATTAAACCTGGTGTTGCAATTAAATCAGAAATACCTTGAACACCTTGACGTAATACGTTATCTGCTTCACGGAACGCTTCTAACATCGGCGTATTTTTATCAACAATCTCTAGTAAACGATCGTTTGGAATTACAATTAACGTATCTACATTTTCTTTAAATGCCGCAATACCAGATGCTGCTTGCGTTGCACGCTTACGTCCTTCAAATGTAAATGGACGTGTTACAACACCAACTGTTAACGCACCTAATTCTTTTGCAACTTGAGCAACAACCGGAGCTGCACCAGTTCCAGTTCCGCCGCCCATACCAGCTGTTACAAAGACCATATCCGCACCACGAAGTGCTTCCTGGATCTGCTCTTTACTTTCTTCCGCAGCTTTTTTCCCTACTTCAGGGTTTGCGCCTGCACCAAGTCCACGCGTTAATTTTCCACCAATTTGCATTTTCGTTTCAGCTTTTGATAGATTTAATGCTTGTGCATCAGTATTCACAGCGATAAAGTCTACACCTTGTACACCGTGTTCAATCATACGGTTTACAGCATTGTTTCCGCCGCCGCCGACACCGATAACTTTTATATTCGCTAATTGATCTTGAGTAGTATCAAACTCTAACATGTCGAAATCCCCCTAGAACCTCATTTTTCGTGTCCAATTTTAATCCCATAAATAACGGAATACACGTTTTACTTTTGACATCATACGGTCATCATTTTGATTATTATTGTTTTGATTACGAGTTTTTTGTTTCGCAGGTTGCTGTTGTACCGGCATTGGTGCTGGTACTGGTTCAAAATGCTCTTGCTTTTCCTGCACGTTTTTCCCACGTAATTTAGCTTTTTGATAAGAGTGTTTAATTAAACCTACTCCAATTGTATATTGTGGCTCACGCACACCAATATAATCAGGAGTTGCTATACGAACATTTTCATGTAAAATATCATATGCAAGATCAAGAACACCTGGCATAGAAGCAATTCCGCCAGTCAGTACATAGCCAGAAGCAACTTGCTTTATTCCCAACTTACGTACTTCTTCCTGAACAAACATTAAAATTTCCTCTACACGAGCCTCTATAATATCCGATAATTCCAATTGCGAATACTGTTCTGTTTGATCACTTCCCATAATAGGAACCGTAAACATTTCTTCTTCAGATGCTGTATCATAAAAAGCATGTCCATATTTCAACTTAATTTGATCTGCATTTTCTGTTGAAGTTTTCAACCCAATCGCAATATCCTTCGTTATATGGTCTCCACCTAATGGCAATACGCTTGTCGCTTGTAACTCTCCATCTTTAAAAATAGATAAGGTTGTAGAGCCACCCCCAATATCAACAAGGGCCACTCCTCTATTTTTTTCATCTGAAGATATAGCAACTGTTGCAGCTGCTAAAGGTTGAAGACAAATATCTACAATTTCAAGACCTGCTTTTTCTACACAACGAAGTAGGTTATGTAGTAAAGTTCTCGAGCCTGTAATAAGTGTACCTTCCATTTCTAATCTTACACCGATCATCCCGCGTGGATCGTTAATCTCGTCAAGACCGTCTACAATGAACTGTCGAGGTACCACATCAATAAATTCACGTTCAGGAGCAATTGACACAACTTGTGCTGCATCTAGAACGCGTAAGACATCTTCATTTCCGATTTCACGATCTTCATTTGAAACAGCGACTACTCCGTGACAAGGAAGCAGCTGTACCTGGTTTGCATTGACACCTACTACAACTTGCTCAATGTGGATTCCCACCATGCGCTCAGCTTGTTCAATTGCTTTTTTAATTGATCGAACAGTCTCATCTATATCGACTATCGATCCCTTCTTTAAACCATTTGATTTTACATTTCCAACACCAATTATGTTTAAGCTGTCATTAACCATTTCACCAATGATGACTTTAACATTGGATGTACCGATGTCAAGACTAACATATATTTCATTGCTGTTCATTCTTTGGCACCTCCTTCTTTATTTATACCATACAACTCAATATATGGAACAACAATCGCAACTTTACTATTTATAAGAAAAATATTCAACGTCTTTATACGTTTCCCTTTTTTAACCCTATATTTTTCTTATTTTTATTTAACATTCGTTTAAGAATATCGCAGTAAACTATGAATAACTGCTTATCTTGAAATAATTCTATTTCAAGTGTAAAGATTACCGCCAAGTATAAGTCTACACTAAGATGTACTCATAGAAAAGTGAAACTTGTACCAATCCGAGTATGAATCTAAGAATTTCTACATATTTTTCATCAAATGAACCATTCTTGTAAATTCATATGCAGACAACAGAACGTTCGTTTCGTTTTTTTCTATAAATAACGTAGTAAAAACTATCGTTCTATTCTTTTTTTTCCTCCGCTCCTAACTCTTTCGTATATGCCCCTACTTCTAAGTCAATTAATACCTTCTTACCTGGCTCAATTGTTTTTAAAATAAGAGGATAAGCTTCCATACGCTTTGCAAAATTTTGAATCGTAGTGCTCACTTCATACCCTTCATTCATATATAAAGTAAGATGGTCTTCATTCGCATTCGTCGGTGAATAACGAATCTCAGAAATAGACCTTAAAATAGTCGGTGTTAATTTTTCTAACTCCGCAATTAACTCCTTCATTTTCTCCTCTTTAAACGGTTCAAAAATTGGTGCTGCAACAGGAAGTTTTCCGTTCGGGAGTACTTCAAGTGTTTTCCCATTTTCTAATAACGGTTGTAATTTTCCATCTTTGTTTATATAACCAATGGTTAAATATTCTTCAATATGAACATCAATTTTGTTTGGGAAACGTTTTTTTACATTTACTGCTTTAATTTCTTTTCGTTTCGTTAAGTTTTCTTCTGCTTTGTGTGCTGTTACTCGGAAATAACTCGTATCATATGTCACACCTGATTCCTTCATCACTTGTTCATCTGTCATATAATGATTTCCAAACACACTTATCTTTTTTATATTACTAAGCGGAGACCGAAAATAAATTAAAAAGAGTACTAATAAAAATAAAATTGATATGTATAAAATCAACCGATGATTAACATTTTTTTTGTTTTTTTTCTTTTGATTTTTCAACTTTGGTACACGATCTTGTAGTTTAATCACTTTACTATTTTTCATGTACGATCCCCCTATGTAACATAAAAAACGGCATGTTCCTCATGCCGTTCTTATCTTCTTATTATAACATAAATGATAATGAGCGGAACGAATAACCGTTATCTTCCAATGATTTCTACTTCTGTATGCATATCTACGCCAAATTTATCCTTAATTGTGTGTTTTATCAATGCAATTAAGGATAATACATCTTGCGCTGAAGCTCCACCAGTATTAATAATAAAATTCCCATGCATTTCAGAAATTTGAGCTCCACCTATTCGATAACCACGAAGCCCTGCTTTCTCTATTAAATGCCCTGCAAAGTATGGGGTTGGATTCCGAAATACACTTCCTGCACAAGGATGATTCCACGGCTGTGTTTCACGACGGTAATCTTTATTCTTTTGCATGTTTCTTACAATTTCCCCACGCTCTCCTACCTGCAATTGAAACTCAGCTTCCAAAACAATACCAGGACGTTTCGTTTGCAATACAGATGTACGATAAGAAAACTCCATTTCTCTATTCATTAACCACTCAATTGTTCCGTTTTCAAACAGAATAAGAGCCTTTGATAATATGTTTGATATATCTGATTTATGTGCTCCTGCATTCATATACACTGCGCCACCAACACTTCCTGGAATACCACTTGCAAATTCCAGTCCAGCTAATCCTTGGCGACTAAGTAAAGTTGACAATTTAATAAGGGGATATCCACCACCAACTCTTACTCTATGGTTTTCGACCTCTAAGTGGTCTAATCCTTCTCCTAAACGAATAACAACACCTTCTATACCTTGATCTGATACAAGAAGATTTGAACCCCGACCAATTACAGTCCACTTTGTTTTATATTTCTTTACTAACTGCAATGTTTTCTCAATACCGGTAACATGCTTTGGCACAATTAAAATATCAGCTGGTCCACCTATTTTCATAGTAGTGTAACGCGCTAACGGTTCGTTAACTAACACTCGACCAACATTCGCTTTTATAAGCTCATTTACTAATTGTTCCATAAACGATCTCCCCCATATAAAGTCTCCTTATTACAGTAGTATGCAGGGCGTTCACCTAACGTTATTTTTTTACAAGCTTATTCATTACTTCATACAGCTTATTTGCTGCATCCGGAATACCTAGTTGCTTAGCAGCTAGCTTCATATTTTGTAATGTTTGTGCATCTAATAAAATCTCATCAATATCACGAATTAGCGTTTCAGATGTTAAATCGTTTTCAAGTAACATTTTTGCTGCTCCTTTATCAACAACTGAACGTGCATTCTTTTCCTGATGGTTATTTGTTACGTACGGACTCGGAATTAACACACTTGGCTTACCTAACGCTGTTAATTCTGCAAGGGTTGTAGCCCCTGCTCTTGAAACAACAAGATCTACACCAGTCAGTACCTCTGGCATATTATGAATAAAAGGTTTAATAATAACATTATTCGGATTCCCTTTTTGTTTCACGGCTTCCATAACTTTATCATAATGTACTTCACCTGTTACATATAATACTTCGTAACTTTTATTCCCAAATTGTTCAATCGCTTCTACAAAAGCATCGTTAAGCGGTCTAGCCCCGCGGCTCCCCCCGAAAATAAGTACGGATTTTTTAGGAAGAGATAAACCTACTGAACGTTTTCCTTTCATTCCATTTTGATCCATTACCTCAGATGCACGTGGGTTACCTGTCATAACCACTTTTGACTGCGGAAAATGTTCTGCAGCTGCTTCAAAACAAACAGCAACCTTATCAACATAACGACTTAAAAATTTGTTCGTTACACCTGGTACACTATTTTGTTCATGTACAATAGTTGGAATACCTAATTTCGCTGCAGCATACACAACCGGTCCACATACATATCCACCCGTTCCAATTACAATATCCGGATTAAAACGACGAATATATCGTTTACTATCTTGTACACCCTTTAGGAAACGCATTACAGTTTTCACATTATCTAACGATATTTTCCGTTTAAATCCACTTATGACAATAGATTGAAACGGTATACCTGCTTTTGGAACGATAGTACTCTCTAAACCATTTTCCGTACCAATATATAAAAATCTTGCTTCCGGATTTAATTTTTTTATTTCTCTAATTAAAGCAAGGGCCGGATAAATATGCCCTCCAGTGCCTCCACCACTTACTAATACACGCACTACTAACTCCTCCGCTTCTCTTTTCTTATTTCAATCGTATTTATTTCTATATACATATTGTATTTTCACACACATACGAAAAACCCTGTCTTATAAACAGGGTTTAGTAGCGAGAATGGCGACTTATATTTAATAATACACCTACTGCCATTAACATTAATGTCAAACTTGATCCACCATAACTTAAAAACGGCAAAGTAATACCCGTAACAGGCATCAGTCCTGTTACAACACCAACATTAATCATTACTTGAATCGCAATCATCGCCACAATACCTACTGCTAAAAACGTACCATATAAATCTGGCGCTCCTAATGCTATGCGAATCCCGCGCCATAATAATAGACTAAATAATAATAACACAAATGAACCACCAATAAAACCTAATTCCTCTGATAAGATTGCAAATATAAAGTCTGTTTGTGGTTCAGGTAAATAAAGAAACTTTTGTCTACTTTGTCCAAGTCCAAGCCCGAATAATCCACCAGGCCCAATTGCGAGTAATGATTGGATAATTTGAAATCCACTTCCAAGTGGATCCGACCACGGATCTAAATAGGATGTAATGCGTTTCATTCGATACGGTGCTGATGCAATTAACCCTACAAACCCCGCTACGCCAACCAAACCAAACATTGCAAAGTGAAAGACCCTTGCTCCCGAAATAAATATCATAATGATACACGTCCCAACCATTACCGTTCCTGTACCAAGGTCTGGCTGTAACATAATCATCCCAAAAGCAAGAAACACAAAACTAAGAGCCGGTAATAAACCACGTTTAAAAGATGTAATTAATTTTTGCCGTTCCGCTAAAAATTTTGCCAAGAAAATAATCATCGCAAACTTCATAAACTCTGACGGTTGAATCGAAAATGCCCCGATTCCGATCCAACTTCTCGCTCCCCCACGAACAAGACCTACTCCAGGAATAAGAACGAGAATAAGAAGAATGAAGCAAACTAGCAAAATTACTTTTGAATACGTACGCCACACCCAATAATCAATTTTCATAATAAAAAACATAGCCACTACACCAAGACCTGCAAACAGTAATTGTCTTTTTGCAAAAAAGAATGAATCCCCCATTTTATAAGAGGCCCAAACCGCACTCGCACTATAAACCATAATCATTCCGATTGTCAACAACGAGAGTGTAACGATGATGAGAATAAAATCAGGCGTTTTCTTCATTACCCATAAACACCACCTCTTTGGACAGACACTTTTGCCCTATGTAACAAAACATCAGTAGGTGTTAGCCTACTGATGTTTTGATTTACTTTATATAAGTTTATGCACAGCTTGTATAAAAATGTCTCCTCTTTCTTCAAATGTTTTAAATTGATCCCAGCTTGCACATGCTGGAGAAAGAAGAATAACATCGCCGTCTGTAGAATGAGCATAAGCTTTCACTACTGCTTCATCTAGAGTATCGACACTTTCAATTATATCTAATCCCGCTTTTTCTGCCGCTCTTACTAATTTTGGTGCTGTTTGTCCAAATGTTACAATCGCTTTTACATTTTTGAAATATGGAATTAAATCATCGAACTCATTTCCACGATCAAGCCCACCTGCTAATAGTACAATCGGCTGTGTAAACGCAGATAAAGCTTTCTCAGTCGCTAACATATTCGTCGCTTTTGAGTCATTATAAAACTTACGGTTGTTAATAGTTGTTACATATTCTAAACGATGTTTTACACCTGTAAAACGTTTTAACACAACCGTAATTGCTTCATTAGAAACACCTAATAATTTCGCAATACTCATTGCAGCTAAAATATTTTCTAAATTATGCTGACCAGGTAAAACGATATCGCTTACTTCAACAACCTTTTCGCCTTTAAAATAAAGAGCATTATTTTTTATATACGCACCATCTTCAATTTCTTTCGTTGTCGAAAATAGTACTTTTTGACCTTTACTATAAGCAGATAAAGCCATCACATCTGCATCATCTGCATTCATTACACTATAATCGTTGTCTGTTTGGTTTTTAAAAATATTTGCTTTTGCTAAACCATATTCCTTCTTCGTCCCATGATAATCTAAGTGGGCCTCAAATAAGTTTAAAAACGCAGCAATTTTAGGTTGGAACGATTCTACTCCCATCAGTTGGAATGATGAAAGTTCTGTAACTACAACTTCATTTTCTTTTGCAGCCTGTGCCACTTCACAAGCTACTGTCCCTATGTTTCCTGCAATAACCGGATGCTTTTGTCCTTCTTTTAACATTTCAAATGTAAGCATTGTCGTTGTCGTTTTACCGTTAGACCCCGTGATCCCAACAAATGGCGCTTCTGAAATACGATATGCCAATTCTACTTCCGTAACAATTGGAATTTGCTTTTCTTTCGCAGCGACTAATATTGGATTAGAATACGGAATTCCTGGATTTTTTACAACAAGAGAAATATTTCTCTCTAACAATTCTAAAGGATGACCACCACATACAACGTCCATTCCTTTTGCTTGCAATTCTGCAGCAAGCACATTTTCTGCTAAAGGCTTTCCGTCATTTACAATAACATTTGCACCTAATTTTTGTAACAAGGTAGCTGCTGCATAACCACTTTTTGCAATGCCTAATACAAGAATATTTTTATTTTGAAATTCAGTTACAGTTTTCAATTACATCCACACCCCGATATAAATTCCTAAAACAGCTAATAAAAATCCTACAGACCAAAACGTTACAACGACGCGCCACTCTGACCAACCACATAATTCATAATGATGATGTAATGGACTCATTTTAAAGACACGTTTTCCTGTTGTTTTAAACGAAATAACTTGAATAATAACAGATAAAGTTTCCGCTACGAATACACCACCAATAACAACAAGTAGCAATTCTTGTTTTAATAAAATTGCCACAGCTGCGATTGCACCGCCTAAAGCTAAGGAACCTGTATCTCCCATAAATACTTTTGCCGGATTCGCATTGAATACTAAAAATCCAAGTACAGCTCCTACAACTGCCATACAGAATATCGCTACTCCAAATTGCTCTTGTGCTACAGCGATTATACTAAATGCTCCAAATGCAATAGCAGCTGTTCCTGATAATAAACCATCTAAACCATCTGTTAAGTTAACCGCATTTGATCCACCAATAAGCATAAATAATACAAGAACAAAATATGCCCAGCCTAATTCAAATTTAACATCCGTCCCCGGAATCATGATATATGTGTGAAATGCTTGCCCTTTTCCAATTAAAAAGAACGCAATAGCAATTACAAGCTGACCAATCAATTTTTGTTTTGATGTTAAACCAAGATTTCTTTTCTTTACTACTTTTATGTAGTCATCTAAAAATCCGATCAATCCGTATCCAAATGTAACTAATAATAACAATGATACTTCTGCACCTAAATGGTTAAATTTAATCGCCATAATAAGCGTAGTCACCATCATAGATACATATATGACAATACCACCCATCGTTGGTGTCCCTGATTTCTTTTGGTGTGACTTCGGTCCTTCGTCACGAATACTCTGTCCGAACTTTAACTTTCGTAAAAATGGAATAAATAATGGCGAAAGGGCAACAGAAATTAAGAATGCTACCCCAGCCGTTACTAATAAACCTTGTTCAAGCACATGTAGTCCTCCTCTCATGCTGTTACACTTCGTTGTTTAAACGCTCCGTAATTGCTTCTTTAGTGACTTCACGATCATCAAAATGATGAACTTCTTTACCAATAATTTGATATGTTTCATGACCCTTACCAGCAATAATAATGATATCTTCAGCTTTCGCTTTGGCAATTGCATGGTGTATCGCTTCTTTTCTATCAATAATTACTTCATAATTATTCCCATTTGCACCATGTACCATATCATCTAAAATAGCCACTGGATCTTCACTTCTTGGATTATCTGATGTATAAATTGCATGAGTTGCATATTTTGTTGCAACACTTGCCATTATTGGTCTCTTCGTTCGATCTCTATCACCACCGCAACCAACAATACAATATACATCACCTTTCGCAAACTGCTTTGCTGTTTTTAATACATTCTCTAAGCTATCTGGTGTATGAGCGTAATCAACAATAACTGTATAACTTTGTCCACCATCAACCACTTCAAAACGCCCAGGAACCCCGGCTAGTTTCTTTATAACATCAATGATTGTTTCTAAACTCACACCAGAAACAAGTCCCGCTGCTGTTGCTGCTAGTACGTTATATACATTAAATTTACCAATCAATTTCATCGTAACATTTACACTTTCATACGGTGTTACAAGCGTAAATGTAGTCCCGCCACTCGTCATAACGATATCTTTTGCCATAATATCACTTGTTGTATCAATACCATATGTTACAACAGTTGCCGCAGTACTTCTCATGTACTCCTCTGTTACAGCATCGTCGTTATTCAATACAGCGTACTTTTCACGATTATGATTATAACTATTGCCAAGCTGTGCAAATAGCAACCCTTTTGCATGTTTATATTCTTCCATCGTTTTATGATAGTCTAGATGATCTTGTGTTAAATTTGTAAACACCGCTACATCGTAATCACATCCGTGTACACGACCAAGATCTAAGGCATGTGACGAAACTTCCATTACTGTACTATCCACACCTTGTTCAACCATTTTTGAAAACGTCTGTTGAAGTGTTAGTGCATCTGGTGTTGTATTCTTCACCTCAAATGTTTCATCACCGATTTTCATATTAATCGTTCCAATTAGCCCCGTTTTATGACCATGTGCGCGCATAATTTCATCCATAATATGCGATGTTGTTGTCTTTCCATTTGTACCTGTAATTCCGATTAAATGTAACTTGTGTGTTGGTTGACCATAAAAATAATCAGCTAAAACCGCTAACGAACGAAAAGTATTTTTCACAAGTACAACTGGAACGTCAACATCAATTGGTCTTTCCGCAACAATAGCAGCCGCTCCTTGTGCCGCTGCTTTCTTAGCAAAATCATGGCTATCAACCGTATATCCTTTCATACATACAAATAAGCTTCCCTCTACCACTTTACGGGAATCAGCTTCTATAGATGTGATTTCTGGATTTTCTTTTGGAACAACTGGAAAATCATGCAAACATGATACAAGTGTATGCAACTTCATTTCACTAAACCCTCTCTACATTGTTTATTTATTTCTTTTTTAGTAAGCAACACGTTACCTCCTAATTATATAAAAATAGGAGGTAAGTGCTACTTCGTCTAATAAATAGACTTATTAATTAATGAGACACTTACTGTCTCAAATTAAGTAACGATTCTATAAAGAACTCACTTCCACCAATTGTACCATAAAACGTACTATGTTACCTTTAATTCCCGAAGTAAATTCTAATTTTTGAGCCTTCTTTTACTTTCGCTCCAGCTTCTGGTGATTGTTTGATTACTTTCTCCCCATCACCACTTATATCAAGCTTCAAATCGACAAGTTGCGTCTGTAAGTCTTTCTTTTTCATACCAATTAAATTTGGGACTTCCACAGTCGGTGTATCGCCCCATTTATATTCTTTCTCAACTTGTTCTTTTCTCGGTTTCACTCCCATAACAGGAAGTGCATCCCGAAGAATATTCCCAACAATCGGAGCCGCTACTACTCCACCAAATTGCGTGACTCCTTTTGGGTTATCAACAGCAACATAGACAACAATTTCAGGATCATCCGCTGGAGCAAAACCGATAAAGGATACAATATAGTTATTTTCTAAATATTTTCCATCCTTTACCTTTTGAGCGGTTCCTGTTTTTCCACCTACGCGATATCCATCAATATATGCACCTTTACCAGACCCTTTCGCTACAACATTCTCTAATGCATAACGAACTTTTTCTGAAGTTTCCTTGGAAATAACTTTTCTTTTCTCGACAGGTGTCTTTTTACTGACAACTTGATTATTTGTCGGATCAATAAATTCCTTAGCTATATACGGTTGATACAACGTTCCGCCATTTACAGCTGCTGCTACTGCCGCTACTTGTTGTATTGGTGTAACAGAAACACCTTGACCGAATGAAGTCGTTGCTTGCTCGACTGGACCGACTTTATCTAAATTAAATAAAATCCCGCTACCTTCACCTTGCAAATCAATGCCTGTTTTCTGTCCAAATCCAAAATTTCGAATATATTTAAACAATCGGTCTTTGCCAAGACGATCACCCAGTTCAATAAATCCTGGGTTACACGAATTTTGAACTACTTCTAAAAACGTTTGGCTACCGTGACCTCCTGCTTTCCAACATTTTAATCTAGCCCCACCAACTTCAGCTGCTCCATCATCATAAAACGTATCTTTCTCTAGGTCTACTAAATTTTCATTCAAAGCGGCCGCTAATGTTATGATCTTAAATGTTGAACCAGGCTCATACGTACTCCATACAGGTAAGTTTCTGTTATACACTTCTGGAGAAACACTTTGAAAATCTGCCGGATCAAAACTCGGTCGGCTTGACATGCCTAAAATTTCACCATTTTTTGGATTCATTGCAATTGCGATCATGCCATCTGGATTATACGTTGACTCCGCAATATTCATTTCTCTTTCCATAATTCTCGTAATGCGTGCATCAATTGTTAGTCCCAAATTCAAACCAGCTTCTGGCTTTTTGAAATCATCACCTATATTAGGCATTCTCTGCCCTTTCGCATCTGCAAAAAAACGCACATGGCCTTTATCACCATTTAGCTCTTTATCATAATATTTTTCTAGTCCCATTAACCCTTGATTGTCACTACCTGCAAACCCTAATACATGTGATAAAAAGTTCCCAAATGGATAGTACCGGATAGAATCCTCTGCAATATACACACCCTTTAAACTTAATCCTCTTACCTCTTTCGCTTTGTCATGTGATATTTTTCTTCCGCCTTTATCTAACCTTACAATCGATTCTTTTTTTGTAACCCTCTTATAAATCTCATCTTTTTCCACACCTAATACTGCAGCTAATTTCTCTGCAGTCTCTGCTGGTTTTTCAATTTGCCTCGGTACAACAAAGACAGTTGGGGCACTTTTATTCGTGGCAAGTTCCACACCGTTTCGGTCTAAAATCTTCCCACGTTCAGGTTCAAAAGTAATATTACGACTCCACGAATCCTTCGCACGATCCGTTAACATATTCCCAAGAAAAAACTGCACATATCCAAGACGAATATCGATGATAGTGAAAATAAGTATACCTGATATGAGTATAAAAATAAGTCTTTTTCTAACCGTTACATTTGATACACGCATATTGGAACAAGCCTCCCTTACGCCTAGCTTGTTCCAATATATGCTTGTACTTATTTAATTAGAACTTCTTCTCTTTTACCATTACGGTTTTTCAGCTTCTTGTTGTGGTTCAAGGGGCGGTACGAGCGTGACAGCTAACTCTGTACCAGGTTGCAATAACGTTCCTTCTGCCACACTTTGCTCTGTTACGTATCCGGTACCAGAAGGTTTTAAGTTAAGCTGTAATGTTTTTGCTAAATTCATAACATCACGCAGTGCCCAACCTTGTATATTTGGCATTGTAGGCTTATCTCCCACTAAGAAGACTCGATCACCTTTCAATGTTTGTTCAGTCGCTTTTGGTACTTGTTGTTGTACTTTCCCTTCACCTAATACGATTGGACGGAGTTTTGCTTTATCAATTGCTTTCCCAGCTTCAGCCATCGTTTTACCAGTTACATCTGGAACAGTAGTTTGTTGTTCTTTCAAATATTTTTTCGGATCTTTCACTTCATTTGGCTTAATCTTTAAATACTCTAAACTATTTTTTGTTACATCTTTAAAGATATCAGCTAAAGGCTGCGCTCCATTCTCATCATCTTTTAACTTCGGCTGTTTAACAGCTACATATACAACAAGTTGCGGATCATCTACCGGTGCCATACCTAAGAATGAGAATATATAATTCTCTCTTCCTGTCATATAGCCACCTTTCCCATCCGGAATTTGCGCTGTCCCTGTTTTACCACCAACTGAATATCCATCGACTTTATAAGCAGTTCCTGTTCCTTTAGGAGATGTAACAACGCGTTCTAATAACTGTCTTACTTGCGCTGCTGTTTCTTTTGTAACAGGCTTTCCTACTTCTTCTGGTTTATGTTCTAATTTTACTTTCCCTGTTATTGGATCTACAATTTTATCAATTGTATAAGGTTTCATCATTTTTCCGTCATTTGCAATAGCTGTTGCAGCTTGTACAAGTTGAATTGGCGTTACAGTAGAACCTTGTCCAAAAGCTGTTGTTACTTGCTGTATTTGCTGATCAAATAAAATTGTATTTGAACCTTCACCAGGTAAATCAATATTCGTTTTCTCGTCTAGTCCAAAAGCGTGAATATATTTACGAAAACGTTCTGGACCAAGTTTTTGATCACCTAAAATTGCAAATGCTACGTTTGAAGAGCGCTCTACACCTTCATCAAACGTGATAGAGCCCCAGCCAGCACCGCCGTTATGATCTTTTATTTTCTGGTTACCGACTTGATATGTACCAGACTGATAATAATCTTGCCCTTGATACACACCTTCATTAATTGCTGCCGCTAACGTGAAAATTTTCATTGTTGATCCAGGTTCAAATGCATTCGCAATTGCATCATTATAAAAATATTTATTATTCTCTTGGTTCGGATCATAACTAGGTTTACTAGACATCCCTAATATTTTCCCTGTTTTTGGATCCGCGACAATTCCTATTAAGCTTTCTGGTTCATAATGTTTACTCGCTTCTTTCATTGCGTCTTCTAAATAACTTTGAATACGTTGGTCAAGCGTTAAATATACATTATCTCCATTTTTAGGTGCCTTTACATTCACTTTTCCACCGTCAAGAGATACACCTTTACGATCGCCTGTATAAGCTACTTCTCCATTAGCAGCACCTAAATACTTATCCAAACTCTTTTCTAAACCAAATTGCCCTATAGCAATTCCGTCGTCATCCGGTCTCGCATGACCTACGACATAAGATGCGAAATCACCGTTTGGATACACTCTTGCATTTTCTGTAATAAAAGATATTCCTGGCAATTTCAATGCTTCTATTTGTTCTTTCTGTTCTTTCGTCAAGCCCTTACCTAAATTTCCAAATTCCACTTGACTTTTACCTTCTTTATTTAACGTAGCTAAAATCTTATCTTCGTCTTTTCCGAGTACTCCCGCGATTTTCTTCGCAGTATCCTCTTTATCCTTAACAGGATTAGCACCTTTTAATTCCGCTACAAGTTTATATGAGTTTGCATCTTGTGCTAACACATGGCCGTTTTGATCATAAATCGTTCCTCGATTCGCTTCGAGAACACCTGTTTTACTATGTTTTTGCTTAGCAAGTGCATCCAAATCATGATTATGCACTGTTCCTGTTGCTTGTATGTAAAAAAATCGGGCTAATAACAGCAAAAAGAGCAGGAGGAATAATATCATAAAATAACCTGCTCCCTTATTGGTATGAAATTTAGTCATATCTCTCTTCATCTTTCCTTCACACCTATTGCCTTACTTGAGGCCTTTCACATTATTCGCATTAATTTCTAGCCCGTGTTTTTTTGCAACTTCAGCGATTCGTTCATAACGACTTAACTTCTCTACTTCAGCCTGTAACTCTTGATTTTCTTTTTGCTGCTTCACAATTTTTTCTTCTATTGTCGCTGCTTCTACATTAACTTGATAAAGGCCTGCTTTATTTCCAATAAACGCTACACAGGCATACAATAAAAAGCCAATAAACGCTACATATAACAGTTTTTCGATTCTTGTAATCTTCGCTTTAGCCTTTGGTTTAATCATCTGCTGTGGGGGTGTTTGAATCTGTACCTCTTCTTGCGCTTGTTGTTTGTACTTTACAGCTAAGTTAGTCATACCTCTCTCCCCTTTTTATCGTTTTTCTGCGATTCTCAACTTCGCAGAACGTGCTCGATTATTTTCTTCTAATTCCACATCAGAAGGTAAAATCGGTTTTCTTGTAATAAGCTTTAATTTCGGCTTAAATTCCTCAGGAATAATCGGTAATCCTGGCGGCAATTGTGGCGTTGTACTATTTCGCTTAAACGTCGTTTTACAAATACGGTCTTCTAAAGAATGGAATGTTATAACACTAACTCTTCCACCAGGCTTGACCATCTCAATTGCAGATTCCAACGCTTCTTCAAATACTTTCAATTCATCATTTACAGCAATACGAATCGCCTGGAACACTCGCTTCGCAGGATGTCCACCAGTTCTACGAGCAGGAGCCGGAATACCTTCTTTAATTAGTTCTACTAATTCCCCTGTCGTTTCAATTGCTTTATTCTCACGATACGCTTCAATTTTCCTTGCTATTTGCTTTGAAAATTTCTCTTCGCCATACTGGAAGAAAATTCTTACGAGTTGTTCATATGACCAGCTATTTACAACATCATATGCTGTTAATGGGGCATCTTGATCCATCCGCATATCTAACGGTGCATCATGATGATAACTAAAGCCACGCTCTGGTGTATCTAATTGTGGAGATGAAACACCTAAATCGAATAAAATGCCATCTACTTCTGTTATACCTAATTCCTGAAGCTTTTCAGATAAATAACGGAAATTGCTCTTTACTGTTACAAACTGCTCACCGTATGAAGAAAAATTTTCTTTCGCATTTTGAATTGCTATCTCATCTTGATCAAACGCTATCAATTTTCCACCATCAGTTAATTGGGATAATAGATAAGAACTATGTCCTCCTCCCCCCAGTGTACAATCTACATATGTACCATCTGGCTTTATATCTAAGCCGTCTACTGTTTCTTTCAAAAGCACTGTTACGTGTTTAAACATTGTTGCACCTACTCTTTTTCCAATTAATTATGTTGAATGCATCCCTTCCTCTACACGTATATTTCACGATTAGAGAACGAAATACTACTAAAGAACGACTCATTTAACTTGCCTACAAAGGCAGCATACTATACAAATCGCTATTTTCTTTTATTATATACTAAATTTTATCATCTTTTGCGGGAAATTAAATAAAAAACTGTCGAAAAAGATAATAATACGTTTACATTTTGTGCTATTTTGTCATATATTTAAGTATCCTGCCTAAATACAATCTTGAATGGTTCTAAATTGATAATTCAGAAAAATTACACTTCACAGTAAATTCAACGGGATAAAAATAAAATCCTGCTCCAAAGAGCAAGATTCTATAGTTTTATAACATGATGTTTTCCATCCCAAGAAAATGAGTTTTCCATTACTCGATCAACAAAATCCAAACCGAACTGATTTAAATAATAACACACATTCCATACACGCTCTTGCGGCGCCCCTAATGGACGAAGCGCAAATTGTATACGACGAAATTTATTTAGCTGAACCTCATGTTTTTTCTCAACATTTTTTTTCAACATTCTTTCCAATAGTTCAATTTGTTCATTAATTTTCAATTCATTTTTCTCTGCGAATGTACTTAATCCTGGTTCTATTTTCTTCACAAACTGCTGTAACGATGTATGAATATCACTTATTTCCTTTTTCGCCTCTACAAATCGATCATCTATCGGTTCCTCTATTTGATTAGATAGCCAGTTTTCACGCAAGTTATCTACATTATTTAAAAATGGATCACTCTCTTGCAATTGTAAATCGGATACATCTGTCGCTATATCCCTCTCTACATAAGTAATCGTAATACGCGGAACGACCGGCGGCATACGGAAACCGACAGTATGAAATACTTGTTGCAATTCACTCCAGTAAGCTAATTCCCCCGGACCTCCAATAAACGCAAGTGTAGGAAATACATACTCTTGCATAAGCGGGCGTGTTACAACATTATTACTAAAACGTGCTGGATTTCTTTCTATCTCGTTGATCAATTCTTCATACGAAAAGGAATACGCTCCATCTTTCCCAACAAACTTCCCTTGATTATCTTCAAGCAGTATTCGCTCATTATCAATTTCCATAAATATATGCACCGCATTAAACTTTGTTTCAATAATCGGTTTATATCCTAATTCTTTAATTATTTCCTGTTGATTATGAAGCCCCTCTTGCACTTCTTTATACTTGCCAATAATTTGTTTAAAGAACGGTACTTCTAATTTTCTCAATTCAGGATGATGCGAATCGACAAGAATTAAACCAGAGTTAGCGAACATTTTAGTAATAAGGTAACCAAAGAAATCTACATACGTATTCGATTTTTTCAAAGAATCATCAATAAATTGTAATACGTCCTTTGTAAAATTCGTTTCTGGATATGTTTTAAAAATTTCTTCAATCCACTTTCTACAGTCTTCTACAGAAAGCTCAGACTCTGATGCACTCGCCTTTTTCGGATTACGATCATGAAAAATAGTCTTTTTTATTTTTTTATTTTTCGTTACAAAAGTATGATTAATTTCATCCATATCATGGTCTTCACCAGCAATCCAGAAAACAGGAACAACTCTAACACCTAAACTTTCTTCCTTTTCCTTCGCAAGCTGTAAAATTGAAATGATTTTATGAATTGTATAAAGCGGCCCAGTTAATAGCCCAGCTTGTTGTCCAGCTATAACAACATATGTATTTTCATCTCCAAGCGCTTTTACATTTTGAATTGTAGCTTCTCCCGCTTGTAATTTTGTATTATATTCTAATAAATGCGCTACTAAATCTTGACGGAAAAACTCCCTCTCACGCAAATCATGTAAACGCTGTTTAAAAGCATCTTCTGTTAACATGTAATCAAAACACGACTGTATCTCTTTTTTACCGTTCATATAGTCCGCTACAACACCTTGTTGCGGAACAGAGATTTCTTTTATCTCCATATAATTCTTCCTTTCGTATCCTGTTCTCTCACCAACCCACATTGTAGTCAATGTTTCACGTAAAAGCAAAGAAAAACACTTATACTTTTCCTTCTAATCCTTTTATTGCCTCAAACAAAAATTGAAGCGTCGGAACTGGTCGTTGCTGTTTCTTAGCTTCTTCTAATACATATCCAATAATCGCATTGATTTCCGTTTGTCTATTTGCTCTTACATCCGCCAACATAGATGATGTATTACGAGACGTCCTTTCACATACACGTTGTACCATTTGCCATACAATTTCTTTTTCTTCTTTAACAAGAAAAACGACTTCCTGAAATACTTGCTCCATCATTTGATAAAAAAACGGATTAGAAATCAACTCTCCGTTCTGAACTCGTAATAACGCTGTCAACGGATTGATACATACATTAACTACTAATTTTTTGTGCATAACGTCCTTCCAATCAGATTCGAGTTGAATCGGAAAATAAGGAAAAGAAAAGCACTTAAATATTTTTTGAAAATGCATAGATGGACCACGCACTACTCCAAACTTCGTAACACCTATACCAGTATGCTGAACTGTATGTATACCTTCCTTTTTTGCACCATGTTCTACAATCCCAACAGCTATATTTTCATTCTCTATTTTCTGCATAGCATGAAGATGTGACATCCCGTTTTGTAAAAAGATTAATGATGATTCTCTCTGCACAAAAGGTAGTATGTCAGTTATATGATATTGCTTCACGGCAATAAATATATAATCTAACTTCTGATTCGGCATACTTTCTATTGGTAAAACAGATGGAAATACCGTTTCACGTTCCCCATTCATAACACAGGTTACACCCGTTACAGTCAATTCCTCAGACTGTTTAGCCGTTCTTGTAAACAACGTAACATCTTGATTACTTTTTTGTAAATAAAATGTATACAATAGACCAATAGCTCCTGGCCCCACAATTCCAATTTTCATCTTCACACAAGGAACTCATATTAAAAAGTTATATAAGTTCTCTTGCCCTCCCTCCTTTATATCTTTCTAAATTACACTAATGCATCTATTGATTTCACTGTATCCCAACAAACAAATGCAACCTCTTCTTTCACTATGTATATACTACCTATTAATAGGCTTCTATTCTTAGTTTAGCAAATCCTCAAAAAAATAATAAAAGAAATATACTATTTTCTTCATAAAAATAAAAAAATGAGTTATAATATTATTATAAATATTTACACTTTTCTGCATTCAACAAGATAAGAAAGGGATGTGACGTAATGGGATTTCCAAAAGTTGAGCGTTTGCTCATCAATTATAAAACATTAGATGAATTTAAAAAATTTAAAGGTTGCGGAGCTCAAGAACTATCCATGCTAGAAGAATTACAAGCAAACATTATTGAAAATGATAGTGAATCTCCATTTTATGGTATCTATTATGGCGGATCACTAATCGCACGTATGAGCCTGTATATGAAAAGAAACGGTGGAGAACCATTCGAAATTACAGGTACTTACCTAGAACTCTATAAACTTGAAGTATTACCGAATTTTCAAAAACAAGGCTATGGACAAATGCTTGTAAATTATGCTAAACAACTAAAATTCCCAATTAAAACGATAGCGCGTATCCATTCAGCTGGTTTTTGGGATAAGTTAAATTTCAACCCTGTATCAGTAACTGATGGTGATTTTTATGTTTGGCACCCAGAAACAAATTTGAATGCGGTTACAAATGAAGAATCTGCTTAAGAAATAAAAAAAACAGCTACATAGCAGCTGTTTTTTTTATTTCTTTACCTTCTCTAATTCCCCATTCGAACGAGCACTATTTCTTTCCGCTACCATTACACTTCTTTTTTGATCAATATAATCAAGTAATGTTCTATATTCTTCCTCATATACTGATAATCGCTCCAAAAGACGTTCTCTCTCTGTTTGTAGCGATTCAATTTGTTGTTGCAATACCATCAAGGAGTTTTCATCTTTATAATTTTGCAAGAAATCAATAACATCATTCAATGTAATTGACGTAGGCTCTAATACCTTCGTCTCTTTCACTTCATAATTTTCCACTTTACGAAGTTGTTTTGCTTCTTCGATACGCTCTTTGTATTGCTTTCTTACATACGAATTCCACCTAAATCCACATGCTGCTGGTGTACGAGACAAATGTCTTCCCACTTCTTTAAAGGCAGAAAGTTGCGTTCCACCTTCTCGAATATGCCGGAGTACTACTTCTGCCAGAAGCAAATCTTCATCATCAGTCCAAGCATCTTGTCTTGTTGTCGCCATCTCTCTAGTCCTCCCTATGCATTTTTTATTAAGCATATGCAGTTACTAGAAAAGATAGAATACTACAACTAAAGAATAAGACAAAAAAAATAAACGCAGAAGATATCTTCTGCGTTTATTTTTTGCAATTACTTGCTGATTACTTCTTTACCTTTGTAAGTACCGCATGCTTTACATACACGGTGAGCTAATTTCGCTTCACCACAGCTTGGGCACTCTACCATACCAGGTACTGATAATTTGAAATGCGTACGACGCTTTCTTTTTACTGTTTTAGAAGTTCTTCTAAAAGGTACAGCCATTCTTCCCACCTCCTTAAAAGAAATAGTTATTTTCATATGAAGGCCTAAACCAGTCTTCCGATTATTTGTCAAAAAACTTTGCAAGTCCTGCTAATCTTGGATCAACAGTCTTTTCTTTGTTTTCTTCCGAAATCACTTGCCAGTCTTGACCTTGCATCGGTGCTCCACCAGAAACATCATCACTGAAAATTTGCATTGGAATCTCCAAAAGTATATTTTCCTTGATTACGGGCAGTAAGTCAAGTACTTCTCCTTCTAAAGAATGAATTTCAGCTTCTGTTTCAAATTCTTCTTCTGAAGTTTGGAACACCTCAGTTGTTTTAATGTCAAATGGTAATGTCACATCTACTAAAGAGCGAGAACATGGTAAAACCATGCTTCCAGTTATATGTAGATGAAACGTAAACTTACCGGAGCCAAAATCAACTCTTCCTGTTACATGAACAGGATCAATTTCACGAATATCTTTTTCGACCTCTTTTAGCTCACTTACATCTACCATCTCATCCAATGTCAATCCTTTATTTCTCAATTTATTCAATTGATGGATGGACCATTTCATATCATATCACCTCAAGGCAACAAACAAAATTATAGCTAGCCATTTTATATTTGTCAATGTTTTTTCTTTACACTATAATGAAGTCATCATAGTAAATAATATATAGAGTATCACGTTTTTCAAAAAGATGCTACATCGAAAGGAGAGATTACCATAAAAGCTAGTGGTATTGTTGTTGAATATAACCCTTTTCATAACGGTCATGATTATCATGTGCAACAAACAAAAAAGTTAACACACTCTGATATTACAATTGCCGTTATGAGTGGCCCTTTTTTACAGCGTGGTGAGCCGGCACTCCTATCCAAATGGTATCGTACCAAAATGGCCTTAGAAAACGGCGTAGACCTCGTTGTAGAGCTCCCATATGCCTTCGCCACACAAAAGGCTGAAACATTTGCAAATGGCGCTATTTCCATTTTAAACGCCCTACACGTTTCTGAAATTTGTTTCGGTAGTGAAGATGGACAAATCGAAAATTTTTATAATACCATCTCTGTACAAAAAAACGAAGAAGAGACTTTTAACCGTCTTGTAAAACAATTTATGGATGCTGGTAATAGTTATGCAAAAGCTACATCTGAAGCTTTTTTACACATTTTACCACCACAAAAAAACATAGATATGTCACAGCCGAATAACATTTTAGGCTTCCAATACATAAAGGCCATTCTCTCACAAAATAGTTCTATGCAAGCACAAACTCTAAAAAGATTTGCTTCTCATTATCATGACGAAACATTTAACGACCAACATATTGCAAGCGCGACAAGCATTCGTAAGCAACTCTTTAGCGAAGAGGGAGCATTTACAGCAATTGAACCTTTTATCCCGAAAGCAACCGCTTCGATTTTAGCAAATTACAAACAACAGTACGGGATATTACATAATTGGGAACAATATTTTTCATTTTTCAAATACAAACTCATGACGATGTCTCCTAAGGATTTACGCCATATATATGAAATAGAAGAAGGTTTAGAACATCGTATTTTATCAAAAATACAAAACAGTTCCTCCTTCTATTCATTCATGGAAGCATTAAAAACTAAACGGTATACATGGACTAGATTGCAAAGAGCTTGCACGCACATTTTAACAAACACCACAAAAGAAGAAATACATGAAGCAAATATAAAGCAGCATGCACCGTATATTCGTCTACTCGGCATGTCACAAAAAGGACAAACTTACCTTTCAAAAAATAAGAAAAAAATAGAACTTCCAATCCTTACACATACAAAAACTTTTAACCATCCCACTTTAGATATAGAGCGAAAAGCGAATTCTGTATATTTCTCCATCATGCACGAACCATTACGAACACAACTACTAAAACAAGACGTAATACACCATCCAATACGTTATGATGAAACGACAGCAAGATTTCTATAAGAAAAACCTCTCTTTTGAAGTGAACCCGAATAGTGGTACATGAAAAAAACACCTCCTGAATTCGCATACTAAGTATGCAAATTCAACGGAGGTGTTTTTCATTTGA
>NZ_JAKUFP010000010.1:0-149626 GCF_022663495.1 Bacillus cereus group sp. BfR-BA-01383
CTTGTTTGTCTTGTTTGTCTTGTTTGTCTTGTTTGTCTTGTTTGTCTTGTTTGTCTTGTTTGTCTTGTTTGTCTTGTTTGTCTTGTTTGTCCTGTTTGTCTTGTTTATCTTGTTTGTCTTGTTTATCCTGCTTATCTTGTTTGTCTGGTTTACCTGGCTTACCTGGTTTACCTTGTTTGTCTTGTTTGTCCTGTTTGTCCTGTTTATCTTGTTTATCTTGTTTGTCTTGTTTGTCCTGTTTGTCTTGTTTGTCTTGTTTGTCTTGTTTGTCTTGTTTGTCCTGTTTGTCCTGTTTGTCTTGTTTATCTTGCTTGTCCTGCTTATCTTCAGTTTCTTGCTGGTCTAGCTCAAATTTGTCAGAGTCTAATTCAGAAGGCTTGTCTTTTTTAAAGCTCGTTATTCTATAAATCTTTATTTTGTTCTGTTTTCTATGTTTTGGCATAGGAATCCCCTTTCGAATTGTGTTATTTTATTCTATTTTATGTAATTTAGTAGCGTGTGCTTGGACGATAGTTAGACGAGTATCTTGAATAGGTATTTGTTTTTGATTTGAGTCGAAATATTATATTTTTCGTTATTATATTTTCACGCTTTTAAAAAAAATTAGTGTTTTTTGTTTTAAACAGAACTAGACAACTAAACACTAACCTATTTTCATACAGTTATGTGTTAAAAGCGTGTTGTTTTATAACACACTGTGTGTTTTTTGAGGGACACACTAATTGAAAGCGTTAACACACAAGGGGAATGCCCGGAAAAGCGTTGATTTTAGTGGTTTTAAAAAGTTGGCACGCTAATTGCATTAATAAATAGCGTAAAGAAAAATAAATAAACATAAATTTTTTATACTACACAAGGGGGATTTTCAAATGAATATTTTATTATGTTGCTCAGCAGGGATGTCTACAAGTTTACTAGTTACAAAAATGGAAGCGGTTGCAAAAGCTCGCGGTCTAGAAGGAAAGATTTGGGCTGTATCTGGGGATGCAGTAAAAACGAATATCGATCAAGCAGATGTATTATTACTAGGACCACAAGTTCGTTACATGCTTTCTTCAATGAAAACGCTTGCTGATGAGAGAAACGTTGGAATCGATGTTATTAATCCAATGCACTACGGCATGATGAATGGAGAAGCAGTTTTAGATCACGCATTAACACTTAAAAAATAATTAGGGGGGAAGCGAAATGCAAAAGTTTATTGCATTCATGGAGAAATATATTGTTCCTGTCGCTGGTAAAATCGGATCGCAACGTCACTTAGCTGCGATCCGTGATGGATTTATTGCAGTTATGCCACTTATTTTAGTTGGTGCACTGGCATCACTAATTAATGGTTTTCCATCTGAAGCTTTCCAAGATTTCATGAAAGGTTTGTTTGGTGAAACGTGGAAACAAGTTGGCGGTGGAATGTGGACTGGTTCTTTCGCGATTCTAGCACTAATCATAGCATTTACAACAAGTTATAACTTAGCAAAATCTTACGGCGTTGATGGTTTGTCAGCAGGTATTATTTCATTTGGTGCGTTAATTATTCTTACGCCAACAACACCGAAAGAAGGCGGATTGAACTTAGCTTGGACAGGTGCACAAGGGTTATTCGTAGCAATTATTGTGGCACTCCTTGTTACTGAGGTATTCCGTTTCTTTGTACAAAGAAATATTACTTTTAAAATGCCTGATGGAGTACCACCAGCAGTTTTAAGATCTTTCGCAGCTATAGTTCCAGCATTTGTTATCTTAACAGTAGTTGCAGGTATTCAATTAGCAGTGAAATTAGCTGGTACAAGTGTTCATGAATTTATCTTTAATACGATTCAATCACCACTGCAAAGTTTAGCAGGGACATTACCAAGTGCAATTGTCATTGTACTCCTTGTTCATCTTCTTTGGTTCTTCGGTTTACATGGTCCAAATATCGTTGGTGGTATTATTGAGCCATTATACTTACCGGCATTAGAGAAAAACATGAAGTTATTCCAAGGTGGTACATCTGCATTTGATGTTCCAAACATTATTACAAAACCATTCTTTGATACTTTTGTATATCTTGGTGGTTCTGGTGCAACATTAGCATTCTTGGTAGTGGTATTACTTGTAGCAAAAAGTGCACAACTACGTGGTGTATCGCGTCTATCAATTGGTCCAGGTGCATTCAACATTAACGAACCAGTAATCTTTGGTACACCAATTATTTTAAATCCAATTTTATTCTTACCGTTTATCCTAACACCAATTATATTAGTAATTACTTCTTATACAGCTATATCTATTGGTTGGGTACCAAAAACAGTTGTGATGATTCCATGGGCAACACCACCAATTATTAGTGGGTATCTTGTAACAGGTGGACATATTTCTGGTGCAATTCTACAGTTATTCAACTTTGTAATTGCGATGGTAATCTATTATCCATTCGTTGTATTATGCGACCGTTCTGTTGTTCGTACTGAAAAAGCAGCAGCACAAGGCAATAATAATTCTTTACCTATGTAACATAGAAATTGTTCTCACAGACAACATCGTCTGTGAGAACAATTACCTTTATATCATGTTCAAAAAGATGAAATACATCTATAAGAACACCAAACTATCATCAATAAAATAATAATTTAATAGACATGTTCAAACTGAAGGGGTATTTAAATCGGTTGAACCATAATAGAGAGGGCGGTAATTATGATGACTACAGCAGAACAAATTCCATTCCAATTGATTTTAAATAGTGGTAATGCACGAAGCTTTGCAATGGAGGCACTTCAATTTGCCAAACAGGGGAAAATGGCGGAAGCGGATGAAGCGATGGTAAAGGCGAAAGAAGCGATTAATGAAGCGCATCATTTCCAAACAGAGCTCATACAATCAGAAGCAAGAGGAGAAAAAACAGAGATTAGCGTTCTTTTAATTCATGCACAAGATCACTTAATGAATGCGATTACAGTGAAAGAATTGGCAGCAGAATTTATCGACCTTTATAAAAAGCTTGAAGCGAAAGGGGAATAAAGCATGACTGGAATTAAAATTGCTACAATCGGCGGTGGATCTAGTTATACACCAGAGTTAATTGAAGGATTTATTAAACGTTATGATGAGCTTCCTGTTCGGGAAATTTGGTTAGTAGATATTGAGGCAGGAAAAGAAAAGTTAGAAATCGTTGGTAACTTAGCGAAACGTATGGTGAAAAAATCAGGCTTACCAATCGAGGTGCACTTAACACTTGATCGCCGCGAGGCATTAAAGGATGCTGATTTCGTAACAACGCAGCTTCGCGTTGGTTTATTAGAAGCGCGTGCAAAAGATGAAGCAATTCCCTTAAAATATGATGTGATCGGTCAGGAAACGAATGGCCCTGGTGGTTTATTTAAAGCACTGAGAACGATTCCTGTTATTTTAGATATTTGTAAGGACATGGAGGAACTTTGTCCAAATGCATGGCTTATTAACTTTGCAAATCCAGCAGGTATGGTAACTGAAGCTGTACTTCGCTATACAAATATTCAAAGAGTAGTTGGTCTATGCAACGTTCCAATCGGAATTCGTATGGGTCTTGCGAGATTACTTGAAGTAGATGCAAGTCGCGTACATGTAGATTTCGCTGGTTTAAATCATATGGTATACGGACTAGATGTATACTTAGATGGCGTAAGTGTAATGGATCGTGTGTTAGAGCTTGTAACAGATCCAGAAAAGCAAATTACGATGGAAAACATTGCTGCGCTTAACTGGGAGCCAGACTTTATTCGCGGTCTTCGTGCAATTCCATGTCCATACCATCGCTACTACTACAAAACACGTGAGATGCTAGAAGAAGAGAAAGAAGCTTCGATTGAAAAAGGTACACGTGCAGAAGTAGTAAAACAATTAGAAGATGATTTATTCGAGTTATATAAAGACCCGAATTTAGATATTAAGCCACCACAATTAGAAAAACGTGGCGGAGCTTATTATAGTGACGCGGCATGTAGTTTAATTACTTCTATTTACAATAATAAAGGTGATATCCAGCCTGTTAATACACGAAACAACGGAACAATTGCAAGCTTACCACATGATTCTGCTGTTGAAGTGAACTGTATTATTACGAAAGAAGGTCCAAAACCAATTGCAGTTGGAGATTTTCCAGTACCAGTTCGCGGTTTAGTACAGCAAATTAAATCATTTGAGCGCACAACAATTGAAGCTGCTGTTACAGGGGATTATCATAAGGCGCTGCTTGCTATGACAATTAATCCACTTGTACCATCAGATAAAGTTGCAAAACAAATTTTAGATGAAATGTTAGAGGCTCATAAAGAGCATCTTCCACAATTCTTTAAAAAGATAGAGAAGTGAAAAGCGGCGCTATTTAGCCCGCTTTTTTTATTTCGATAGGAGGTATTAGGATGATTAAGTTAATTGTAAATGCAGACGATTTCGGTCTTACAGAAGGTACAAATTACGGCATTATTGATGGACATAAAAACGGGCTCGTAAATTCAACGACGATGATGATGAATATGCCAGGGACAGAGCATGCGGTAAGCTTAGCGAAAGAATATAAAACGCTAGGAGTAGGAGTGCATCTCGTATTAACGGCAGGAGAACCACTTCTTAAAGACGTTCCAACACTGGTGAGTAGAGACGGAGCATTTCATAAACAAAACGTCGTATGGGAAGGAAATATAAGTCCAGAAGAGGTAGAAAGAGAATGGACTGCTCAAATTGAGAAGTTTTTATCTTACGGATTAACACCGACTCATTTAGATAGTCATCATCATGTACATGGATTAAAGATTTTACATGATGTTCTTGAGAGATTAGCAAGTAAATATCATGTTCCGATTCGTCGTTGTGAGGAAGAGCGAGCGGTACGTCCATTTTCAGATGTGTTTTACAGTGATTTTTACGCTGAAGGTGTGGCGGAAGATTACTTTGTGAAGTTAAAAGAAAGAGTACAAGTTGAACAAACGGTAGAAATCATGGTACATCCAGCTTATATTGATCCAGAGCTTGTGAGACGTTCTTCTTATGTAATGGATCGTGTGAAAGAATTGCGCATTTTAACGGAGAGTGAGCTGCCTGAGGGAATGGAGCTTGTGAAGTTTTAATAGGGAAACGACGGTTAAATAGGGCCGTCGTTTTTTGAATTACAAAATGGAAAGAAAATATCCGCCGAAGGCACCGAGTATAACGATAACCCAAGGTGGCGCTTTCCAAAAAGCGAGTAAGCAAAAAAGAAGAGAAGCAAATACGAAATCTACAGAATTCATAATTGTACTCGTCCAAATTGGATCATAAAAAGCTGCAAGTAAAATACCGACAACGGCTGCATTTACTCCAAGTAGTGCGCCTTGTATGTAAGGTGCTTTCCTTACGCTGTCCCAAAATGGTAAAACACCAATAACGAGCAGGAAGGCAGGAAGAAAGATAGCGATTGTTGCGATTACTGCCCCGGCGGTTCCATTTAGCACTGCTCCTATATAAGAGGCAAATGTAAATAGTGGACCTGGCACCGCTTGGGTTAATCCGTATCCAGCTAGAAATTGTTCTTTTGTCATCATCCCGTTTTGTACGAACTCGCTCTCAAGAAGGGGAAGTACGACGTGTCCTCCGCCAAATACAAGTGCACCAGAGCGATAGAAGCTATCAAATAAAGAGATGAAATAAGAGAACGGCCTTAACATGGGTAGCAGTAGTAATAGCCCGAAGAATAAGACGAGACAAGAAACTGCTATCGTTTTTGAAATAGGCACTTTTATAGTTTGAGATTGGCTAATTGGTTGGTTACGATATAAAAACCAGCCGATACAGCCAGATATTATAATGAGAATGACTTGTGTCCAGCTATTTGGCCATAATAAGGCGATTGCAGCAGTGACAATAGCAATCGTTGCACGATTTCGGTCTGGTGTTAACTTTTGAGCCATTCCCCATATTGCATGTGCGACAATTGCGACTGCAACAAGTTTCAGTCCGTGAATCCAGCCGGAACTTCCAAGTTCGAACTGATTAAGGAATGAAGCAAAGAAAACTAAAACGAGCACAGATGGTAGAGTGAATCCAATCCATGAAATAATGGCTCCTAATAATCCGCCGCGTAATAACCCAATCCCCATACCGACCTGGCTACTAGCAGGTCCAGGAAGAAATTGACATAGTACTACTAAGTCGCCGTAACTTCGTTCATCTAGCCATTTTCTTTTTTTTACGTATTCGTGATGGAAGTAGCCGAGATGGGCGACAGGGCCTCCAAATGAAGTAAGTCCTAATTTAAATGATACGAGAAAAATTTCTATTAATGATTGAATAGAATAGTTGTTGTTTTTCAAAACTACCTCCTAGAATGTTGTTCTAAGTGCATTATACAAGAGGCTATAAAACAAAAGAAACGATTCTAATGTAAAGATTGTGTGAATCTTTTCTTCGTAATTAAAATTGAAAAAGTCATAAATGATTATGTCTAAACCATAAAGTAGTAGAAGTAGTGCTGGGAAATTTATATAAGGAGAATGCCTTATGACAACACACTTTTTTGCTAGGCTAATGGGGAAGAGAGAAGTACCTCCTGTAAATACAGAAGCTTTTGGGGTAGCAGAGTTTATTTTCAGTGATGATTTAACGAAGTTGCATTACAGAGTAATACTAAAAAATATAGAAAAGGTCACATCGTGTCAAATTCATTTAGGAAAATCTGCTCAAATTGGCCCTATTGTTTGCTATTTATACGGTCCGCTAGAACAGGGGATTAGTTTGAACGAGGGGAGTATTACTGGTGTTATGAATGCGGAGGATTTCGAGGGGCCTTTACAAGGGAAATCATTTGTTCATTTTCTCCAAGAAATTATTCAAGCTAATGTATATGTTAATGTTCATACGAAATCACATAAAAGGGGAGAAATAAGAGGGCGGATTAGAAAAATAAAGAAGTAAATGAAAAGGCTGTTCATTTTGGAACAGCCTTTTCTTCTTATATAAGGTGCTATTTTTAGCGATTATTGTCAGTAAATTGATATATTTTGAAAATCGCTCGTATAATTTCACTTACTACGTATTACACTATCGCTTAGTTTAATTTTTAACAGGTTGATTTTTGATGAAGAAGTCCATGACATAAAATACTTCATCATCCGGTATTTGTATTTCAAATGTATTTTCAATCGGTTGTAATGCTTTTTTCACTTTCATATACATCCAGTATTCATCTTGTCTTCTTTTCTCTTTATCTGGATGAGGGAGGAGACTTTCTCCTTTTTGAAGACGGTCAACCATACAGCTCATATGAAGAATTACCCCCATTAAACTATCAGGAGTTAGTTGTAAGGAAATTAATTCTTGAATTGTATTTAGTGCGTAACGAATTGTTTTGATAAGTAATACGCCATCGTTACGCTGCATTTGTTGTTCAAGAATATCAGCCATTTTTACATATGTTTCCTCATACGTAATTAATTCTTGAATTGGCTGGATCGCTGTGTAGTTCACAATATCTTGGAAATGATATGTTAAGCATGGTACTTGCACATCGAAATTCGTGACGATACAAATGATATTACGCTCTTTTTTTATGTTTTCAATCATTTTCGTTAAATCTTTTTCATGGATGATACTAATCGGAATAATTTCAATTAATTCTTTATCAAATCGCAAATAGTTCTCTAACATTTTTTGAATTGCTAAAGCACTTCCTTCACCAGTTAAACAAGCTGTTAAAATAACAGATTTCATTGGAGAGAGTGGCTTTTTCTTTTCTTCTTGTACGTTTAAGTAAAACGGTGTTAAATTTTTCACTGTCTCATATAGTGCGTCTAATGAATAACCGAGCTGAGCTTTTCGTGCTGCTTCCAGTGCGTGTGGTGTACTTGTCATAGAAAGAACACGTACAGGAATTTTGAACTCGGTTTCTAATATATCACCGATATAAGCGAGCGACCCCATATCAACAAGTAAGAGAAGCCCATTTACATTTTGAAGTGTTTTCATATACATTTTCACACGCTCTAAGAAATCTTTCGGTGATTCATGTAACGGCATATCAATACCGGTTACTTCTTCAATGCCGAGAAGTTCATTTGCGACGTTTGCCATTTCTGTTGCGATGCCATTACCGTGTGCTAATATTAATACTTTTACTTCTGTTTGTGAGGCAGGGATTGGATCAACAACGAAGAACATTGTTAAAAAGCCCGCTTCATCAATAGGCATTGTTATTTGTAATTCTTCCTCGAGTAGTTGAATGCATTGCATAGCTACGGAAAAAGCTTCTTTATATTTCGTACGAATTTGATTCAATTGCGGGTGGTGAATTTGTTTCCCGCTTTGTAAGCGTTGTAGAGTTGTCTGTACATGTAAACTTAAAGCGAGAAATACTTTTTCATCAAACGTCTTAGATAAATGTTTTTCAGCGAGCTCCGCGATTTTTTCACATACGGAAACGATATTGCGATCCACAATTTTAAAAACATTTTCATGACTTGTCTTTTTAGACATTTGGTTAAAATATTGTACGAAAAAGCTTTGAATATCATTTTCTATTAGTAGTTCTAATTCTTCCTCTTCAATACCGCGTGCTTGAAGTTCTTCGTATTTATAATCAATGTAATCGTAAATAGAAGAACGTTTTTCATCTTCTGTTTTATGGTTACTCCAGCCTTCATCAACTGTAAATACAAATGTTTCATTTGGTATTTGGTACAGGTGACGGCTCTTTCTTTCAATAAACAGTCCTTCCTTCATATACCAAGGTAAATCTGTACTTGAAACATAGACAGAATCACGTTTCTTTGTCACAAAATCCGAATAAGCTTTCGCACAGGCAATTTGTACATCCGTTTTTAATTGACCGATGTTATTGGGACAATTATAAAAGACGAAAGCACGCATTGCATTCGGGCTAACATGAATTTCTTTCCTTAGACGAATTGCTTCATTTGTGAAAAATAGTTGCAGTAAAGCAAAGCGTTCTTTATGTGTACGCTCACGAAGTGGTGGAAGCGTGACAGTCATCGGTATACGTCTTGTAAATGTTTTTAATAAAAATGAATTTGGTTCTTCTGTTGTTGCAGTAATGATTAATACTTGTGCCCTTCGCTCATTTTCTGTTTCTCCAAGGCGGCGGTATACCCCGCGGTCAATAAAGGTGAAAAGCATTTCTTGCCCCTCTGGAGGAAGACGATGTACTTCATCCAAGAAAAGAATCCCTTCATGTGCTTTTTCAATTAACCCTTTTTGATCACTTGCACCTGTGTAAGCTCCTTTTTTAATCCCAAATAACTGTCCAAGTAGTAACTGTGGATTGTTTGCATAATCAGCGCAGTTAAAGACGATAAATGGTGCATTTTTGGGAAGTTGTTCAACTTCAATTGCATATTCGTGCATTAAAGAAGCGAACATAGATTTTCCGACCCCTGTTTCTCCTAGCAGTAAAGTATGCATACCATTTGGAGGATAGAGAATAGAAGCTTTCGCTTTTTCAATTGCGATTTTAAGGCTTGTATTTTCAGTTGCAAATGTATCTAATGAAGTGACATCCCTTGAATGCGTTTCCAACGAAGTGTTCGTTTCTATATAAAAACGAACAGGGCGCGTATTTGTTTTTAATAAACGTTTATCTTTTACAAGTTTGTTTAAGTCGCTACTTACATTGGCACGATCTAGTTGTAGAAGGGTAGCAAGTTCTGATGCGGTTACACCTTCTGTATAATTCCCTTCTTGTATTGCGTTAAAAATGAGATCTATTCGTTTCATTTCTATTCACCTCGAAACTTCATCACTATTTAAAATTTTACACAAAAATGGGAAGGGTGGGAAGAGAAAAATAAAACAGCTTTAGTACATAAGCACTAAAGCTGTTACAACCTTGTGTCTTTCCAAAAATTCACTTCGAGATGGGAAGATGGATTATAGGGAAGAAGTTTGTATCCTTGTGATTGTAAATAATCAATTACTTTTGGAAGGATTTGTACGGTGACACTCGAATCATGCATTAAAATAACTTCAACTTGTTCATCGCTCTGATTACGCACTCTTTCTAGTATGGCAGAAGGGTTGTCATAGCTTTTCCAGTCATATGTATCAATGGTCCAATCCCACATTTTATACTCGGCTGATACAAGTGCGTCACGGTAATTCTTTTTTAAGTAAGGCATACTACCGTATGGGACACGAACGAGGTGTGTATTTAACTTTGTAATTTGCTGGACAATGTTTTGCGCTTGTTCCATTTCTGTAATTAAAGTAGAAGGATCGCCAGTGTAAAGGCGTTTTACATCGTGTGACATGCTATGAAGCCCGATATAATGTCCGTCTTTAATTAATCGCTGCATTGTCGTTTTGTAGTGCGGTACTTTTCCTCCAATAACAAAGAAAGTTGCCTTTCCGTTCTTTTCTTTTAAAATGTTTAAAATTTGCGTAGTATATTTGTTTGGTCCGTCATCAAATGTTAAGTACGCAATTTTTTTTGTAGGAGAGGTAGTTTGAGTGTTTTGGTAATCTTCTGCTTGAATGTCTGTAGTTGCTTCTGTATTAGATGATGCGTACATAGTAATAGTTAAAAATAAAATTATACATTGAAGTAATCGCTTGATCATAACATTCACCCTCAGTTTGACAATCAAGATGTAAAAAAGAAAATGTGATTCTTTTCTTATTATGTATATCTTTCTCCAATAGAGGAACTCTCAAACAATCTATATTTTGGAAATATAAAGCGAAACAATAATCAGTGGGGGTTTTGTTCATCCCCCACTAATTATTAGACCACACCAATCAGGATAAAATAAGGATAAAAAATAGCATCCTCTTCAAAGAAAGAGGATGCTATTTGAATATTTCATAATTGTAAAGGCTATACTATAATTAGTCTTCACGTTTCTTCACTTTTTTATAGAAGGAAATAATTGGTTTGTAACGTTCGTGTACAAGACCGATTACTTCAGCAATAATTTCTGTAAAGAAGATTAAAACGAAAAGAAGAATAATGGATAACCATAATGTCGCACTACTGAAAATAATAGCATTTACGCTAAAGAAAATACCAAATGCGTAAATAATTAGTACCGTTTTACGATGAGAGAATCCCATTGCAAGTAAGCGGTGATGTAAATGCGATTTATCTGGTGCTGAAATAGGTTTTTTATTGACGATACGGCGAATGATTGCAAATGTCGTATCAAATACAGGTACACCTAAAATGATAACTGGAACGATAAAACTGAATAACGTTACGCTTTTGTATAATCCAAGTAACGATATAACAGAAATACAGTATCCTAAAAATAGTGCCCCTGTATCTCCCATGAAAATCTTCGCTGGATGGAAGTTATAGAATAAAAATCCAAGTGTACTTGCAAGTGCAATTAGTGCTAGAGGTAAAATGATAGCTGTTCCAGTACCCCATGGGCTAGTGAAGGCCATATATGCTAGCGTTGCCAGTACAATAGATGAAATACCAGCAGATAATCCATCTAAGCCGTCAATTAAGTTAATTGCATTCGTAATACCTACAATCCAAAATACTGTAATTGGATAAGCAAGCCATCCAAGTTCAGTGTCCCCAAGGATTGGAATATATAATACTTGCACTAATAATCCACTTTTTACAATCATGAGGGCAACTAATAGTTGTCCACCGAATTTTACCTTCGCAGATAGTTCGTACATATCATCTAAAATCCCGATGATAACAATGATGATAGCACCTAAAGTTATCGATAGCATTCTTTGTTCGTATAATCCACCAACAACAAATCCTACAGCTACACCGATAAAAATTGCTAACCCGCCAAGACGAGGCATAATTTTTTGGTGTACTTTACGTGCGTTTGGTTTATCTGTTGCTCCTATTTTGAAAGCTAATTTAATAACTAAAGGAGTAACGACGAGTACAGTGATGAATGATGCCAAAATGGCATAAATCACTTGTGAGTCCATTAATACCCCACCTTTTATAGTTTAACGTAATTTTTCTAATTGTATTTATCTGAAAATTATGATGTTTGTTTACAGGCTCATAACATATGGTATCACAAAAAGATTAGAATTCAATCTTTTTTTCTTTTTACGGTAAATGGAAGCAGATAGAATATATGACAATTGTATACAGATTGTTGGGTCATTTAAGAATGTTACTCGTATTAGGCTTTGAAATATGACATTTCATGTTTCTCTTCGATAGTAAATACTTTTATTTCAGTATTATAAGTGTTACACGTAGAAATGAGTAAGTTCCGTGTTAAAATGTGGGAATTTATAATGCCTCATTTAATTTTACAAAAACTTTAAAAAAAATTGGAAAAGTAATTCATATAATAAAAAGAAGTAAAAGAGTTTTCTCATTTTTAATGTGAGAGGGGGAAGCACAGGGAGAATGCTGTGTATTCGTATATTTTCTACTGTATATTCCTGTGCGAAAGGGAAATGAAAATTACGATAATAGGTACCGGATACGTTGGATTGATTACAGGAGTAGGGTTGGCGATATTGGGGCATTCGGTTACGTGTTTTGATATAAATGATGAAAAAATTGAACAGATAAAACTAGGGAATTTGCCTATTTATGAAGCTGGTTTACATGAATTAATAAAGGTTGCATGTGAGAAAAATCGTTTAACTTTTACAACAAGTAGAGTACATGCATTTAACAATGCAGAGTTTATATTTATTGCAGTTGGAACACCCTCTTTATTAGATGGGACAGCGGATTTAACATATATTCAAAGTGCCTGTGATGATATTGGAACATATGCGACTAACGACATTGTTGTTGTTACGAAAAGTACGGTTCCTGTAGGGACGAATGTTGCGATGAGAGGATGGATTGAGGAGAAGTTACAAAATAGACATGCATTGCATATCGTATCGAATCCAGAATTTTTACGGGAAGGTTCAGGTGTTTACGATTTTTTTCAGGGAGACCGTATTGTAATTGGTGCGGATAATGAGGAAGTAGCGAGAAGAGTGGAGAGTTTGTATAGTGAATTACGCTTAAAAACGTATGTGACAGATATTCAAAGTGCAGAGATGATTAAATATGCGTCGAACGCTTTCTTAGCTACAAAGATTAGTTTTATTAATGAAATTTCAAATATATGTGCGAAGGTAGGCGCAAATGTATTAGATGTTGCAAAAGGGATGGGAATGGATAAGAGAATTGGTGCATCTTTTTTTAATGCTGGTATTGGATACGGGGGATCATGTTTTCCGAAAGATACGAAAGCACTTGTGCAAATTGCAGGGAATGTGGCACATGATTTTCGCTTGTTAAAAGCAGTTATTGAAGTGAATAATAAACAACAGTTGGTATTGATTGAAAAGGCGAAGAACGTAATAAATATGAACAAGAAGCGGATTGCGGTTCTTGGAGCGGCATTTAAGCCGAACACTGATGATATTAGAGAAGCACCATCTCTTATTATAATAGAGGAATTACTTAATATAGGTGCGGAGGTAGTTCTGTATGACCCGAAGGCGACTCGAAATGTGAAAAATATATTTGGAGAAACTATACAATATAGTGAATGTATAGATGAATCAATTAGAGGAGCGAGTGCGGCATTTATCGTAACGGAATGGGAGGCTATTCGGGCTTATCCGCTAGAAAAGTACGTACAACTTATGAGAGAGCCTATTTTATTTGATGGAAGAAATTGTTATACTGATGAGGATGCCAAGAGGCAAGAGATAGATTATTATTCGATTGGCAGAAAAAGTATTTGTAATCGAACTGTTTCTGTTATTCGTTAAAAAGGCATGTATCCATGCATTTTCTTATATGTCATAATAGAAGTTGTAACTAGCGAAAGAAAAGAGGCAATAAAATGACTGAACGTTTAAAAGTAATGACAATTTTCGGGACACGTCCAGAAGCAATTAAAATGGCACCTCTTGTGTTAGAGTTGCAAAAACATCCAGAAAAAATTGAATCGATTGTGACTGTAACAGCACAACATCGTCAAATGTTAGATCAAGTATTAAATATCTTTGGGATTACGCCAGATTTCGATTTGAATATTATGAAAGACCGTCAAACTTTAATTGATATTACAACACGTGGTTTAGAAGGTTTGGATAAAGTAATGAAAGAAGCGAAGCCGGATATTGTACTTGTACATGGTGATACAACGACAACATTTATTGCGAGCTTAGCTGCCTTCTATAATCAAATTCCAGTAGGGCATGTTGAAGCCGGACTTCGTACATGGGATAAATATTCTCCATATCCAGAAGAGATGAATCGTCAATTAACAGGTGTAATGGCGGATCTTCATTTCTCACCGACAGCAAAATCAGCAACGAACTTACAGAAAGAAAACAAAGATGAGTCACGCATTTTCATAACAGGAAATACAGCGATTGACGCATTAAAAACGACTGTAAAAGAAACATACAATCATTCTGTACTAGAGAAACTTGGAGATGATCGTCTTATACTTATGACAGCTCACCGTCGTGAAAACTTAGGTGAACCGATGCGTAATATGTTCCGTGCAATTAAGCGTCTTGTTGATAAGCATGAAGATGTACAAGTTGTGTATCCTGTTCATATGAACCCTGTTGTTCGTGAAACAGCAAATGATATTTTAGGTGAACATAACCGCATTCACTTAATCGAGCCGTTAGACGTAATTGATTTCCATAACGTTGCAGCTCGTTCATACTTAATGTTAACTGATTCTGGCGGGGTACAAGAGGAAGCCCCATCACTCGGTGTGCCAGTTCTTGTTCTTCGTGATACAACAGAGCGCCCAGAAGGTATCGAAGCAGGTACACTGAAATTAGCAGGAACAGACGAAGAGACAATCTTTAATCTTGCTGATGAGTTGTTATCAGATAAAGAAGCTCATGATGAGATGGCGAAAGCATCTAACCCTTACGGTGACGGCCGTGCATCAGAGCGTATTGTAGAAGCGATTTTACAACACTTCAATAAGTAAACAAAAAGAGCCGAATCGCATAGGATTTGGCTCTTTTTGTTATTGCTGGTTTCTCATAATCCACTCTGCATGAGCATTTGTAGAAGGAGGCGGCTCAGGTGGTGTTTTGTTCTCACTCGTGTCTTTCTTTTCTTTTTCGTTAGTATTCGAATTAGGATTTGAGTCGGTTTTTGTAGTTGGAGTTTTTTCTTTTTCTCCTAGTTCTTTTTCAATTTCGTTACGCACCGTTTCTACACTGATTGGATCTGGAAGGAAGTAATAAATACCGTCTATTTTTTTGTCTTCTCCTTCAAGCTTTAACGTTTGCATTGTAGAAGGATCAAATCCAGAGAGTGTATTGTAAAGAGCAAGTCCGTCTGAAATAGGAATGTCGGTTTTTATATATTTTCCAACAACAGTCGTTAAGTCTTTAATTTTAAATACAGTAGAGGCCGAATTTAGCTTTTGAGCAACAGCAGCTAGTAACTGCCTTTGTCTAGTTGCCCGACCATAATCGCCATTTGGATCCTGCTTTCGCATACGGACATAAGCGAGTGCTTCTTCACCGTTTAAGTTTTGTTGCCCCTGCTTAAATTGAATTTTTTTGTAGTAATCCACGTCAGAACGTTCCCAAAAATCGAAGGGGACATCAACGGTAACACCGCCAACAGCATCAACGATACCTTTAAAGCCTTGGAAATCAATTTTAATATAATGGTCTACAGGAACTTTTAGAAAGCCTTCGACGGTTTTGATCGCCATTTTTTCTCCGCCGTAAGCATGCGCAGCGTTAATTTTGTCTTCTTTGTCCTTTCCAACAATTGGAACACGAGTATCGCGAGGAATACTCATAAGCGAAACCTTTTGAGTTTTCGGATTGACTGTCGCAAACATCAATGAGTCTGTACGACCATTTTGCCCGTCTGTTGCATAGTCCTCTATACCCATAATGAGGACTGTAAAAGGTTCCTTTGTAATTTCGACATCTTCGGTTCTTAAATCCGATTTTTCACGAGTAAAACCACTATACATCCCCATGAGAGAAGAGTAGGAATTTAATACATAAAGTCCTACACTGCCAAATAAAAATGCGAAAATAAGGAAGAAGAAAAACTTCCTTCTACGTTTCTTTTTTATTCTGCTATTTTGGAGATGGTAATAACGTTCTTCCATATATAATCTCCTTAGTTCATTTGTAGGGAAGTAATTCACTACATTAATCTTTAAAGGTGATAAGTTAGCTAGGCTTAGATAACATCTTGTTCTAAGTACAACATATCTCCTTCTGTAATTGTACATTTCCCATTTGTTAATTCAATCATCCAATCTGTGAATGTTTGTTTTCCGTCTTCTTCTACATACGTATCAAATGTGACATTTTCTAGATAATGTATATCTTTAATGGCATATTTCGAATTACGTAATTCATTTTCTAGCTTGCCAAGTAATGTGTAGTCAATTTCGGTCTGCATAACACGCATTAGTTTTCGCTGGACAACACCGACATGATTAATACCTTCACTTGTACATTTTCCATATGCACGAATTAATCCACCTGCACCAAGTTTAATGCCGCCAAAATAGCGTGTAACGACAACGACGGTATCTTTTAGACCGCGTTTTTTTAGCACCTCTAACATAGGTACGCCAGCTGTACCGCTAGGCTCGCCATCGTCATTTGCTTTTTGGATTTGATCTTGTTCACCAATTAAATACGCGGAACAATTATGTGTTGCATTCCAATTTTGTTTTTTTATTTTTTGTATAAATTCTTGAGCTTCTTCTTCGGTTCTAGCTCGGCTAATATAGCAGATAAATCTTGATTTTTGGATGACAATCTCGTTTTCGCCGTAGTCTTTTATTGTTAAATATTGTAATAGCACTCGTATACGCCCCTATCTATCAAAATGACTAGTACTTTACATTTTAAGAGCGGGCGTTTTTATATTCAAACATTTTTTGCAAATACGTTGAAATTTTTGATGAGTATTTCACCTTTTTGTTGTAATTTGTCGGGATTGTGAGTATAATTTTTGACTGGCATTTTTATGTATAGATGCACCATTTTTATTTTTCGTGTAAACTTAGGGAATAAAAACTTTTTTATAAGGCAGGTACGCAAATGAAAACAGCTATTGTTACTGATAGTACAGCATATATACCGAAGCATATTCGTAAAGAACTCAATATATATATGATTCCATTAAACGTTGTGTTTGGAACGGAATCTTATCAAGAAGAAGCTGAAATTTCAGTAGATGATTTCTATGTGAAAGTACGTGAGCAAGAAGAACTTCCGAAAACTTCTCAGCCAGCAATCGGAAAGTTTGTTGAGTTATATGAAGAATTATCTAAGGATTATGATGCGGTTATTAGCATTCATCTTTCAAGTGGAATTAGTGGTACATATCAAACTGCAACGACAGCTGGGCAGATGGTAGAGGGTATTGATGTATATACGTATGACTCTGAAATTAGTTGTGAAGTACAAGGATTCTATGTACGTGAAGGAGCAAAACTAGCAAGTGAAGGAAAGGATCCAAAAGAGATCATCGCCCGTTTTGATGAAATGAAGCAAACGATGGACGCTTATTTTGTGGTCGATGATTTACATCATTTACAACGCGGTGGACGATTAAATAGTGCGCAAGCTTTCATTGGTAGTTTGTTACAAGTGAAGCCAGTTTTATATTTCAGAGATAAAATTATTATTCCATTTGAAAAGATTCGTACACGTAAAAAAGCGTTAAAACGAATCGTTGAAATTTTTGATGAGCAAGCAAGTAAAGGTGTACCTATGGAAGCAGTTATCATTCATGCGCAACGTGAAGAGGAAGCGAATGAATGGAAGGAAGAATTAGAAGCAAAATATCCTCATGTCACAATCCGTACAGGTTATTTTGGTGCGGTAATTGGTACGCATTTAGGTGAAGGTGCACTAGGTCTTGGATGGTATACGAAGTAATAAAGATATAAAAAGCTCTCTTACTTGAAGAGGGTTTTTTTACGGATATTTTACGTTTAGTTGACAAGTTAATATTTGGAAATGGTAAAATGTACGTAAAATAAAATAATGAGGAAAGTTTTATAACTTACTTTTTACAAGAAACTATATTATAATGGAAGAGAGGTGAAACATATGGAGCATAATTCTTGTTTATGTCCAAAGTTTGAGTCAGCTTTTACGTTGCTTAGTAAAAAATGGACTGGCTTAATTATTAAATCGTTGCTCGAAGAATCGAAACGTTTTAGAGAAATCGCAGATATTATACCGAATATGAGCGATCGTATGTTGTCAGAGCGTTTAAAGGAATTGGAAAGCGAAGGCATTGTAGTTCGTAATGTTTATCCAGAGGTACCAGTTCGAATCGAGTATGGCTTAACTGAAAAAGGGAAAGCGTTAGAAAGTGTTATGGATGAAGTCCAAAATTGGGCTGAGAAATGGATGAAATAGCATTTCGATTTCATTTGTATATTTAACAAAACGTAAGGGACAGGATACCTTACGTTTTTTCTTTGCATATAAAAAGTGGTGTGAATCTTTTGAAATTCTACACATACATACAAAATTATACGTATTTTGCGATAGAGAGACATATAATATTACATTTGTTTTACAAAAGCGTAACATTGGTAAAAAAAATCCCGAATTATGGTATAAATTTTATAGGTTATATACGGAAAAAGAAAAAAGAAAGCGGTGTAAAAAATAAAATGAAAAAGCTAAAAATGGCATCTTGCGCATTAGTTGCAGGGTTAATGTTTTCAGGATTAACACCAAATGTATTTGCAGAAGATAAAATTTCTGACGTGAAATCACAAATTAATACACAAAATGACACTTTACATAAACAACAACAAGAACGTGATGAATTACAAAAGCAAATGAATGACTTAAACAAAACAATTCAAGGTTTAGATAAGTCTGTTCAAGAGAATGCTTCAAAACTTGATGAAACAACGAAAAAAGTTGCTGATACTGAGCAATTAATCGAAAAGAAAAATAAAGACATTGCAGAACTACAAACGAAAATTGCAAAACGTGAAGAGTTATTAAGAAAACGTTTAGTTGCACTTCAAGAACAACCAAACACGAACGTTGTAACAGAAGTTCTTGTAAACTCTAAAAACGTTGCTGATTTAGTTGATCGTTTAACTTCTGTTTCTAAAATTCTTGAGTCTGACGAAGATATCATGAAAACACAACAAGAAGATCAAGCGAACGTGAAAAAAGATGTTGCAACGGTAAAAGAAAAACAAAAAGAATTAAAAGAAGCACAAGCTCAAATTGAAACTGCTAAGAAAGAACTTGACGCTGAAAAAGCGAAAAAAGAAACAGCGGTAAATGATTTAAGCGGTAAAATGGATACAGTTGTAACTTCAATGACAAGTACGGAAGGTCAATTGAAAGAGCTTGAAAAACAAGCATTACAATTACAACGTATGGCTGAACAAGAAGCGCAAGAAAAAGCTGCACAAGAAGCTGCTGCTCAAAAACAAGCAGAACAAGCTGCTAAAGACGCACAAGCTCAACCAGCACAAGCACAAGCGCCTGCAGAGCAAGCTCAAGCTACACCAGCAAACAATGGTGGACAAGCTAAAAAAGAAGAGCCTAAAAAAGAGGCACCTAAACAAGAAAAGAAACAACAAGAGCCAGCACCAGCTTCAAATGCGGGTGGCGTAATTGGTAAAGCGCAACAATACTTAGGTATGCCATATGTTTGGGGAAGTGCATCTCCATCAAACGGTGGTTTTGACTGTAGTGGATTTATTTCTTACATCTATGGTGTAGGTCGTCAAGACGTTGCAGGTTACTGGAACTCAGTTTCTAAAGTAAGTAGCCCACAACCTGGAGATTTAGTATTCTTCCAAGGTACTTATAAACCAGGTCCATCTCACATCGGTATTTACGTTGGTAATGGCCAAATGATTCATGCTGGTGATAAAGGGATTGCTTACTCTAGCTTAAGCAGTAGCTACAACCAAAAACATTTCTTAGGATACGGTAGATTCTAGGATTTATAATTTAATAAAACACGTGTATAAAGTCGATAGCTTACTATTTTATAAGTAGGTTATCGGCTTTTTTGAGTTTTTACGAGATTATGAGAAAGGTTTATAGTAATGCTGGAGGTGATTGCTGATGTTAGCTGGGAAACAGTTACTATTAGAGGAACTCTCTTCAGATTTACGGGAGGAATTACATGATTTGCAAAAGAGGGGAGAGGTTGTATGTGTACAAGGCGTAACAAAGAAGGCTTCTAAATATATGTGTCAACGCTGCGGGAATATAGAGCAACGACTATTTGCATCATTTTCATGTAAAAGGTGCAGTAAAGTATGTACATATTGCCGGAAGTGTATAACGATGGGGAGAGTTAGTGAATGTGCTGTACTTGTTCGCGGGATCGCTGAAAGAAAAGGAGAGAAAGGGATAAGTCCTTTACAATGGAAAGGGACTTTGTCTACTGGTCAGGAGTTGGCGGCAAAAGGTGTTGTGGAAGCCATCAAGCAGAAAGAATCGTTTTTTATTTGGGCTGTGTGCGGGGCTGGAAAGACAGAAATGTTGTTTTATGGTATTGCAGAGGCACTTCAAAAGGGAGAAAGAGTTTGTGTCGCAACGCCGAGAACAGATGTTGTACTGGAATTAGCACCGAGATTACAAGAAGTATTTCCGCATATCAATGTAGTTGCTTTATAAGGCGGGAGTACAGAACGAGAGAATGAAGCAGCGTTAGTGGTTGCAACTACTCATCAACTGTTGCGTTACTATAGAGCGTTTCATGTCATGATTATAGATGAGATAGATGCTTTCCCGTATCATGCTGATCAAATGTTACAGTACGCGGTAAAACAAGCGATGAAAGAGAAAGCGGCTCGCATTTATTTAACGGCAACTCCAGATGAAAAGTGGAAGCGTAATTTCAGAAAGGGGAAACAAAAAGGTATCGTTGTCTCTGGACGATACCACCGTCATCCGTTGCCAGTTCCTCTATTTTGCTGGTGCGGAAATTGGAAGAAAAGCCTCGATCATAAAAGAATTCCTCAAGTTTTACTACAATGGTTAAAAATGTACTTAAACAAAAAGTACCCTATCTTTTTATTTGTTCCTCATGTGCGATATATAGAAGAAATGAGCCTGTTATTGCAGTCATTAGACAATAGAGTTGAAGGTGTACATGCAGAAGATCCGGTGAGAAAAGAAAAAGTAGCGGCTTTCAGAAAGGGAGAAATTCCGTTATTAGTTACAACAACAATTTTAGAGAGAGGGGTAACTGTGAAGAATTTACAAGTAGCGGTTTTAGGAGCGGAAGAAGAAATATTTTCAGAAAGTGCGCTCGTACAAATTGCAGGCCGGGTAGGTCGTAGTTTTGCGGAACCGTATGGCGAAGTCGTGTATTTTCATTATGGTAAGACAGAGGCGATGGTACGCGCGAAAAAACATATTCAAAGTATGAACAAAAATGCTAAAGAACAAGGATTGATTAATGCATTGTCTACTTTGTGATGAGTATATTTGGGAAACAGTTAGTTGGAACACCTTTTTTGTAAAGCTTCATAAGCAATATATGTGTGATAGATGTGAGCGGAAACTTTCCTATATTATAGGAGAAATTTGTAGAGAATGTGGGCGACCCTTAGAACTTGTTTCTGCCTCGTTTGAAGAAGATGGCATTTGCCCGGATTGCGTAAGGTGGATGAATGAAGAGGGATATCGGTCCTTTAAAAATCGTTCGTTGTACATGTACGATGATGAGATGAAAGAAATATTAGCGCTGTTTAAGTTTCGAGGCGATGCAGAGTTAGTTCATATTTTTCATTGGCCTTTTCGAAGTCTTTTTCAAAAGTATTTCCAGAATGTTTCAACCGTTATCGCTGTTCCACTTAGTAGAGAACGGGAATACGAACGTGGCTTTAATCAAGCGGAGTTATTAGCAACTTGTTTACCTGTCAGTATTTCATATCCATCATTAAATAGAAGAGAAACAGAAAAGCAAAGTAAGAAGACGCGGCAAGAAAGACTGTCAGGAAGTAATCCTTTTTATTTTCAGGGGGAAGAGATGTTTCATGGACAACATATTTTACTCGTTGATGATGTTTATATACGACAGGAATTACAGTTAGGCAAATTGGAAGCCTTTTATACGATAGAGGAGCAAGGGAAGTTTCTAGTTTGACGCTCTGTAGAAGTTAATCTGTAACTGTCGAAAGGGATAATAAAAAGACGATAAGTCTTCTTTGACTTCATATCTTGTCATTCGTTATAGTCAAAATATGGGGCGAGTGCCCTGATTTTTAGAGTGAAGGGAATGGAATGAACATGCAAGGAAGAGTGAAATGGTTCAATGCGGAAAAGGGATTTGGGTTTATTGAGCGTGAAGATGGTGATGATGTATTTGTCCATTTTTCTGCTATTCAGCAAGATGGATATAAGTCATTAGAAGAAGGACAACAAGTAGAGTTTGATATTGTAGATGGAGCACGTGGACCACAAGCAGCTAACGTTGTGAAACTGTAGGGATATTGTTTTTGGGAGAGAAAGCTACGTTTGTGGCAACGTTATATATATGTAGTAGAACCTCTTGGTTTTTGCAAGGGGTTTTTGTTATGAGTAGAGTTGTCAAAAAGTTGTTTCTTTTCTGTAACGAATTGTCCACAGTTATATTCGTTACTCACGATGTTAATAGGGTAAAATAAAGATAGAAACGATGCATCTTTTCATTTCAACAAAAAACGATAAAAAAATCGCAATTCCACTAATTTTTTTAAAAAAGTTAGAAGGAGTTTTTAAGCCAATGTCGAAATTATAGTACATAGGCTTGAAAGGAGGAATTCATCTATGAAATTCAACATTCGTGGTGAAAATATTGAAGTAACTCCAGCATTAAAGGAATATGTAGAGAAAAAACTAAGTAAGTTAGAGCGTTATTTTGATACATTCCCAGAGATTAAAGTTAATTTAAAAGTATACTCTGACAAGCAACGTGTCGAGGTAACAATTCCGTTTACTGATTTATTACTTCGTGCAGAAGAATCTAATAGCGATATGTACGCTGCTATCGATTTAGTAGTTGATAAAATTGAGCGACAAATTCGTAAACATAAAACAAAAGTAAATCGTAAATTACGTGAAAAAGGTTCTGTGAAAACTAACTTTATCCTTCCAGAAGCAGTAGCTGTTCTGGATGAGGTAGAAGAGGATGAATTAGAACTTGTACGTACAAAACGATTCGATTTAAAACCGATGGACGTTGAAGAAGCGATCCTACAAATGGATATGCTAGGACATAATTTCTTCGTCTTCACAAATGCTGATACAAATGAAACTAATGTTGTATATGGCCGTAAAGATGGGAAATATGGTTTAATCGAAACTAAATAATAATTCGAAAGCGCAGCCGAAATGGCTGCGCTTTTTTATATATTTTTGTATTTTATGATGAGATTTAGAATTCATGTCTCGTTACTGTCAATTGTATTACAATTCCAAAAGGATCTCGAACAATGGCATAACCAGGGCTGAAGGAGTTTTTTTCAAAAGGTGTTAAAATATGAACTTCTTCATGTTTAATTAGATTATGATAGAGTGCTTCAATGGCTTGGAAGTCTTTAGATTGAATACATAAAGATGAGCTATTACTTAATTGCCAAGGGCGTGTGGAATCAACTGCCTGCTCCGCAATCATAATTTTATTAGTGCCAATTTGTAAAACGGAATGGGTAATATAATGTTCTTGGCTTTCTTCATATGTGAAATTTGGATCTATTTCTTTCATCTCTTTATAATTCTTTTTAAATAAAACTTTTGCACCTAAATGTTGTTCGTAAAATGCAATTGCTTTTGCACCTTGCCCGTTTAATGATAAAAAAGGGATTACTTCAAAATTCATTGTATTGCCTCCTTCATATATGTTTACACTTATTACTATACAAATATAAGGTGCCAGCATATGGCACCTATAGGGAGAGTTTATGAAAAAAGTTGAACGTTTAAATCAGATGCTGCGTTTTATAAATCAAAAACAAATATTCACATTGAAAGATTTAATGGATGAGTTTCAAATTTCGAAAAGGACAGCGTTACGTGATATTACATCATTAGAGGAAATGGGTACACCTCTTTTTGCCGAATATGGTCGGTATGGAGGATACCGTTTAATAAAATCAATGACATTACCACCAATTTCATTTACAAACCATGAAGTTTTTGCGCTTTATTTTGCAATGCAAGCGTTAAAAAGCTTTGTAAGTAGTCCCTTTCAAGTATCGTTCCATTCCATTAATAAGAAATTTTTAGACAGTGTTTCGTCAAAACAGCGCGTGCAAATTGAAAACTTGCAAAAGAGAGTTGCTTTTTATCATTTGGAACAGGCGCATGAATGTGGTTATCTAGAAGACCTTTTATTAGCTGCTGTTCGAAAAGAGGCATTAAATGTGAACTATGTTACGCCGAAGCAAACGACAATGCGTCGTATTCAGCCAATTTCGATTTATGCAATGAAAGGTTATTGGTATTGCCAAGCTTATGATTTAGATAAATCGGCTTATCGAGTTTTTCGTTGTGATCGTATTAGGTCGTTAGAAGTGGTAGGAGCTCAGGGTAGTGTGGATTTAGAAAATATAAATATACATAACGCACATAGTCTTTGGAAGGCAACTGAACAAGCTATTCACTTTAAATGCTCGATTACTGCAAGGGGGATAGAGATATTTAAACAGCAACAATATCCTTCGATGAAGTTATGGGAAGAACCCGGAGATACATATTTAATAGGAACTTATGAGCCTGCGGAAATTAACTTTATTATTTCTTATTTGGCCAGTTTTGGTAAAACTATAAGAATAATTGAGCCACCCTCTTTAAAAGAGAACTTGAAAGAATACTACTTAGATTTAATACAAAATTTGTAACATGAATTTGAAATGAAAAGATAGAGAAAAGAAATATTAGTTTGTTGGAACAAATGAAATAAAAACTTTTTCTGAATATAAGGCTAGACATTCTGCCGATTGTTGTCATAGTTATAAGACAAGTGTTACAATTATCCTTAGGTATATACATTTTAGTTTTTTTAATTAGGAGAAAAATTGGCATAACATACATTTGATTTTTATAACGACTGATTGTAATAGAGAAAAAGAAAAACAATCGGAAGTTTTATTTTAATAAAAAGAGGAGCGTATTTCCTATGATCGGTATTTTAAAAAAGGTGTTTGATGTAAATCAACGTCAAATTAAACGTATGCAGAAGACAGTTGAACAGATTGATGCATTAGAATCATCTATTAAGCCACTAACTGATGAACAATTAAAAGGAAAGACGCTTGAATTTAAAGAACGTCTAACAAAAGGTGAGACAGTAGATGATCTACTTCCTGAAGCTTTTGCGGTTGTTCGTGAAGCTGCGACTCGTGTTCTTGGAATGCGTCCGTATGGAGTACAGTTAATGGGTGGTATCGCCTTACATGAAGGTAATATTTCTGAGATGAAAACGGGTGAGGGTAAAACATTAACGTCTACTTTACCTGTATATTTAAATGCTTTAACAGGAAAAGGTGTTCACGTTGTTACAGTCAATGAATACTTAGCACAGCGTGATGCGAGCGAAATGGGACAACTTCATGAGTTCCTAGGCTTAACGGTAGGAATTAACTTAAACCATATGTCGCGCGAAGAGAAACAAGCTGCTTATGCTGCTGATATTACGTATAGCACTAATAATGAGCTTGGATTCGATTACTTACGTGACAATATGGTGTTATATAAAGAGCAGCGCGTTCAACGTCCACTTCATTTTGCTATTATCGATGAAGTCGATTCTATTTTAGTCGATGAAGCACGTACGCCGCTTATTATTTCTGGACAAGCTCAAAAATCAGCAGAGCTATACATGTTTGCGAATGCATTTGTTCGTACGTTAGAAAATGAAAAAGAGTATTCATTTGATGTGAAGACGAAAAATGTAATGTTAACAGAAGATGGTATTACGAAAGCGGAGAAAGCTTTCCATATTGAAAATTTATTCGATTTAAAACATGTAGCGCTTCTTCACCATATTAATCAGGCACTTCGTGCGCATGTTGTTATGCACCTTGATACAGATTATGTTGTACAAGAAGGCGAAATCGTAATTGTAGACCAATTCACTGGTCGTCTTATGAAAGGTCGTCGTTATAGCGAAGGTTTACACCAAGCTATTGAAGCAAAAGAAGGCGTAGAAATTCAAAATGAAAGTATGACGCTTGCAACAATTACGTTCCAGAACTACTTCCGTATGTACGAAAAGTTATCTGGTATGACTGGTACAGCGAAAACGGAAGAAGAAGAATTCCGTAGTATTTACAATATGAATGTTATCGTAATTCCAACGAATAAAGATATTATTCGTGATGACCGTGCGGATTTAATCTTCAAATCAATGGAAGGTAAATTCAATGCAGTTGTTGAGGATATTGTAAATCGTCATAAACAAGGGCAACCAATTCTTGTTGGTACAGTTGCAATTGAAACGTCAGAGCTTATTTCAAAAATGTTAACACGTAAAGGTGTACGTCATAACATCTTAAACGCAAAAAACCATGCACGTGAAGCAGATATCATTGCAGAAGCTGGTATGAAAGGTGCTGTAACGATTGCGACAAACATGGCTGGTCGTGGTACGGATATTAAGCTTGGGGACGATATTAAAAACGTTGGTCTAGCAGTTATCGGTACAGAGCGTCACGAAAGCCGTCGTATTGATAATCAGTTACGTGGTCGTGCTGGTCGTCAAGGGGATCCTGGTGTGACTCAGTTCTACTTATCAATGGAAGATGAATTAATGCGCCGCTTCGGTTCAGATAATATGAAATCGATGATGGATCGTCTTGGTATGGATGATACACAGCCAATCGAAAGTAAAATGGTTTCTCGTGCGGTAGAATCTGCGCAAAAACGTGTAGAAGGAAATAACTATGATGCGCGTAAGCAGTTACTACAGTACGATGATGTACTTCGTCAGCAACGTGAAGTTATTTATAAACAGCGTCAAGAAGTAATGGAGTCTGAGAACTTACGCGGCATTATTGAAGGTATGATGAAATCTACGATAGAACGTGCTGTTGCACTTCATACGCAAGAAGAAATCGAAGAAGATTGGAACATTAAAGGTCTTGTCGATTACTTAAATACAAACCTTCTGCAAGAAGGAGATGTAAAAGAAGAAGAGTTACGTCGCCTTGCTCCAGAAGAAATGAGCGAATCAATCATCGCGAAATTATTAGAGCGTTATAACGAAAGAGAAAAACTTCTACCTGAAGAGCAGACGCGTGAATTCGAAAAAGTTGTTGTATTCCGTGTTGTAGATACGAAATGGACAGAGCATATTGATGCGATGGATCACCTTCGTGAAGGTATCCATTTACGCGCTTACGGTCAAATCGATCCACTTCGTGAGTATCAGATGGAAGGGTTCGCAATGTTCGAGTCAATGATTGCTTCTATTGAAGAGGAAATCTCTCGTTACATTATGAAAGCTGAAATTGAACAAAACTTAGAGCGTCAAGAAGTTGTTCAAGGTGAAGCTGTTCACCCATCTAGTGATGGCGAAGAGGCAAAGAAAAAACCGGTTGTAAAAGGTGACCAAATGGGCCGCAACGATTTATGTAAATGCGGTAGCGGTAAAAAATATAAAAACTGTTGTGGCATTGGGAAGTAATACGAAAAGATAGTTTGTTTAGACCGCTTTGCAAATTTTTACATCAAAAATGTATAATTAAGAAGGATTAAACTCTCTCCGGAATAAGTGGAGAGAGTTTCCCTTGTTTTCATACGAAAGTAACAGCAATTACATAGAGGTGAAGGAAATGGAATTAGTAGAAATTAGACAAGAATTAGAGAAAATGGCTAAGAGATTAGCGGCTTTTAGGGGGTCTCTTTGACCTTCCTGCTAAGGAAAAACAAATCGCAGAATTAGAAGAAACGATGATGGGTGCAGGATTTTGGGATGACCAACAAGGCGCTCAAGCTGTAATTAACGAAGCAAATGCGTTAAAAGATATGGTTGGAAAGTTCCGTCAGTTAGACGAGACGTTCGAAAACTTAGAAATAACGCACGAACTTTTAAAAGAAGAGTATGATGAAGATTTACATGTGGAATTAGAATCAGAAGTAAAAGGCCTAATTCAAGAAATGAATGAATATGAGCTTCAGTTACTATTAAGTGATCCTTATGATAAAAATAATGCGATTTTAGAATTACACCCAGGTGCAGGTGGAACAGAGTCACAAGACTGGGGTTCTATGTTATTACGTATGTACACACGTTGGGCTGAAAAGCGCGGCTTTAAAGTAGAAACGGTTGACTATTTACCAGGTGACGAAGCAGGTATTAAGAGTGTTACTTTATTAATTAAAGGTCATAACGCTTACGGTTACTTAAAAGCAGAGAAGGGTGTACACCGTCTTGTACGTATTTCACCATTCGATTCTTCAGGTCGTCGTCATACATCGTTTGTTTCTTGTGAAGTTGTACCTGAGTTCAATGATGAAGTTGAAATTGAAGTGCGTACAGAAGACTTGAAAATTGATACGTATCGTGCAAGTGGAGCTGGTGGGCAGCACGTTAATACGACGGATTCAGCAGTTCGTATTACGCATACACCGACAAATACGGTTGTTACATGTCAGTCAGAACGTTCTCAAATTAAAAACCGTGAGCATGCGATGAAAATGTTAAAAGCGAAACTGTACCAAAAGAAATTAGAAGAACAACAAGCACAATTAGATGAGATTCGTGGAGAGCAAAAAGAAATCGGATGGGGTAGCCAAATCCGTTCTTATGTATTCCATCCATATTCTCTTGTAAAAGACCACCGTACAAATACAGAGGTTGGTAACGTACAAGCGGTAATGGACGGAGAAATTGATCCATTTATTGATGCTTACTTACGTTCGCGCATTTAATAATAGAAAAAGCCAACAAAGTTGTTGGCTCATGCTGAGGAAATAGAGGGTATACAGCGTTTTATTTTGTTTATATAGATGAAGTAAAGAGGAAGAGAAGTTGGAAACGACAACTTCTCTTTTTGGTGGGATTATATGTAGAATACAATGTTGTATATTGTTTTGTAAAAAGTAGAGAATAGTAAAATAGGGCAGGAATAGAGTAGGACTTTATGCTGAATTTTTCTAGTTTGATTTCTGGGAAAAGGTACTTTGTTGAAGTTTTTATGATGTTCACAGAATTGAAACAATTTATGGAAGCTTTGTTTTATCAGGGTTCTCACTATATTTTTGACGAAGATGAAATATACCTTAGTTTTTCTATATAAAGATAATGCTTATAATGAAAAATGAGTGTGTTAGGAATGAAAAGAATATCAATAATGGGGAGCGATAGAAGTGAAAAAGAAATTGTTGGCTATTGCGTTAGGGACATCAGTCATTTTTGCTTTAGGAGCGTGCGGAAATAAGGAAGAGAGTAAGCCTTCTAAACAATCTGCAAGCACAGATAGCGCAGAACAAATTTTCCAAAGAAGTTGTGCTGGATGTCACGCGAAAGATTTATCGGGGGCAACTGGACCTGATTTAAGAAAAGTAGGCGGTAAGTACGATGCTGCAGATATCGAAGAAATTATTAAAAAAGGCCGCGGTTCAATGTCACCAGGACTTATTCAAGGTGAGGACGCGAAAAAAGTAGCTGAATGGTTAGCTGAACATAAATAAGAAAATGTTTAATAAACGAGCTGAGTGTATAATTTGCCCGAAAAGCATTTCGGGTTAATAAATTACAGCAGCTCGTTTCCCTTTTTAGAGGATGTAACATAACTGTAACAAAACTGTATCCGAATTGGAAACCGATTGATGTTACAATGGGGTTTGTAGAATTTTGATGAAATATATTACATAGAGCAGCGTTGCTAATAAAAGGCATGTAAGGAAGCTGCCTTCAACAAGAATGGTACACAGAGAATAAAAGTTTTTGTTTTATTTTCAAATGCACAGAAAAGTATTTCGAAAAAAAATCATTAAGTATTGGGTGATAAATAATGATAAAAATGACGAATGTTTATAAGGAGTACCCAAATGGTATGAAAGCCATTGCTGGTCTCACAGTTAACATTAAGCAAGGTGAATTCGTATATGTAGTTGGACCGAGTGGAGCCGGAAAATCTACATTTATTAAAATGATGTATCGTGAAGAGAAGCCATCCACAGGATCAATTAATGTAAATGGACTTGTAATTGAAACATTGGCAGAAAGAGATGTTCCATATTTCCGTCGTCAATTAGGTGTAATCTTCCAAGATTTTAAATTACTACCTAAATTAACGGTATATGAGAATGTTGCGTTTGCCTTAGAAGTAATTGAAGAAGAGAAAGAAGCAATTCGTGAACGTGTGACAGAAGTGTTAGGTCTTGTAGGCCTTGAAGATCGTGCAGATGCACTTCCAGGTGAACTTTCAGGTGGAGAGCAACAACGTGTTGCGATTGCGAGAGCGATTGTAAATAGACCAAAGGTTGTAATTGCCGATGAGCCAACAGGTAACTTAGATATTGAAACGGCTCTTGATATTATGAAGATTTTTACGCGCATTAATGAGCGTGGTACAACGATTGTTATGGCGACGCATAACTCAGATATCGTAAATACAATTCGTCATCGTGTAATCGCGATTGAAGGCGGAAAAATTGTTCGAGACGAGATTGAGGGAGGGTACGGATATGAAGACTAAGACCCTTAGTCGACATTTGCGAGAAGGTGTAAAGAATCTATCCCGTAACGGATGGATGACGTTTGCTTCTGTTAGTGCAGTAACGGTTACATTATTACTTGTAGGTGTCTTTTTAACAGCTATTATGAATATGAATCATTTTGCGACGAAAGTAGAGCAAGATGTGGAAATTCGTGTGCATATTGATCCAGCAGCAAAAGAAGCTGATCAAAAGAAATTAGAAGAAGATATGAGTAAGATTGCGAAAGTAGATTCTATTAAATATTCTTCTAAAGAAGAAGAGTTGAAACGTTTAATTAAAAGTTTAGGTGATAGTGGAAAAACGTTCGAGTTATTCGAGCAAGATAACCCACTGAAAGACGTATTCGTTGTAAAGGCGAAAGAACCGACAGATACGGCGGCAATCGCGAAGAAGATTGAGAAGATGCAGTTTGTAAGTAATGTTCAATACGGCAAAGGTCAAGTTGAAAAATTATTTGATACTGTAAAAACTGGTCGTAACATCGGGATTCTGTTAATTGCCGGTCTTCTATTCACAGCGATGTTCTTAATCTCTAACACAATTAAAATTACAATTTATGCTCGTAGTACTGAGATTGAAATTATGAAACTTGTTGGTGCAACAAACTGGTTTATTCGTTGGCCATTCTTGTTAGAAGGATTATTCCTAGGAGTATTAGGATCAATTATTCCAATTGGCATAATTTTAGTTATGTATAATTCATTGCAAGGTGTGTTTAATGAAAAACTTGGCGGAACAATTTTCGAACTTCTACCATACAGTCCGTTCGTATTCCAATTAGCTGGTTTACTAGTGTTAATTGGGGCGTTAATCGGTATGTGGGGAAGTGTAATGTCAATTCGTCGCTTCTTAAAAGTATAAAAAGTTGCAAACATAATTCGTACAAGCTTATCATATAGTAGAAATAGGTAAAGGCATCACACGCTGTGTGATGCCTTTTGCTACACCACCTGTGTGTTTTGGAAAGGGGAATTCCGCATTGAAACGTAGAGTTGCAATTATTGGAATGGTTGTTGCATTTTTAATTGGTGCTGGCGGAATGTTTGCAGGAATGTCTGCATTTGGGGTTAACCCAGCGGAAGTAACGCAAACAATTTCGAGTGGGAACGCTAGCACAACGCAAGGAAATTTGGCAAAAATTAATGAGGCGTATGCACTAATTGATTCACGTTATGTGGAAGACGTGAAAGATGAAAAATTAGTTGAAGGTGCAATACAAGGTATGTTGTCTACGCTGAAGGACCCTTATTCCACGTATATGGATAAAGAAACAGCCAAACAGTTTAGTGAATCGCTTGATCCTGAGTTAGAGGGGATTGGGGCTGAGGTGAATAAGACGGACGGTAAGCTTATTATCGTATCGCCAATTAAAGGTTCACCAGCAGAAAAGATAGGAATTAAACCGAATGACCAAATTTTATCTGTAGATGGAAACAGTGTGAAAGACTTATCACGTGAAGAAGCGGTATTAAAAATTCGTGGTAAAAAGGGAACGACTGTCGCGATTGAAATTAAGCGTGCAGGAGTAACTGATCCGATTGTATTTAAAATTAAGCGTGAAAAAATTCCAATCTTCACGGTGTTTAGTTCTGTGAAGCAAGAAAGCGGAAAAGATATCGGTTATATGCAAATTACTTCTTTTGCTGAAAATACAGCGAAAGAATTTAAGGATCAGTTAAAAGAATTAGAGAAGAAAAACATACAAGGCTTAGTTATTGACGTGCGTGGTAATCCTGGTGGCTATTTAAATAGTGTAGAAGAAATACTAGGAGAAATTATGACGGATAAAAAGCCGATGTTACAAGTAGAGCAGCGTAATGGCGAGAAAAAGAAAATCTCTACAGAATTGAAAGAGAGAAAGCCATATCCAATTTCAGTGTTAATTGATAAAGGAAGTGCCTCTGCTTCAGAAATTTTAGCTGGTGCGCTGAAAGAAGGAGAAGGTTACGATTTAATTGGTGAAACAACGTTTGGTAAAGGGACCGTCCAGCAGGCCGTTCCGTTTAAAGATGGCAGTAACATTAAATTAACGATGTTCAAATGGTTAACTCCAGATGGAAACTGGATTCATAAAAAAGGAATCGCGCCAACTGTAGAAGTGAAGCAACCAGATTATTATCATGCGACACCAATTCAAATCGAAAAGACACTTTCATACAATTCAAATGATGTGCAAGTAAAACATGCACAAGAAATGCTGAAAAGCTTAGGTTATGTACCAGGACGTGAAGATGGATACTTTAGTAAAGAAACAGAATCAGCGCTGAAAGCATTCCAAAATGCGAATGAGATGGAAGCAACGGGACAACTCGATAAAAAGACCGCTGAAGCGATTCAAACTAAAATCATTGAAAAGATTCGTTCCGGAGAAAATGATTTACAATTACAAACGGCATTAAAATTAATGGCAAAATAAGAAAGGATACAGGCATTTTGATGCCTGTATTTTTTTATGTGTTAAACAAACGTTTCTTTAGTTATGATAAGATAAAAAGAAAGAATGATATAAATGGTGGTGAATGAATTCGTGGAGGCATGGCTTTTTGAAATACTACGGGCAGTTGGACGTTTTTTCTTACACCCTGCTGTCTATGTATTTTTAATTAGTAGTATCTTTGTTGGATACTTACGTATATTAAGAGAACGAAAAGATTTTTCTTTTAAAGTATATGATATTTGGTTTGAACTACGAACAACGCTATTTGCAGGTGTTAAGTATGGATTAATCGTATCTATTATTACAATTGGTCTTGGACTTACTGTTTCCAAAGCGAGCTTATGGATAATTTTACTTTGGACGATATTATTTGGATTAACTGCTATGTATCGATATTTATCTGTAGCGTATACTTTCGGAATCGCTATTGCATTCGTGTTATTATCGTCTAAGATGCCAGTTTCCTTCTTACAGCTTGGAGAAGGGGAAGAGGGTACGATTGTATCCCTTGCTATTTTACTAGGCGTTATGCTCGTTGTAGAGGGCTTATTAATCTCTAAAAATGCAGTGCGATATTCTACGCCAAAAATTAAAAAAGGTAAGCGTGGGTTACGAATTGGACTACATGAATCGAATCGTCTATGGCTTGTGCCAGTATTTATTCTTATACCGGGAGACGCGGTGACAGGATTTATTTCTTGGTGGCCTGTCGTTTCAATAGGTTCAACTACATACTCTTTATTCCTCGTTCCATTTTTAATTGGATTTATGAGGAAGATTAGAAGTTATGAGCCGACGGAAGCTCTATTATTTACAGGAAGACGTGTCTATGGATTAGCAGGACTTGTGCTTGTTTTAGGAATTGCAAGTTACTGGTGGCACGTACTGGCAATTATCGCGATGGGAGTCGCAATGCTTGGACGTTTCACGATCTCGATGCAAGAAAAAATTGTAGATGAGACAAGACCGGCCTATTTCGCCGCACGTAATGATGGACTTGTCGTATTAGATACAATTCCAAATACAATTGGAGCAGAGCTGAAGTTACTGCCTGGAGAAGTTATTACGAAAGTAAATGGAGTTATTCCACGAAGTGCAGAGGAATTTTATGATGCGCTTCAAACGAAGACGACAGGAGCATTTTGTAAACTGGAAGTATTAGATACAAATGGCGAGCTTCGCCTTGCTCAAACAGCATTATATGCCGGGGGACATCACGAATTAGGTGTTGTGTTTGTTCAGCAGGATCATGAGTGGGATTCAGAAGCGATGTAAATAGAAGTGAGGGTGTCACCACTAGGTGACACCCTTTTTGGTTTTGGTAGTAAATGAAATCTATATCGACTTTCCAATAAAAAATGACAACTCTCGCAAAAATCATTTTTAGTTTCATAGACGAATCACTTGAATAATTACTTGATAATGGTTATCATTTAGAGAGTCTTTTAAATTTTGGGAAATGGAGGAAAGATATGCTACGTAAATTTTTTTCTTACTATAAACCGTACAAAGGTTTATTTATACTCGATTTTTCTTGCGCAGTTATCGCAGGATTACTGGAACTTGGCTTTCCGCTTATCGTAAATCAATTTATTGATAAGTTATTGCCAGGGCAAAACTGGACGCTTATTTTATGGGCGTGCTTCGGGTTATTTGCAGTTTATATGTTAAACGCAGGCCTACAATATGTCGTTACATACTGGGGACATATGCTTGGCGTTAACATTGAAACAGATATGAGGCAGAAATTATTTGATCACATTCAAAAGCTATCATTCAGATTTTTTGACAATAATAAAACAGGTCATTTAATTTCACGTCTTACAAACGATTTAATGGAAATTGGAGAAATTGCTCACCACGGACCAGAAGATTTGTTCATCGCTGTAATGACTTTAGTTGGGGCATTTTCATTTATGATGATGATCAACTGGAAGTTAGCACTGTTAACATTCTTCGTAATTCCATTCTTATTATGGTTGGCACTTTACTTCAATAAAAAAATGACGGGCACGTTTAGACGATTATTCTCAGACGTTGCTGATTTCAATGCGTGTATTGAAAATAACGTCGGTGGTATTCGCGTTGTACAAGCATTCGGAAATGAAAAGTTTGAGAAAGAACAGTTTGCTGTAAACAATGCTCGTTTCCGTACAACGAAATTAATGGCGTATAAAATTATGGCGCTAAATTCGTCAATTAGTTATATGCTTATGCGTCTCGTAACGCTCTTCGTATTAATATGCGGCACATGGTTTGTTCTGCAAGGTGAGTTAACGTACGGTGGATTTATCGGATTCGTTTTATTAACGAATATTTTCTTCCGCCCAATTGAGAAAATTAACGCGGTTATTGAAAGTTATCCGAAAGGGATCGCTGGTTTTAAAAGATATGTAGAACTTCTTGAAACAGAGCCTGATATTGTAGACTCTAAAGATGCGATAGAAGTAAAACATGTACACGGTGATATTCAATATAACAACATTACGTTCGGATATGAAAACAAAGAACCGATTTTAAATGATATTAGTTTGAAAATCCATGCAGGTGAAACAGTTGCGTTCGTTGGACCATCAGGAGCAGGGAAAACAACGTTATGTAGTTTACTACCACGATTTTATGAGCAATCGTCTGGTTCAATCCAAATTGATGGCATTGATACGAAAGAGATGACATTATCGTCACTTCGTAAACAAATTGGAATTGTACAACAGGATGTGTTCTTATTCTCAGGAACGATCCGTGAAAATATTGCTTACGGAAATTTAAAAGCGTCAGAGGCTGACATTTGGCAGGCGGTAAAGAGAGCCCAGTTAGAGGATTTAATTTACTCACAGCCAGACGGTTTAGATACAGTTATCGGTGAACGCGGCGTGAAACTTTCAGGTGGACAGAAGCAGCGCCTCGCAATTGCTCGTATGTTCTTGAAAAATCCGCCAATTTTAATATTAGATGAAGCAACTTCTGCACTAGATACAGAGACGGAACTTGCGATTCAAAAATCACTTGCTGAATTAGCCGTTGGTCGTACAACATTAGTGATTGCACATAGACTTGCAACGATTAAAAATGCTGATCGCATCGTTGTTGTAAATAAAGACGGTATTGCAGAACAAGGTTCGCATGATGAATTAATTGAGCAAGGCAGAGGATATAGTAGGTTATACGAAGCTCAATTTAGTTCGTAAATATAATTTCTGCTGGATTGGCACATCATATAAGTAGATGGAAATCTTATATGGGAGGCTACAAAGCATGATTGTAACAACAACATCTACAATTCAAGGGAAAGAAATTATTGACTATATCGATATCGTGAACGGGGAAGCAATTATGGGTGCGAATATCGTTCGTGACCTTTTCGCTTCTGTCCGTGATGTTGTCGGCGGTCGTTCTGGCGCTTATGAAAGTAAATTGAAAGAAGCACGCGACATCGCAATGGAAGAGATGAAAACTCTAGCAAGACAAAAAAATGCGAACGCTATTGTTGGCATCGACGTGGATTACGAAGTAGTTCGCGAAGGAATGCTAATGGTTGCAGTGAGCGGGACTGCTGTCCGTATATAAAGTGAAAAGCCGTGCTGATGCACGGCTTTTTGTTTTGCTTTCGTGTCTAACATTATAGATCGGTGGATATTCTATGTCGAAGTCTCGATATTTCTTGGGAAATGCGGAAGATCCCGTCGATATATAGGGAAGACATTAGAGCGCTTCTTTACATTTTTGAATTTGGACTAATAATTTTTCGTATTCTTGTTCGAGAAATGTGATGTCATCGTGATGATTTGGTATAGAAATCCGGCTGATGATTTCAGTTAATTTTGTTTGTAACCTCAATAATTCTTGTTCAGTAACGTTTACAGAAGCTTCGGTTGTTCTTTTTGTGTATTGCTCGTAATTGCCGTGGAATATTCTTGGCTCGCTCTCATCTATTTGTAGAATATGGTCTGCAACAGAACGAATGAAGGCACGGTCATGGCTAATGAAAAGTATAGTCCCAGGATATTCTTGTAACATGCTTTCTAATTCTTCTTGCGTTGCTAAGTCTAAATAGTTTGTCGGTTCATCGAGCAGAAGCATATTATAGTTTCCTAAAAATACTTTTGCGAGTGCAACCTTCATTCGTTCACCGCCACTTAAGACGTGCACAGGTTTATGAACATCTTCACGGCGGAATAGGAGCCGTGCAAGTATTGTTCGAACGAACGACTCCGTATAATTTGTTTCTTCTAGAACATTTTCTAAAATTGTTTTATCTGTTTTTAAAATTGATAGTGTTTGTTCAAAGTATCCAACTTTACAACTTTTCGAAAGCTGAATGCCGCGCTCGTTTGCGAGAAGCATGTTGAACAAAGTGGTTTTTCCACTTCCATTTGCCCCTAAAATAGCAAGCTTCGCACCAGGGGCAATAGTCCCACTCATATTTTTAAATAGTATGCGGTCACTTATTTTCTTTGTTACTTTATTAAACTGTACCACCACTTTACTATGAATTGGTGTATGGTATTGCACGTCAAACTGAGCTTGAGAAAGATCCTTCGGTTTTTCCTTCTTTTCTAATTTTTCAAGACGTGTCTCTAATGCTTTCGCTGCTTTGCTAACATTTTCTTGCCCATGAGCCCCGCTTAACTTATAAAGTTTAGATTCAGATGAACTGAACCGCGTTGGGATTTTTGTCATACTAGAAGCACTTTGCTTTCTTTGTAAAATTGACTGCTCTAAACGATTTTTTCCTTTTATATATTGCTCATATTCTGCTTGTTTTTGTATTCGCTCACGTTCTTTTTGCTTTCGATAGTTTGAATAATTCCCTTTATACTCTTTAATAGTGCCGTCTTCAATTTCGATGATTTTTGTACATATAGTATTTAGAAAATCACGATCGTGTGATATTAAAACAAGTGCCCCTTTATAAGATAAAAGTGCCTTTTCTAATTGCTCTGTACCGAACATATCTAAGTGGCTTGTTGGTTCATCAGCGAATAGAATGCCTGCATCTTGTTCGAGAGCGTGGGCAATTTTTAGGCGTATTCGTTCACCGCCGCTCATTGAATCTGTAACGTTTGAAATACTCCATTTGCCTTTTGTGAGAGAAGAAGCGGTTTCCGGTAGTTCTTCACTAAGCTGAGGAATGATGGAGATAGAACTATGGTGAGTTACTGTACCTTCGTCAGCTTCTATTTCTTTACTTAATATTTGTAGTAACGTAGATTTTCCAGCTCCGTTGACTCCGACAATTCCTATACGATCGTTTGCTTGAATTTCCAGTGATGGTAATGTAAATAGTTTGCGATCACCAAAGCTCTTTTCAATATTACGTGCGAATAAAATAGTCATAAAAAAACCTCCCTAGTTTCACTAGAGAGGATAAACGTCGCCCTTGCATGTAAAAATCGTACATAAATAAACGATTTTTTACATGATCGTTTCGAAAGAAAGTATCGACAAATGGACAGACTAATCCTCTGCTAGTTTTCATCATTTTTGTTCACTATTTGTGATGGATGAAATAAATAAGAGAATTAGAACTTCATTGGTCAAAGTACCTTCCTTTCATAATATTATTTTTATTGTATGCGCATACAAAAGAGTTTGTCAAACTTATTTCTGTTTGTGATTTTTGAATTCGCTATTATACAGTTGTGCCTTTGCAAGTGCTTCAGCATCATTTTTGATTTCATCTAATCCATTCGCATCCCCAATAACATACCCTTCAAATGATGACCCAACAAAATCAAAGATATATTGGAACTGAGCAATAAGTGGCAATGCCTTCAGTTTCGGATTATCCCCACCAACGATGACAACGTACATCTTTTTCCCTTTCATTTTCTCTTTAAAATGAAGAGATGTATCGCGCAAGCTTTGTGACCAGCAATCGATGAAGTTTTTCATATGACCGCTCATTCCGTACCAGTATAACGGTGTAGCAAAGATAATCGTGCCGTGCTCTAGCATACGCTCGATTAACTGCTCGTAGCCATCATTTACAGGTTGGAATCCTTCTGCATTATGACGTTGATCTGTAATAGGATGGACTGTATGGTCTCGCAAGTAAATTTGTTCTGTTTCGATTCCATCAATCATCATATGTGTTAGAGCTTCCGTATTTCCGTTTTGTCTGGAACTGCCGTGTATAACAAACATGTCATCATTCCTTTTCTTTTGCTTGTTTTAGGAGTGAAACGTGTTTTTGCAAATTCGTTTGAATGCTGGAAAGTAATGAGATTTGTCTTGTTACTTCATTGAGTTTATCTTCATAAAGTGCAAGGATACTGCTACAAGGATTTTCGTACAGGTGCGGTGCGATCTCAAGGCAGCGCAGCATCCTCGCAGTCTCTTCTAAATTTAAGCCAAGCTGTAAGTACATTTGGATAAGCTCTACTTTTTCAATGGCACTGTCATCAAAATCACGGTAGCCATTTGCGAGGCGCTTAGAAGGGAGTAATCCCTTTTCTTCATAATGTCTTAGTGATCTTTCGCTAACGCCAGTTTCTTTTGATAACTCTCCGATTCGCAATGTGTTTCACTCCTTTTACATGTATTGTAAACCTTCACATTAATGTGAAGGTCAATGCTGTTTTTTCGCAAAAGAATCTACATGATTTAAGAATACTTGAATGGCTTTAGATGGAATAAAATATTTGCCGCGCACGATGGAGAATGGACGGATTAGTTGTTCATTTGGAACTTCGACATGGAATAGTTCTTTGGCTATTAGTTCTTTCCGCACAGTCCAATCTGAAAGGATAGCGATGCCAAGCCCGGCAGCGACGGCTTCCTTTACGCTTTGAATGCTACTAAATGTAAAGAAGCGTTTCATTTTTAAATGATGTTGATGAATAAAACGATCGCTATAAGCACGTGTACCAGAACCACTTTCTCTTAATACCCATACTTGGTCTTGGAGTGTGGTTTTATTTATTTCATTTGTGCGGAGCAGTGGATGATTTGGCGGAACGACGAGTTTCATTTCATCTTGCATAAACGTTTCAACGTCTACGTCAGCGTATACGACCTGGCCTTCCACTAAGCCGATATCGATTTGATTGGAGCGAAGGCTTTGCAAAACTTCTTCTGTATTTGAGATAAATGTATGAACTTCGACGTGTGGATTTTCATTCGCATAGTTAGCGAGTATTTTCGGAAGTAAGTATTCACCAATTGTAAAACTAGCACCAATGCGAAGTGTCCCTGTTACAACGTTATGTAGTTCGTTAATTTCCTGCTTAGCATCTTCATAAAGAGAGAGCATTTGCTTTGCATGTATGTATAATATGTTTCCAGCTTCCGTAACTTGGACGTGCTTCGGGGATCGCTGAATAAGTGTAGTTCCAAATTCGTTTTCTAAGTTGCGTATATGCATACTTACGCCGGGCTGGGAAAGATTTAATAATTCTGCTGCACGTGAGAAATGTTTCTGTTCAACGACAGTAACGAAAATCTTTAAAATATCTACGTTCATTTGCTAGGCTCCTTTCGTTTTCTTTCATCTTATCATAAGTATTTCTGATGATAGAGATTCAATATTGATATTAAACTTATTATTAAAACCCTCTTATAATGTAAGTAGAAAGAACATGCATGTTCCAATACGATTATTGGGGTGGTACAAAGTGGAACAAACACTTGTTATACAAAAGAAGAAGGGCTTTGGATTTTCGCAAGGTATTGGAATTACGTTATTAATCGCCATTGTCGCGAAATATTTAGCAGAGCTTCCATTTTTAAATATTATGGGACAATTAGTAATTGCTATTCTAATTGGGATGGTTTGGCGAGCATCTATCGGGATTCCGCAAGAAGCGATAGTAGGAACGAACTTTGCAAGTAAGAAGTTGCTTCGCTTTGGGATTATCTTACTTGGAATGCGGTTAAATCTTGTAGATATTGCGAAGGCGGGACCGAAAGTGTTGGTCATCGCAGCGGTTGTGATTACATTTACAATTTTCGTTGTATATGGACTAACGAAAGTATTTAAAGTAGAAAAGAAACTTGGGATTTTAACAGCGTGCGGAACAGCGATTTGCGGCGCGGCCGCGGTCGTGGCAATTGCACCGCAAGTAAAAGCGAAGGATGATGAAACGGCAGTCGGGGCAGCGATTATTGCAATTTTAGGTACGATATTTACACTTATTTATACGCTATTATACCCAGTGCTGGGCTTATCTCCATATGGATACGGCGTGTTCTCAGGCGCGACGCTGCACGAAATCGCGCATGTTATCGCCGCTGCAGCACCAGGCGGTAGCACGGCTGTAGATATCGCAGTTATCGTAAAATTAACACGTGTTGCGATGCTCGTGCCAGTAGCGATTTTAATTGGATTATGGTTTGGTAAGAGCGAGGGAAGCGAAGAAAAAGGTTCTTGGCGTGATCTCCCAATTCCATGGTTCATCTTCGGATTTTTAGCGATGAGCGCGGTGCATTCACTTGGTGTGATTCCAGAAGTTGTTGCTGGATATATTGTAGTCATTGCTTATATGCTGATCGCAATGGCGATGGCAGGGCTTGGTTTAAATGTAGAGTTTAAAACGTTCCGTAAATTAGGAAGTAAGGCATTTGTGGCAGGGTTAATTGGCTCGGTTTGTTTATCGGTTCTCGGATACGTTCTTGTATGGGGATTAGGATTTATGTAGTAGGGAAGGACTATGGCAAAATTGTAAACTTTTTGTTGAGATAGCGATAGTAAATGAAAGTATATCGACGCAAATGGAAATATATCGAACACAACTTGAATTATATCGACGTTTCGACAAGGAATATCGACTTAACGACAAAAGATGACAAAACTTATTGAGAAATGCAAAGGGCCGTCCCAGAATATTTTTGGGACGGTCTTTTTTTACCTTTTTTTGTAAAGATATCTTTACTTGGATTTGGAAAATAATTATAATTTAAGTAAAGATATCTTTACTTTTAAAGGTGGATCCTATGGGTGTAAAAAATAAAATTAAAGAATTAAGAAAACAAAATCATATAACACAAGTTGAAATGGCAAAGGCGATGCAGGTGACGCGTCAGACAATCGTGGCGATTGAAAACCATCATTACAACCCAAGCTTAGAGTTATCCCTAAAAATCGCCAAATATTTTGGAATGAGGGTAGAGGAAATATTTACGCTGGAGTAAGGGGAGAGAAAATGAACGATGAGTTTGAGAGATTTCAGTCGGATAAAGCGTTTAAATATGTAGGGTTATTTTTCGTGATAAGTTTAGCGATATGGAGTTTATATAATTTAATTGTTTATGGAAATGCTGGTATACCGTTTGTTTTATTTGTACTAGGGCAGTTTGTTTATTTCGTCGTGAACTATTGGCCGAAGTGGAAATATAGAAATAAAAAAAGAGGCTGATCATGTATGGGTAAGCAAGAGATTATGAAATTCGTAGGGAGTTTGCTTTTAGCGGGGATTCTTTTAAATACGAGCTTAGTCATTTTAAATATTTCGTGGGGAGCGATATTGATTTCAAATGTAGTCCTTATTAGTTTATACGCTGTGTCTGAGTATAGGGAGAAAACGCGATTAAAAGAAGAAGGTGTACCTGCATTAGATGAGAGGGTCATGAAAAACATGCAGCAATATTTTATGGTTTGTATGGTAGCTTTCTTTTTACCTCGTACCTTTTCGTGAATAAGTATTTAGATAGACAGCTCGTGGATGTAAATGAATCATTATATATAGTTATTTTTGGACTGTTAATTAGTATGGCATTGACGAGTGTATTAGCAACAAGGGAAAACAAATAAATATATAAAGGGGAAACGGGATGGGATTAGCGGTATTATGCGTTGCGACGGCTATATTTGCAATTTTGTGGGGGATGCAAAACTTCTCTCGTAATCCAGTGCCAAGTGTATGTATTATGATTGGTGCTGTAGGTTTATCATACTATTTATTAGTTTTAGCGCATTATCATAAAATAGCAACAAGTGTTGTTGTTGTGGCAATTATTTTATCTTGTGGACGTGCTATACAAAAGAGTTTTCTTCCATAAAAGCTGTTTATACAAAAGGTATAAATAGCTTTTTGTATTTTTTTACAAACTACTTGAAAGTTACGTTACGTCACCTTTTATAATGAAGGAGAAGAGGTGATGGAGTTGATTTCAATTCAAGAACTAACGAGGGAAACAGGGGTTACAGTAAGGACGTTACGTTATTATGATCAAATCGATTTATTAAAGCCGGGTGGGAAAACGGATGGGGGACATCGGTTATATAGCGAGAGAGATGTTATTCGTTTGCAGCAAATTTTATTTTTAAAAGAAATGGGTTTTTCATTAAAAGAGATTATGAATATGTTAATAACGGGTGAGCTCAATTTAAAAGTATCGCTTGAAAAGCAACTTAAGTTTGTACAAGAAGAACAGAAAAAATTTAATCGAATGGAACGTATTTTACAAGCGGTTGTTTATTCAGTAGATGTGGAAGGAGAACTAGATTGGAAAGTTATGTTTGAACTTATTCAGCTTTCGAAACAGTCTCCTCGAATACGTGAGATGTTCCAAAATGAAGTTTTTTCTAAGGAAGAACAAAAGTTGCTTCATAATTTGCCGAACATGAGTGAAGAAGATCCGAATGTTTTAGAGTGGGTAAATTTATTAAAGCAACTACGTAACTTTATGAAAGACGGTAAAGAAGCATCATGTGATGAGGTACAAGGTGCAACAAAGAAATTAATGCAGAAGTGTTTAGAGATGGCAAATGGTGATGAAGCATTTTTAGATAAATTGTGGGAAGTAAGAAAGTCAAAAGAGGATTCACAGAAAATGAGTATGTATCCAATTGAGGAAGAACTTCTAGTATATATGGATGAGGCTTTTCGTATATATGATGAAAGGGAGAGGGATAAATGAGTATACTCGCAGAATATCGATGGTATTTTTTAATTGGTGCAGAGATTGTATTTTGGTTATCAGCTATCGGTTTCTTTTTACTCCGTTACGGATTCCGTTTGAAAAAGGCGAGTGTTATTATGGGGATTGTGCTACTCATAAATGAAGTGTTTATTTTAACTTTAGGGGTAGTAGACTATTATCAAACAGGAAAGTTCTCTAACTTTCAGATCATTACTGTCATTATTTTATTATATGCGGTCTTCTACGGGAAAAAGGATTTGAAGAAGCTTGATATATTTGTACAAAAATTAGTTGCGAAATGGCGGAATGAAACAGCGCCTATTATTGAAGAACAGGTAGAATTAACGGGTATGGCCTATGCGAAACAGGAAATGAAAAATTTGGTATTACATCTTAGTTTGTTTGTTGTTGTTCATATTTTCTTTTTCTTCGCGTATGGGTTTATTCCAGTCGAACAGTGGGGTATTTGGTTAGAGTCAGGAATTGTTTTAAATAAAGCTGCGAGCCGTGTGAGTCAAGTGTGGGCGATTATATTTTTAGTGGATACAGTTATTTCATTTTCATATGTTGTTTTTCCGAAAAAAGGGAAAGTAGCTTTTTGTAAATTTAGTATAGGTTTCTTTTTTAGGGTATACAAATAGTTTGTGTGGGAGAGGATGACAGTAGGAAAAAGAGATAGTTGTAAAAGGATTGTCAAAGAGGCATGTGAAGTAGATATTGCTTATAGGTTAGTAGAGTACATGAATGAGGAAAGGTGTAATGGATATGAGTTGTTACATGTCCCTTTAAAATAAAATTTGTAAAGGAAGGAAGTATTTATTCCTTCCTTTTTCTATGTATATATTGTCGAAAGTTTTACCGAATATCTGTTCGTTTTTTTAGGTTTTTTATGGGCGTTCGTGGTAAAATAATAATACAGATTTTTATGAGGAGGTCGGATTTTACTTGGAACATCAATTTGAAATTGTCTCAGCGTATTCCCCGCAAGGTGATCAGCCGGTAGCTATAGAGAAGCTTGTAGAGGGAATTAATAGTGGAAAGAAAAAGCAAGTGTTGCTTGGAGCGACAGGAACGGGTAAGACATTTACGATTTCAAATGTCATTAAAGAAGTGCAGAAGCCAACACTTGTGATGGCTCATAATAAAACATTAGCAGGACAGTTATATAGTGAGTTGAAAGATTTCTTTCCTAACAATTCTGTTGAGTATTTTGTTAGTTATTACGATTATTATCAACCAGAAGCGTATGTACCGCAAACAGATACGTTTATTGAAAAAGATGCGCAGATTAATGATGAAATTGATAAATTACGCCACTCGGCAACGTCTGCTTTATTTGAACGCGATGATGTTATTATCGTTGCGAGTGTTTCTTGCATATACGGTCTAGGTTCTCCTGAAGAGTACCGCGAGTTAGTTGTTTCACTTCGAGTTGGTATGGAAAAGGACCGCAATCAATTGCTTCGTGAACTTGTTGATGTACAGTATGGACGTAATGATATTGATTTCAAGCGTGGTACATTCCGTGTGCGCGGAGATGTAGTTGAAATCTTCCCAGCATCACTTGACGAGCATTGTATTCGAATTGAATTTTTCGGTGATGAAATCGATCGTATTCGTGAAGTAAATGCGTTAACAGGTGAAGTATTAGCAGAACGTGATCATGTAGCAATCTTCCCAGCATCTCACTTCGTTACACGTGAAGAAAAAATGAAGGTCGCTATTGAAAATATCGAAAAGGAATTAGAAGAGCGTTTAAAGGAATTAAATGATAATGGTAAGTTGTTAGAAGCGCAGCGTATAGAGCAACGTACACGTTATGATTTAGAAATGATGCGCGAGATGGGCTTTTGTTCAGGGATTGAAAACTATTCCCGTCATTTAACACTTCGTCCAGCAGGTGCAACGCCGTATACGTTATTAGACTATTTTCCGAAGGATTTCTTAATTGTTATGGATGAGTCACACGTATCAGTGCCGCAAGTAAGAGCGATGTATAACGGGGACCAAGCACGTAAACAAGTGCTTGTAGATCATGGATTCCGTCTGCCATCAGCTTTAGATAATAGACCACTCATGTTTGATGAGTTTGAAGAGAAAACGAATCAAGTTATTTACGTTTCGGCAACGCCAGGACCTTATGAGTTAGAGCAGTCACCGGAAGTAATAGAACAAATTATTCGTCCAACAGGGCTTTTAGATCCACCAATTGATATACGACCAATTGAAGGGCAAATTGACGATTTATTAGGAGAAATTCAAGATCGTATTGCAAAAAATGAACGTGTATTAATTACGACTTTAACGAAAAAAATGTCAGAGGATTTAACAGATTACTTAAAAGATGTAGGAATTAAAGTAAACTATCTTCACTCTGAAATTAAAACGTTAGAACGTATTGAAATTATCCGTGATCTTCGCCTTGGTAAGTTTGATGTACTTGTCGGTATTAACTTACTACGAGAAGGATTAGATATTCCAGAAGTGTCGCTCGTTGCGATTTTAGATGCAGATAAGGAAGGGTTCTTGCGTTCAGAGCGTTCATTAATTCAAACAATTGGCCGTGCCGCACGTAATGAAAATGGCCGCGTTATTATGTACGCAGATCGCATAACGAGATCGATGGGAATAGCAATTGAAGAAACACAACGTCGTCGTAATATACAAGAAGCTTACAATGAAGAGCATGGTATTACACCGAAGACGATTCAAAAAGGAGTACGCGATGTAATTCGTGCGACAACAGCTGCTGAAGAGCCAGAAACATACGAAGCAACTCCTGCTAAGAAAATGACGAAAAAAGAGCGTGAAAAGACAATTGCGAAGATAGAAGCAGAGATGAAAGAAGCAGCAAAAGCGTTAGACTTCGAGCGTGCAGCTGAATTAAGAGATTTACTATTAGAATTAAAAGCGGAAGGGTGAAAAGAGTGAGCATGAGCAAGGATTTTATTGTTGTAAAAGGTGCTAGAGCACATAATTTAAAAAATATTGATGTAACCATTCCGAGAAATCAGCTTGTTGTTGTAACGGGATTGTCTGGTTCAGGGAAATCATCATTAGCATTTGATACGATTTATGCAGAAGGGCAGCGCAGATATGTAGAATCGTTATCTGCGTATGCACGCCAGTTTTTAGGGCAAATGGATAAACCTGATGTGGATACGATTGAAGGGTTGTCACCAGCGATTTCGATTGATCAAAAAACGACGAGTCGTAACCCGCGTTCAACGGTTGGAACAGTAACGGAGATTTATGATTATTTACGTTTATTATTTGCGCGAATTGGTACGCCAATTTGTCCAAATCATGGGATTGAAATTACATCACAAACAGTAGAACAGATGGTAGACCGTGTGCTTGAATACCCTGAACGTACGAAATTGCAAGTACTAGCGCCTATTGTGTCAGGGCGTAAAGGTGCGCATGTGAAAGTGTTAGAAGACATTAAGAAACAAGGTTATGTCCGTGTACGTATTGATGGTGAAATGCTGGATGTATCTGAAGAGATTACGCTAGATAAAAATAAGAAGCATTCCATTGAAGTCGTGATTGACCGTATTGTTGTAAAAGAAGGAATTGCGAGCCGTCTTGCTGATTCACTTGAAAGTGCATTAAAGCTTGGCGGGGGACGAGTGTTAATCGATGTTATGGGAGAAGAGGAACTTCTATTTAGTGAACATCATGCTTGTCCGCATTGTGGCTTTTCGATTGGAGAATTAGAGCCACGCATGTTCTCGTTCAACAGTCCATTCGGGGCATGCCCTTCTTGTGATGGACTTGGCTCCAAGTTAGAGGTGGATTTAGAACTTGTTATTCCAAATTGGGATTTATCATTAAATGAACATGCGATTGCTCCTTGGGAACCGACAAGTTCGCAATATTACCCACAACTTTTACAATCTGTATGTAATCACTACGGCGTTGATATGGATATGCCTGTGAAAGATATACCGAAAGATTTATTTGATAAAGTATTGTACGGAAGCGGTGAAGAGAAAGTTTATTTCCGCTATGTAAATGAATTTGGTCAAGTAAAGGAAAATGAGATTTTATTTGAAGGTGTTATTCCGAATATAGAGCGTCGTTATCGTGAGACGAGTTCTGATTATGTTCGTGAGCAAATGGAGAAATATATGGCGGAGCAAGCTTGTCCGAAGTGTAAAGGCGGACGCTTAAAACCTGAGAGTTTAGCTGTTTTCGTTGGTGAGAAAACAATTGCTGACGTAACGAAATATTCTGTTCAAGAGGTACAGGAATTTTTCTCAAATGTTGAGTTAACAGAGAAACAACAAAAAATTGCTCATTTAATTTTAAGAGAAATTCAGGAGCGCGTTGGGTTCTTAGTGAATGTTGGTTTAGATTATTTAACGTTAAGTCGTGCTGCAGGAACTTTATCAGGGGGTGAGGCGCAGCGTATTCGTTTAGCGACACAAATTGGTTCGCGTCTTACGGGTGTACTTTATATCCTTGATGAGCCTTCAATCGGTTTACACCAGCGTGATAACGATCGTCTTATTCGTACATTGCAAGAGATGCGTGATTTAGGCAATACGTTAATCGTTGTTGAGCATGATGAAGATACGATGATGGCAGCTGACTATTTACTTGATATCGGACCTGGTGCAGGTATTCATGGTGGTCAAGTTGTGTCAGCAGGTACACCAGCTGAGGTGATGCAAGATGAGAATTCATTAACAGGGAAATATTTAAGCGGTAAAGAGTTCATTCCAGTACCACTTGAAAGACGTAAAGGTGACGGACGTAAAGTGGAGATCATCGGTGCGAAAGAAAATAACTTAAAAAACGCGAAAATGTCATTCCCTCTAGGTACATTTGTAGCAGTAACAGGCGTATCTGGATCTGGAAAAAGTACGATGATTAATGAAGTATTATATAAAGCGTTAGCTCAAAAGCTATATAAAGCGAAAGCGAAGCCAGGGGCTCATAAAGAAATTAAAGGTCTTGAGCAGTTGGATAAAGTTATCGATATTGATCAATCACCAATTGGGCGTACACCACGTTCCAACCCAGCGACGTATACAGGTGTATTCGATGATATTCGTGATGTGTTTGCACAAACGAATGAAGCGAAAGTACGCGGGTATCAAAAAGGACGTTTCAGCTTTAATGTAAAAGGTGGCCGTTGTGAAGCGTGTCGTGGTGATGGAATTATTAAAATCGAAATGCACTTCTTGCCAGACGTGTATGTTCCGTGTGAAGTTTGTCACGGTAAACGTTACAACCGTGAAACATTAGAAGTGAAATATAAAGATAAGAACATTTCTGAAGTACTAGCAATGACGATTGAAGATGGAGTAGAGTTCTTCGCGAATATCCCGAAAATTAAGCGTAAACTTCAAACGCTTGTAGATGTAGGGCTTGGTTATATGAAATTAGGGCAACCAGCCACGACGTTATCAGGTGGTGAAGCGCAGCGTGTGAAATTAGCTTCTGAATTACACCGTCGTTCTACAGGGCGTACGTTATACATTTTAGATGAGCCAACGACTGGTTTACATGCACATGATATTGCACGTCTTCTAGAAGTGTTGCAACGTCTTGTTGAAAGCGGGGAGACGGTACTTGTAATTGAGCATAATTTAGATGTTATTAAAACAGCTGATTATATCATTGATCTTGGACCAGAAGGCGGAGACAAAGGTGGACAAATCGTTGCTTCCGGAACGCCAGAGCAAGTAGTGAAAGAAGAGCGCTCATATACAGGTAAGTATTTAAAAGAGATTTTAGATCGTGATAAAGCAAGAATGAAAGAGAAAATAAAAGAAGTAGAGTTATCGCAATAAGTTTATTAATGAAAGCCGAGTGGGAATGACACTCGGTTTTTTCAAAGGCGACATTTATATTGTAGACAGAGACTTTACTTGGACCTTTGTAAAAACTCATGAACATAGATGGTGTGGTCCTTATTTCACAAAAAAATGTTAGTAGGTATACAAGCATGAAGGATAGAATAAGTATAAGTATTTATAGTATACTTGCGTTTATTATCTATTAGCGTATGATGAATTATATATGTTAAAAGGATGTGTAAGAAAATGAGATGGATTGTATCACTTCTTGTAAATAGCGTTGTGTTAATCGCTGTATCCGGCCTTTTAAAAGGGGTTGCACCAGACGCATTTTACGTAGCAAATATACAAACGGCAATTATTGCGAGTATTATATTGGCGGTTTTAAATGTGTTTGTAAAGCCGTTTTTAATTTTAATTACGCTACCGATTACTGTTATAACGTTCGGTTTCTTCTTAATTGTTATTAATGCGATTACGTTAAAAATGGCAGATTCATTATTAGGGGATGCTTTTAATATATCCGGATTTGGTGTAGCGATTGTTGCGGCAATTTGTATTTCGATTTTTAATATGATAATTGAAAAGGCAATTGTTGAACCGTTATATGAAAAAAAGAGAAAATGACAAAAAGAAAAACATTTCATCATTCGTATGAAATGTTTTTTTCTATTTATTAGAAACCGTATTTCTTGTTTCCAGAAAAAAATGGTACAATATCCGGTAGAATGGAATTTTACATCAAATGAGACTGAACCCGCAGCGGAGTGGAGGTTTATACATATGCCGAAAGTAAGGACAAAAGATCTAATTGAACAATTTCAATTGGAGTTAGTAAGTGGTGAAGAAGGAATTCATCGTCCAATTGATACAAGTGATTTATCACGACCTGGAATTGAAATGGCAGGATTTTTCACATATTATCCAGCTGATCGTGTGCAACTTCTTGGGAAAACGGAGCTTACGTTCTTTGACACGTTAACGCCAGAGCAAAAACAAGAGAGAATGAAAGCGCTTTGTACTGAGGAGACGCCGTGTATTATTGTAACTCGTAATCAAGATGTGCCGGATGAGCTACTGCAAGCATCACGTGAATCAGGTGTGCCTTTATTACGTTCTTCTCAAACGACGACGAGATTATCAAGTCGTTTAACAAACTATTTAGAAGGTAAGTTAGCGCCAACAACAGCTGTTCATGGTGTGTTAGTGGATATTTATGGCGTTGGTGTTTTAATTACAGGACAAAGTGGTGTAGGGAAAAGTGAGACGGCGCTTGAGCTTGTAAAACGTGGTCATCGTTTAGTTGCGGATGATAGCGTAGAAATTCGTCAAGAAGATGAAGACACATTAATAGGAAGCTCACCTGATTTAATTGAGCACTTATTAGAAATTCGTGGTCTAGGTATCATTAACGTAATGACGTTATTCGGTGCAGGGGCAGTGCGAAATTATAAGCGTATTACACTTGTTATTAATCTTGAAATTTGGGATCAAAAGAAAAATTATGATCGCTTAGGTCTTGATGAAGAGAAGATGAAGATTATTGATACAGAACTTACGAAGATTACACTTCCAGTTCGTCCTGGTCGAAACTTGGCTGTTATTATTGAAGTGGCAGCGATGAACTTCCGTTTAAAACGTATGGGAGTCAATGCAGCACAGCAGTTCTCTGAACGATTAATGAGTGCGATTGAGTTAGGAAATCAGGAGTAAACTTTGGAGAGGGAGGTCATACATATGCTGTTAGGTTCTGTACCACAGCTTGACCGTGTAGCAATCCAGCTCGGACCGTTCCCTGTTTATTGGTATGGAGTTATTATCGGTACAGGTGTGCTATTAGGTCTTTGGCTAGCAACTCGCGAGGGAGAAAGGCTAGGTATTCCAAAAGATACATTTATTGACCTTGTATTAATTGCAGTACCAATCGCTATTCTTTTTGCGAGAATGTACTATGTCGTTTTCGAATGGGAATATTATTCGCAAAACCCAAGTCAAATTATTAGAATCCGTCAAGGTGGTTTGGCGATTCATGGTGGTTTAATTGGGGCTGTTATTACAGGAATTCTTTTTGCGAAACGACGCGGGCTTTCATTCTGGAAGTTAGCGGATATTGCCGCACCAAGTATTTTACTAGGACAAGCAATTGGCCGATGGGGAAACTTTATGAACCAAGAGGCACATGGTGGCGAAGTAACGAGACAGTTTTTAGAAGGGCTTCATTTACCACAATTTATTATTAATCAAATGTATATTGATGGTGTGTATTATCACCCAACGTTTTTATATGAATCATTATGGAACTTTGCAGGTGTTATTTTACTACTCGCATTACGAAAAGTGAATTTACGCCGCGGGGAATTATTCTTCACATATTTAATTTGGTATTCAGTTGGGCGCTTCTTCGTAGAAGGTTTGCGTACAGATAGTTTAATGTTAGGACCACTTCGTATTGCACAAGTAATGTCTATTGGAATTGTTGTTATTTCTATTATTTTCATTATTGTGAGACGAAAAATGGGGCAAGCTGATAAAAGATATTTAGAAAATTAGAGAAAAGTAGCATCTTATTATAAGATGCTGCTTCTTTCATATTCAGGAAAGTGAAGGGACGAAAGGCGATGCAAATAAATACAGTGTTATTTGATTTAGATGGGACTTTAATTAATACAAACGAACTTATTATATCTTCTTTTTTACATGTGTTACATACATATTATCCAAATCAATATAAACGTGAAGATGTATTGCCATTTATCGGTCCATCTTTACATGATACTTTCAGCAAGATTGATGAAAGTAAGGTTGAAGAGATGATTACATGTTATCGCCAATTTAACCATGATCATCACGATGAATTAGTGGAAGAATATGAAACTGTATATGAAACAGTTCAAGAGTTGAAGAAGAAAGGTTATAAAATTGGTATTGTTACAACAAAAGCAAGACAGACGGTTGAAATGGGATTAAAGCTTTCGAAACTTGATCAATTTTTTGATGTGGTCGTGACAATTGATGATGTGGAACATGTGAAACCACATCCAGAACCACTTCAAAAAGCGTTGAAATTATTAGAGGCAAGACCAGAAGAAACATTGATGGTTGGTGATAATCATCATGATATTGTCGGCGGACAAAATGCGGGTACGAAAACAGCGGCGGTTTCATGGACATTGAAAGGAAGAGCATATTTAGAAGCTTATAAACCGGACTTTATGCTAGATAAAATGAGTGATGTAATACCGATTTTGTCCGGCCTTAATCGTTCATAAAGGTCCAAGTAAGCAAGTAGGGGCTGTGTGTCCCTACTAACTTAAAGTTTCACTTTTTTTAGTAGAGGAGAGAGTTAAGTGCGACGGACAACGCGCTATCCTGTTTCAGGAGAGAATTCATTATGGAATGTGTATAAAACAGTCTCTTTTTGGAAGGTAATGAAGAATTTTATTATCATTCAAATTGCACGTTACACACCATTTTTATCTGTGAAGAATTGGTTGTATCGTACGTTCCTACGAATGAAAGTAGGAAAAAAAACATCATTTGCACTTATGGTTATGCCAGATATTATGTTTCCAGAAAAGATTACTGTAGGTGACAATTCAATTATCGGATACAATACAACGTTTTTAGCACATGAGTATTTAATTCGTGAATATCGACTTGGAGAGATTGTTATAGGAAATGAAGTGATGATCGGAGCGAACACGACAATCTTACCGGGGGTAGTGATTGGAGATGGCGCTATTGTTTCAGCTGGAACACTTGTCCATAAAGATGTACCAAGCGGCGCTTTCGTAGGTGGAAATCCAATGCGGATTATTTATACGAAAGCGCAAATGGCTGCTAGGGAAGATTCATGTTGAAAATGTAACATTTCTCCTCTTTTTTTATGAATAAAAAGGAAATAATTGAGTATAATATACTGTTTTGTTTTTTACGGAATCGTTTATACTTATAGATAGAAGAATGTGTGAGCGAAGAAAACAAAAAACTGGAGGATATATGGGGAAAAATCAAAGAATATATAAGGAGAATGGACAAGTTATCTCTTTTAATCAATTAGCGGACTTCTTTTATAAAAAAGGGATGAGGGCTTACAAAGGGCAAAAATTGCAAGATGCAATTAAATATTTTCGAAGAGCGGCACAAAGTGAGAAGGAGCCGTTTATTTTATGCCAATTAGCAATAACATTATCTGAAGTTGGTGAATATCAAGAGTCAAATCAAATCTTCTTAAAGCTAATTAAATCTAACCCAGAACTCGAACAGTGCTATTATTTTATTGCAAATAATTATGCATATATGGGGCTATTTCAGCAGGCGAAAAAGTATGCGGAGCGCTATTTAGATATTGCAGAAGAGAAGGAATTTGTAGAAGATACATTAGAATTGCTTGAGATTATGGAAGAAGAAGCGATGGGTACGGAAGAGATTGAGGATGAAGATGATTTAATTGTTATGCAGGAAGAGGCGAATCGTTATATTCGTAATGGACAATTAGAAGAAGCAATTGCTACGTTAGAAATTGTTACGAAAGATTATCCGGAATTTTGGTCAGGTCATAATAATTTAGCCATTGCACATTTTCAATCTGGAAATGTAGATAAGGCACTTAAGTTAACGGAAATGATTTTAGAGAAAAACCCTGGAAATATGCATGCGCTTTGTAATACGCTTATTTTTCTATATTCAATTGGAGAACATAAACAAGTGGAAGCATTAGCAGGACAGTTAGTTTCAGTATATCCGATTTCATTTGAACATCGTTTGAAGCTTGGAACGACACTTGCAACAATTGGTCATTTCGAGCATGCATATAAATGGTTCAAAGTATTAAAGCGTCAAGGATACGAAGGCGATGTTAGTTTTTATTATTGGTTTGCGTATTCTGCGTATATGGTAAAAGATCAGCAAGTAGCTGAAAAAATGTGGCAACATGTTGTCGAATTGCACCCTGATAAAAAGGGAAAAGAGCCGTGGAACGCGCTAAATTTAGCCGATGAAGGACAAAACGTGTTATTTGAAGAATTACGAAAGACATTTCAGCAAAGTGCGACGCTAGAGGAGCAAATGCTAGCTTTATATTTAATGAATGAATTGTCAACGCCAGAGAAGGTAGGATTCTTCTTTGATATAACGCAAGCGAAGAATGGTGTTCCAATCGTATCGCAACTTGCAAAGTATTTCTTTTTACTTAATAGCCATAAAAGCATTCCAGCTGATTTACAGCAATTTGAACAGTGTGTGCGAATTGCGGATGCATTATACAATTATACGAAAAAAGATGATGAATTAATTGAAGAGTGTTTAAACTTTTGGTTTTGTACGTTCATACGTTTATATACATCTGGAGCGACCTTTACAAATGTGTACGGTTGGTCGGCAGCAATTGAATATATTGTGCGCGGCGAACAAAAAAATAAGATGACACAGTCTGAGCTTGGAGATGTATATAATGTATCTGTAGCGACTGTACGAAAGTATGTGCAGGCTGTGAAGCGTACGCACACATAGGGTAGGCAAATCATTGGGAAAAAAATGATGCTAACAGTATAATGAGGGTAACTTAATTGTGTAGGAATGGATAGGAGTGAATAGTGTGTCAGAAGAAAAAATTTATGATGTCATTATTATTGGTGCAGGACCAGCTGGTATGACAGCTGCAGTATATACATCTCGTGCGAATTTAAGCACATTGATGCTTGAGCGTGGTATTCCAGGCGGACAAATGGCAAATACAGAAGATGTAGAAAACTACCCAGGTTATGAGTCTATTTTAGGACCAGACTTATCAAATAAAATGTTCGAGCATGCGAAGAAATTTGGTGCTGAATATGCATACGGTGATGTGAAAGAAATCATCGATGGTAAAGAATACAAAACAATTATTGCTGGTAAAAAAGAATATAAAGCACGTGCAATTATCGTTGCAAGCGGTGCAGAGTATAAAAAAATCGGTGTACCAGGTGAAACAGAACTTGGTGGCCGCGGTGTATCGTATTGTGCGGTATGTGATGGTGCATTCTTTAAAGGGAAAGAACTTGTTGTTATTGGCGGCGGAGATTCTGCTGTTGAAGAGGGTGTGTTCTTAACACGCTTCGCATCAAAAGTAACAATTGTTCACCGTCGTGACAAGCTTCGTGCACAGAAAATTTTACAAGATCGTGCTTTCCAAAATGAGAAAGTAGATTTCATTTGGAATCACACTATAAAAGAAATTAATGATAAAAATGGTAAAGTAGGAAGTGTAACACTTGTAGACGTAAACAGTGGCGAAGAAAAAGAATTCAAAACTGACGGCGTGTTCGTATACATCGGTATGCTACCTTTATCAAAACCGTTTGTTGAATTAGGTATTACAAATGAGAATGGTTACGTTGAAACGAATGAGCGTATGGAAACGAAAGTTCCTGGTATTTTCGCAGCTGGTGATGTTCGCGAGAAAATGCTTCGTCAAATTGTAACTGCAACTGGCGATGGTAGTATTGCAGCGCAAAGCGCACAACATTACGTAGAAGAATTAGTAGAGGAACTAAAAGCTGTAACAGAAAAATAAGGGGTAATATACCTTTTGAGAAGAAAGCTACTAATAGGAGCTTTCTTCTTTTTTTTTTTTTTTGTGTGTGTGTGAAAATGTCAAAAATTTGTCAAAAACAATAAGGATTATAAGCTTTCTTATTGATATACTGGAATTTACGGAAAAAATCACTATAAGAAATGAGGAATTTATTCAGTATGGAATGGCGTAATATATATCGTGGATTTTGTATGGGCGTTAGTGATTTAATTCCTGGTGTGAGCGGCGGTACAATCGCTGTTGTGTTAGGAATTTATGAACAATTGCTTGCGGCAATTAGCGGGTTCTTTAGTCGTGAATGGAAAAAACATTTGGGATTTTTAATTCCTCTTGCTGCTGGTGTGGCGGCAGCGTTTTTAACGCTAAGTCACGTTATTAAATATTTACTTGAAAATCATCATGAACCGACTCAATTTTTCTTCCTCGGTTTAATTATTAGTATATTACCAATGTTAATGAGAGAAGCTGATGCAAAGGCGACGTTTAAAGGTAAGCATATCGCTTTATTAATTGTTGCAGCAATTCTTGTTGCAATAACAGCATTCTTTAAGCCAGATAAGGCAGCAGATCCAATTACGACGTTAACAATTCTAAATGCAATCGGTTTATTTTTCGCAGGATGGATGGCTAGTATGGCTATGCTTCTTCCTGGAATTAGTGGATCGTTTATTTTATTAATTATCGGTGTGTACCCAACAGCGATTAATGCGTTAACTACACTCAATTTACCATTAATCGTAGTTATTGGTGCCGGTGTTATGGTTGGATTTGTTGTAAGTAGTAAAGGAATTAGTTTTTTACTAGATCGTTATAAAAGTATGACATTTGCGGCAATTATTGGGCTTGTTATCGGTTCGATTGTAATTGTGTTCCCTGGTATTCCAACTGGTGGATTTTCAATTGTAAGTTCAATTATTACCTTTATTTTAGGATTTGCGATTGTGGCTTATTTCGGTAAGAAATAAGAGCTCTAATCCCCTTGACGATAAAATTCGTTAAGGGGGTTTTTTATATGATTCATTGAAAGTCAAAGCATTTAGATTGTTTGTTATGGAAAGCTTTTCTACAATTGTTGAGTAGATATGCTTAACGAAAGAGGACCGGCTCCTTCGTTGTAGCAAACTGTTTTTGATAGTATAATGAAATGAGTATGCAGTTAGGAATTTTACTGCAAGTAGCTGAGGTGAAGAAACATGCAAAGAGTGACAAACTGTGTGTTAATTAGAGATAATGAAGTACTCTTACTTCAAAAACCTCGCCGAAATTGGTGGGTTGCACCGGGCGGGAAAATGGAGCGCGGTGAGACGGTAAGAGATTCAGTTGTTCGCGAATATCGTGAAGAAACAGGTATTTATTTAAAAAACCCAGCGTTAAAGGGGGTCTTCACCTTTGTCATTCAAGAAGGTGATAAAGTAGTTTCTGAATGGATGATGTTCTCCTTTTTAGCGACAGATTTTGCAGGAGAAAACAAACTAGAGAGCGAAGAAGGCATCATTGGTTGGCATACATTTGATAAGATTGATGATTTAGCAATGGCGCCAGGAGATTATCACATTATTGATTATTTAATTAAAGGAAATGGCATAATCTACGGTACATTTGTATATACCCCAGATTTTGAGTTGCTTTCATATCGATTAGATCCGAGTTAAACCGTCAAGGAGTGGATACGATGACAGAAAAAAATGATATAAAAATGGTAATTATTACAGGGATGTCTGGAGCTGGAAAAACAGTAGCTTTGCAAAGTTTTGAAGATTTAGGGTATTTTTGTGTAGATAATTTACCGCCGATGTTATTGCCAAAGTTTATTGAGCTTATGGCAGATTCAAAAGGGAAAATGAATAAAGTAGCACTTGGCGTTGATTTACGTGGTCGAGAGTTTTTCGAACATTTATGGGGAGCACTTGATGATTTATCAGAACGTACATGGATTATTCCTCATATTTTATTTTTAGATGCGAAAGATAGCACGCTTGTAACTCGTTATAAAGAAACGAGACGTTCGCATCCACTTGCGCCAACTGGTTTGCCGTTAAAGGGAATCGAAGCGGAGCGTGGTTTATTAACAGATATGAAGGCGCGAGCGAATATTGTGCTTGATACATCGGATTTAAAACCGAAAGAATTACGTGAAAAAATTGTTCATCTGTTTTCAACTGAAACTGAGCAAGCATTTCGTGTAAATGTTATGTCATTTGGATTTAAGTACGGAATTCCAATTGATGCAGATTTAGTATTTGATGTTCGATTTTTACCGAATCCATATTACATTCCACATATGAAGCCATTAACAGGACTAGATGAAGAAGTTTCATCGTATGTACTGAAATTTAATGAGACACATAAGTTTTTAGAGAAATTGACAGATCTCATTACTTTCATGCTGCCTCATTATAAAAGAGAAGGCAAGAGTCAACTTGTAATTGCAATTGGATGTACAGGTGGACAACATCGTTCTGTTACGCTTACAGAATACCTTGGGAAACATTTGAAACCAGAGTATAGCGTTCATGTATCTCATCGTGATGTGGAGAAGAGAAAGGGCCATTAAGGGATGAAAAAAGAGAGAAAACCTAAAATTGTCATCATGGGAGGAGGAACTGGACTCTCTGTTTTATTAAGAGGATTAAAGCAATATCCTGTTGATATTACAGCAGTTGTTACAATCGCTGATGATGGTGGCAGTTCAGGTAGATTACGTGATGAGCTAGAAATTCCGCCCCCAGGTGACATTCGTAACGTACTTGTTGCGTTATCAGATGTAGAACCACTGGTGGAAGCTTTATTTCAGCATCGTTTCACAACAGGAGACGGACTGAAAGGTCATGCGTTAGGAAATTTACTATTGGCAGGCATGACTTCGATTACAGGAGACTTTTACCATGCGATTACGGAAACGAGTAAAGTATTAAATGTCAGAGGACGTGTATTGCCAGCAGCAAATCAAAGTGCGGTACTTCATGCGGAACTAGAAGATGGAGAAATTGTAACAGGTGAATCAAAGATTCCTTATTACGGAAAGAAGATTAACCGTGTCTTTTTAACTCCAGAAGATGTAGAGCCATTGCATGAAACGTTGGCTGAGATTAAACGAGCTGATTTACTTGTTTTCGGTCCGGGAAGTTTGTATACGAGTATATTGCCGAATTTAGTTGTTAACAAAATTGGGGACGCTGTTCTTGCTGCAAAAGCGAAGAAGGTATATGTATGTAATGTTATGACGCAAGCGGGTGAAACGATGGGATATACGGCGTTTGACCATGTGCAGGCGTTGCACGATCATTTAGGGCAACCATTTATCGATACCACAATTGTAAATAACCGTGAGATTCCTTGTGAATTACGTAAGTTATATGAGGAAGAAAAGTCGGCACCAGTTGTAGTGGATGAGGACCGTTTGGCTGAAAATAATATTAATGTAATTCAAGATCAATTAGCGAAGTACGATGATCGTGTAGTAAGGCATGATACATTGAAGTTAGCTTCTATTTTATATTCACTGTTATAAATGTGCGTTGCCTCGTTTGAGGTAACGCTCCTTCATTCATATAGGACAAGATTTTTGTTCCACAATAATAGTATAAGGAGGTGTTGACTGTGTCATTTGCATCAGAAACAAAGAAAGAGTTGACGAATCTTGAAATGAAGGAATGCTGTGAAAAAGCAGAATTATCAGCGTTGCTTCGAATGAACGGATCACTTTCTTTTTCAAACCGTCGCCTATCTATCGATATTCAAACAGAAAATGCAGCAATTGCAAGAAGGATTTATACGCTTTTGAAAAAAGGATATGACGTTACGGTAGAATTACTTGTTCGTAAAAAAATGCGATTGAAGAAAAATAATGTATATATTGTGCGGCTTGTTGAGAAGTCTCGTGAAATATTAGCGGATCTTCATATTGTTCGAGACGACTTTTCATTTATTCGAAATATATCACAAGAATTAATTGAGAAAAAATGTTGTAAACGATCGTATTTACGCGGTGCATTTTTAGCAGGTGGTTCAGTAAATAACCCAGAAACATCATCTTATCATTTAGAGATCTTTTCGTTATATAAGGAACATAATGATGCTATATGTGAACTGATGAACGGATTTGATTTAAATAGTAAGACGTTGGAAAGAAGAAAAGGGTACATTACGTATTTGAAAGAAGCAGAGAAAATTACGGAGTTTTTAAATATTATAGGTGCTCATAATGCACTTTTAAGATTTGAAGACATTCGAATTGTGCGCGATATGCGTAACTCAGTAAATCGTTTAGTGAACTGCGAAACAGCCAATTTAAATAAAACAATTGGTGCAGCACTAAGGCAGATTGAAAATATCCGCTATATTGATGAGACGATTGGTCTTGATATTTTGCCGGATAAACTACGAGAAATTGCACAACTAAGAAGAGATTATCAAGATGTAACATTGAAAGAGTTAGGCGAGATGGTATCCGGGGGGAAAATTAGTAAATCGGGTATTAATCATCGTTTGCGTAAAATCGATGAAATTGCAGAGAAATTACGCGCGGGGGAAACGGTAGCAAAAAAATAAGAGGTTAAAGGGGAAATGGAGCTGTGGTTCAAAAACAAGTTAAGGTTGCATTAAAAAACGGTTTACAAGCACGTCCGGCTGCGTTGTTTGTACAAGAGGCAAATCGCTTTCATGCGGATATTTTCATTGAGAAAGATGGAAAGACAGTGAATGCAAAGAGCATAATGGGGATTATGAGCTTAGCAATCGGAACTGGCAGCATGATAACAATTACAACAGAAGGTTCAGATGCAGAAGAGGCTTTAAAAGCATTAGCTGCATATGTACAATAAAACTGCTATCGCATATGTGCGATAGCTTTTTTGTTTAGTTATTTGTGGGCAACCTGGTTAGTGGGGGAACAATCGGTGGGGTATGTAGCTGATTTGTTCTCGTCGGAAATTGTCGACAAATCGATATGTTGTGTCGAACTGTTGATATATTAAAAAAAATCGTTGATATAATTTGAGTTGTGTTTGATATATTCGGAAAATCGTTGATATATTCGATTAGATACTGATTGGGGTATGTGAGCGGGGGTACATAATCATAAAAAAAGCGCCCTGTTACAGGGCGCTTCCGCTTTTAAGTATTAACGATTTGTAAAGATCTTATCGATTAAGCCGTATTCTAGAGCTCTTTCTGCTGTCATGAAGTTGTCGCGGTCTGTGTCGCGTTGTAGAACTTCAAGTGGTTGACCTGTACGATCAGCTAGAATTTGGTTTAATTTTTCACGTAAGAATAGAATACGTTTTGCAGCGATTTCAATTTCAGTCGCTTGTCCTTGTGCACCGCCAAGTGGTTGGTGAATCATTACTTCACTGTTTGGAAGTGCGAAACGTTTTCCTTTTTCACCTGCTGCTAGTAAGAATGCACCCATAGATGCAGCCATACCGATACAGATTGTTGATACTTGTGGTTTAATAAACTGCATTGTATCGTAAATTGCCATACCCGCTGTGATAGAACCACCAGGGCTGTTGATGTAGATATGAATATCTTTTTCTGGATCTTGAGATTCCAAGAATAAAAGCTGGGAAACGATTGAGTTTGCTACGTTGTCATCAATTGCACTACCAAGCATAATGATGCGGTCTTTTAATAGTCGAGAGTAAATATCGTAAGCGCGTTCTCCACGATTTGTTTGTTCAATTACTGTAGGAATTAAATTCATCTGTTATTTCCTCCTTCTAAAGCTTTCTTAGTCTTATAATACAATTATGGTCAATAAAGGTCAAACGAAACCACTTTAAATCAAAAAAATATGTAGTTGTACCATGAAATATTCGCTATGTTTTTGAAATTCCCTGCTTATGTATCTTCAACATCATAACCGAATTACATAAATTTAAACGTTATAAAAACTGTAGAAAAAAAGAAAAGAACGCCTTTTTACTGAAGCGTTCTTTCGATATTTATTCTTTTAAAAGATAGGTTACTTTATTTAAAATCTTTTCGATGTGTTTCGCGTTTTTACTATACATTTCGCTTGCTGATTTCGACTTTGTTTCTAAAGAAAATAGCTCAAGATCAGCATGACACTTTTTTAAAGATGCCAATAGTAAAGGTTTGTTTTGAGGAGAAGGCATTTGGAGTTTATCGTTGTAAATGTCGATAGTAAGTTGTCCGTATGAGTCAACTTGACCAAGAAAGACATTTTCGATGACAACGCCAAGCTTTTCTAATTCTGCATGTAACCAAGCACGGTTATGTCCACTAGAGGAAAGAGGTTCATCTAGTACATTTCCATCCATAATAACAGTTTGTGGTTCTTTTTCATTTGGTACTTTTAAACCGATGTCTTTTGCTGTGAGTGGTTGACGATCTTTCTTCAGTAATACATTTAACTCTCCGCTCGGTTCTAATACTGCAAATTCAACATCAGCTACGCTGAACGCATCTTTTCCTCGGAGTAGTTCAAGTAATTCGTCACTTGTATATTTTTCTTTCTTTAAGTTATCTTCGAGTATTTTTCCATCTTTTATTAATACGGTAGATTTCCCTTCAAAGAAGTCCCGAGCTGTTTTGTTCTTTAAGGAGAGGATTCCTGTGAAAAAAGGTACCACAGCGAAAATAAGTATCGCAAAGACGCCGTGGAAAAATTTTGAATCGAGCCCTGTAGATACTTGGGCAGCAATATCACCAATTGTCATTCCAGCTATGTATTCGAAAAAAGAGAGCTGGGAAATTTGTCTTTTCCCTAGCCATTTTGTAATAGCAAATAGCATGATTAGTATGAATACAGAGCGGAGAATGACGAGTGTCCATTCGGGTAGGTGAGACATAGTCAATTTCCTCCAGTTTACTTAAAACCCTTTATATTGAGGTTCTTCACGTTCTAATAGTGAAACTCTATCTTTTAGATCAGTGATGACACTGTCCATTTCTAACATGCATTCATGAAATACGCGTTTTGATTCTTCATCTGCTGAATTTAAAGAAAGGGAGCTTAAACTTGCTTGAGCGCCCCTTAAACTAGCAAGACAAGTTTTTACGCTAGCGATAACAGTCATATAAACACCTCTTATCCTTTCGGTTTAAATAGTAATGCTCCGATGAATCCGAAAATAATAGCTGCTGATACACCAGCGCTCGTTACTTTAAACATACCGGTAATAACGCCGACAATGCCATGCTTAGCAGCTTCTTCCATCGCGCCGTGAACGAGGGCGTTTCCGAAACTTGTAATCGGTACAGTTGCCCCAGCCCCAGCGAAATCAATTAATGGTTCATACAGATTGAATCCATCTAATATAGCCCCGGCAACAACGAGTGTTGCCATCGTATGGGCAGGAGTAAGTTTACCTACATCAAACATAAGTTGACCAATTACACATATAAGTCCACCGATGACAAAAGCCCAGAAAAAGATCATTGTGTTGCACCTCCAAATTCAATCGAAACGGCGTGAGCGATACATGGAATCGTTTCTTCTTGTTGGAATGTAAGAGGAGATAGTAAAGCACCTGTTGCAACGACAAGTATTTTATTAAATTCTCCTCTTTTCATTCGATTTAATAAATGTCCGTACACGACTGTTGCTGAACAGCCTGGGCCACTTCCGCCGGCTATTACAGGTTGACCTTCTCTGTAAATGAGTAGTCCGCAATCTTGAAATTGCTCATTTGTTACTTTTGTCCCATGTTTATGTAGTAAGTCATAAGCAATTTCGCGTCCAACATGTCCGAGGTCGCCTGTTACGATTAAATCGTAGTGAGATGCATCGAGATTTCTTTCTCTTAAATGAGCTTCAATTGTATCGACAGCAGCGGGAGCCATCGCACCTCCCATGTTAAATGGATCAGTTAATCCCATATCAACAACTCGCCCGATTGTTGCAGATGTTACCCTTGGGCCGTCTCCAGTATCGCTCAAAATTGCGGCTCCTGCTCCGGTAACTGTCCACTGGGCGGTAGGAGGTTTTTGGCCCCCATATTCAGTTGGATAGCGGAATTGTTTTTCTACGGCAGTATTATGGCTTGAAGCGCCAGTTAATAAATATTTCGCGCCTTTCGCATTTACGATACTTGCGCCAAGTGCTAAGCCTTCCATAGAAGTAGAGCAGGCACCGAATAAACCAAGATAAGGCGTGCCAAGTGTGCGGCATGCAAAGCTAGTAGGTGTAATTTGGTTAATTAAATCTCCAGCGAGAACGAATTGAATATTATCTTTCCGAAGTCTCGCTTTTTCTGTAGCACGGCTACAAGCTTCTTCAAATAAAATTTTATGTGCTTTTTCATAGGAATCTTGTCCGAGCCATAAATCTTCATGAAGGGTATCGAAGTCTTCAGGGATTTTTCCCTTTGCCTCAAATGGGCCACCGACTACACCTGTTGAGATGATAACTGGTTTGTTTTCGAATACCCATGTTCGGTGTCCTTGTAACATTTATAGCCCTCCCCATTGAAAGAGAATCGTTTTAATAAGAGCGATGACAAAAGCTGAAAATACGCCAAATAAGATAACCGATCCTGCTAGTTTAAACATGTTACCACCAACACCGAGAACGAATCCTTCTGTACGGTGTTCAATACATGCGGCAATAACAGAGTTACCAAATCCAGTAACGGGAACTGCGGTGCCAGCACCAGCAAATTGCCCAATGCGATCGTAGACGCCAAATCCCGTCAGTAGCATAGAGATAAAAATAAGAGTTGCAACTGTAGGATTCCCGGCAGAGCGTTCAGTGAAATCAAAATAAGTAATATAAAAGGTAGAAATTAGTTGCCCTATTAGACAAATTAATCCCCCGACGAAAAAAGCTTTTATACAATTTTTTAAGACGGGGCGCTTTGGTTCGCGTTCTTGCGCGAATTTTTTATATTCCTGTTGCACAGGTGTTAAATTTTTATCTTTACTAGACATTTGAATCCTTCCTTCTCTTTTAGAAAGCTTAAATATTAGATCCCATTTCTGATTGGATGAGTTTCAATTGATCTTTAATGCCATCCTTGCTTACTTCCTTTTTCTTAATCTTGTTTTCAAGATCTTTTATAAGCATAAAAATCTTTTTGTCTGTACTTACACGAATATCGAAAGTAGGGTTTTCATCACTTAGCTTCTTTTTTAATTTACTTCGTAGAGGCTTTAAACCAAATCTTTCGTGATGTTCAGGTTTGACGGCTATGTAAAGATCTAAATTCGTATTAACTGCGGTAGCTTCTATAATTCCCTCCATAGCGAGAGCCTTTTTCTTAGCTTCTTGCGATATAGATTGATTAAAGGATTCTGTACTCATTTTTGTTAACTTAGGACCCTTGTCTTCTTCCGTTCGTTTAGCTTCTTCTTTTTTTACCTTTTTATCTAATGGGCTATTATCACATCCGGTAAGTGAACCGAATAGGAGCATAAATAACGCGGTTATGATTCCGATTTTTCGCATTATAATCATTCCATTTCTATTGCAGTATGTAATGTGATAGAAAAAGGATGACTGCAGATCATCCTTTTTCTATTTCGCTATATAAGCGATTTGTTATTGCTGTGTGTATTGTGGTTCTTCTTGTTGGACTTCTTCAACGCGCGGGTTTAAAGAATCGATAATTGTTTGTGTTTGCTGCGCAGCTGTTTGGAAAAGTTGCTTTGCTTGTTGGTTATCCGTATCAAGAGCGAATCCCTCTAAGCTAGCTTGTGCACTTTTTAATCCAGAAACAGTTTGCTTTAGTTTTGTAATTACAGTCATTGAATGAAGCCCCCTTTGGAATATCAATTCAAAGATTATAATTTGTGAGTTGGGGTGAATTTATGATTGGAAAATTTAGGGGAGAGCGATTTGTTTATATACTCTTAGCTAAGGTGCATAAAGGATTAAGGGGATATTTTTATTGATTTAGATGGATTTTATTGCTATTATTATGAGAAGAAAATGAAGTGTTTTTATAATCATGCGCCCATAGCTCAGTCGGATAGAGCGGTGGTTTCCGGTACCACGTCTGCCGGGGGTTCGAATCCCTCTGGGCGCGTAAAAAGGTCTGAACTTACAAATGTAAGTTCAGACCTTTTTTTATTATGTCTTGTTATATCTAGTAATAAGATTTACTATTAGTATGTGGTAATAATTTTTGTTCGTTATTATTTTCTTTCAATATTATTCGTTTTTCGGTTGTAAGATGTAAATCTGATTAATACATATAAATTAATAATATTTTGGAATGGGTGTCTGTGATAGCATTCTCCTTTTACCAAACTTATTGTACAATAGAAACAAGGGGGAGATTAGTTTGAAGGCAAGTCTTTTACAAGAACAAAGCTTACGTTTGGCAATGACACAAGAGTTAAGGCAAGCGATTACAATGCTCCAGTATAATGTACAAGAGTTATCGGAGTTTTTGTATGAGCAATCGTTAGAGAATCCCCTTATTGAGTTAGGTGGTTTTGAGAGGGAGAAGAAAAAGAGCTCTAACACAAGTAAAAGTACCAGCAAACAAGTCGAGAATCAAATGGAAATCTACAGTGTGGATTCTACAACGATTCAGCAACATTTATTAAATCAAATACAGTATTATAAAATAGATGAGGAAGAGCGAAAAGCGGCTTCTTTCATTATTATGAACATGGATGGAAATGGCTATTTACAAGAAACGAATGAAGAGTTAGCAGAGCTTCTTTCCGCACCAATGGATGTAGTAGACCGTTCTGTGGAGCTTGTCCAATCACTCGAGCCAGCAGGGGTAGGGGCACGTGATATTCAGGAATGTCTAACTTTGCAATTGAAGCGCTTACAAAGACGGAATGGTTTAGCTGAGGAAGTTATAGAGGAGCAATTTGCTTATTTCGTGAAGAAAGATTGGCGAAAGCTCGTTCAAGTGTTGAAGTGTAGTAATGAGGAATTACAGGGTGCGGTAAATTGTATAACGTCATTACAACCAAAACCAGGTCTTGCATTTTCTTCCGATAAACCACTTTATATCGTGCCTGATATGGCTGTGAAAAAAGATGGGGATCATCTCGTTTTACAGATGAATGAGAGAAATATGCCGAGAATTGAAATTCACTCTGAGTATAGTGCGCTTCTAAATAATAGTGAAAGTGAAGTTGCTTCTTACGTATCCGAGAAGTATCAGCATGTACAATGGATTATGCGCAGTTTGAAACAAAGAAAACAAACACTCTTACAAGTAATGGGCATTATAATGGAAAAACAACGTGATTTCTTCTGGAAAGGTCCAGAATATTTAAAACCACTTGCTTTAAAAGAGGTAGCAGAAGAGCTAAGTGTGCATGAGTCTACAATTAGTCGTGCAACGCGTAATAAATATGTGCAAACGCCGCACGGTTTATTTGAAATGAAAGCATTCTTTAGTACAGCTGTTTCGACGACGGAGGATGAAGCTATTTCGACGAAGCGGGTGAAACAATTTATTCAAACACTTGTGGAAGCGGAGAATAAGAAAAAGCCACTTTCGGATCAAAAGATTTCAAAATTATTAGAAGAAGAGCATGAAATCGTTATTTCTCGAAGAACAGTTGCGAAATATAGAGAACAAATGCATATTCCAGCTTCGTCTCTAAGAAAAACAATTGGATAGGTGAAAAAGATGAAAGTTGTACTATATACAAAAAAAGATTGTGGTCTTTGTGAAAAGGCGAAACAAGTTTTAAAAGAAGTACAATGTGAATATTCTTTTCAAATTGAGGAAATAGATATATATGAAGATAATGACCTTTTAGAAAAATATCACTTAATGATTCCGGTTGTAGAAATAGGCGGAAAACAGGTGGAATATGGGAACATTCACAAAGGTTTCATAATAAACTATATAAACAATGCAGTTAAGAGTTGAATAAGTTTCTATCTCCTGTTACAATAATACACGTAGCAGGGATTATTTTTTTAACCTATGTGGGACACAAAATGTCACTACGGGACATAAAATGACCACAAAGAAAATTGAACCAATGTAGTGAGGAGAAAAGATATGCGCTCATGGATTCAGAACACAAAAAAATTATTACCTGATCTGCTACCTGTTATGCAAACGAGAATGCAAGTACTTCAGTACATTAGGCTTATGCAGCCGATTGGAAGAAGAAACTTATCAGCAAGTCTCGGTATGACAGAACGAGTATTGCGAAGTGAAGTTCAAGTTTTGAAAGAACAAAACTTAGTTCACGTCGCTTCTTCTGGAATGACTTTGACAGAAGAAGGAACAACTTTAGTTCTTGCTTTGGAAGACTTTATGAAAGAAATTTCCGGGTTAAAGGTTTTAGAGAAACAACTTAAGGAAACATTAGACTTGGATGAAGTTTTCGTTGTCCCTGGTGATAGTGATGAATCACCTTGGGTCAAACTGGAGATGGGCCGTGCTTGTGTGACTTGTATAAAAGACCGTTTGACAGCGAATAATATCGTTGCTGTGGCTGGAGGAACTACGCTAGCTGCTGTTGCGGACATGATGCAGCTTGATTGCAAAGATTTACATATGCTATTTGTCCCAGCTCGTGGTGGAATTGGAGAAGGTGTTGAATTAGAAGCCAATACCATTTGTGCCAAGATGGCGCAAAATACGATGAGTAATTATCGCTTATTGTATGTTCCGGACCATGTTAGTAGCGAAGCATATGCGTCTATTGTGACAGAGCCTTCCGTGAAAGAAGTTCTTGAGTTGATTCGATCTTCCAATATCGTCATTCATGGAATAGGTGATGCGTTAACAATGGCACGTCGCAGAAATACTTCAGAAGCAGATTGGTTAAAGATTCAGGCAGGCGAAGCAGTTGGCGAAGCTTTCGGTTACTACTTTAATGAACAAGGCAATGTTGTTCATAAAGTAAGAACAGTTGGTATGCAACTAGAAGATTTACAAAATGTATCTCACGTTGTTGCAGTCGCTGGAGGTTCTTCAAAGGCAAAGGCAATACAGGCTGTAATTAAGCAAGGGCACACTTCAATTCTAATTACAGATGAAGGTGCAGCAAAACAATTAACAAAGGGTATTACCCTTTAATATAATCCCCCAAGGAGGAAATTCAAATGACTAAAATTGGTATTAATGGATTTGGACGTATCGGACGTAACGTATTCCGCGCAGCTCTTAACAACTCTGAGGTAGAAGTAGTAGCAATCAACGACTTAACAGATGCTAAAACATTAGCTCACCTTTTAAAATATGACACAGTTCACGGAACTTTAAATGCAGAAGTATCTGCTAACGAAAACAGCATCGTTGTTAACGGTAAAGAAATTAAAGTTATCGCTGAGCGTGACCCAGCTCAATTACCATGGAGCGACTACGGAGTAGAAGTAGTAGTAGAATCTACTGGCCGTTTCACTAAAAAATCAGACGCTGAAAAACATTTAGGTGGATCAGTTAAGAAAGTTATCATCTCAGCTCCAGCTTCTGACGAAGATATCACTGTAGTTATGGGTGTTAACCACGAACAATACGATGCAGCTAACCACAACGTAGTATCTAACGCTTCTTGTACTACAAACTGTCTAGCTCCATTCGCTAAAGTATTAAACGAAAAATTCGGCGTAAAACGCGGAATGATGACAACAATTCACTCTTACACTAACGACCAACAAATCTTAGACTTACCACACAAAGATTTACGTCGTGCTCGTGCAGCAGCTGAAAACATGATTCCAACATCTACTGGTGCTGCTAAAGCTGTAGCATTAGTATTACCAGAACTTAAAGGAAAATTAAACGGTGGCGCTGTACGTGTTCCAACTGCTAACGTTTCTCTTGTTGACTTAGTTGTTGAACTTGACAAAGAAGTAACAGTTGAAGATGTAAACGCAGCATTCAAAGCAGCAGCTGAAGGCGAATTAAAAGGTATCCTTGGATACAGTGAAGAGCCATTAGTATCTATCGACTATAACGGATGCACAGCTTCTTCTACAATCGATGCATTATCTACAATGGTAATGGAAGGTAACATGGTTAAAGTACTTTCTTGGTACGATAACGAAACTGGTTACTCTAACCGCGTAGTAGACTTAGCAGCATACATGACTTCTAAAGGTCTTTAATTCTTAATAATATAAGTAATCAATGACAAAACGAGGGAGAGGGTTTGTTCCCTCTCTCTCTTCTTTAATTTTAGAAGCAAATGTGTTAAGCTTTTGAATGGGTTTTGTCAATCCTAACTAGTAGTCGGAGGGAAATCCAATGAACAAAAAATCAATTCGTGATGTAGATTTAAAAGGTAAGCGTGTATTTTGCCGCGTTGATTTCAACGTACCTATGAAAGAAGGCAAAATTACAGATGAAACTCGTATCCGTGCAGCTCTTCCTACAATTCAATATTTAGTAGAGCAAGGTGCGAAAGTTATTTTAGCAAGCCACTTAGGTCGTCCAAAAGGTCAAGCAGTAGAAGAATTACGTCTTACTCCAGTAGCAGCACGTTTAGGCGAGCTTCTTGGTAAAGATGTTAAGAAAGCGGACGAAGCATTCGGACCAGTTGCACAAGAAATGGTTGCAGCAATGAACGAAGGCGACGTATTAGTTCTTGAAAACGTACGTTTCTATGCGGGCGAAGAAAAGAACGATGCAGAACTTGCGAAAGAATTTGCAGCTCTTGCTGACATCTTCGTAAACGATGCATTCGGTACAGCTCACCGTGCTCACGCTTCTACAGCAGGAATCGCAGACTACCTACCAGCAGTATCTGGTTTACTAATGGAAAAAGAGTTAGATGTATTAGGTAAAGCACTTTCTAACCCAGAACGTCCATTCACAGCTATCATCGGTGGTGCGAAAGTAAAAGATAAAATCGGTGTAATTCGTCATCTATTGGACAAAGTAGATAACTTAATCATCGGTGGCGGACTTGCTTACACATTCGTTAAAGCTTTAGGTCATGAAATTGGTCAATCTCTATGTGAAGACGACAAGATTGAACTAGCTAAAGAATTTATGCAACTTGCAAAAGAAAAAGGCGTAAACTTCTATATGCCAGTTGATGTTGTAATCACTGAGGAATTCTCTGAAACTGCAACGACTCAAATCGTTGGTATCGACTCTATTCCTTCTACATGGGAAGGCGTGGACATCGGTCCTAAAACACGTGAAATTTATGCAGATGTAATTAAAAACTCTAAGCTTGTTGTATGGAATGGACCAATGGGTGTATTCGAAATGACTCCATTCGCAGAAGGTACAAAAGCAGTAGGACAAGCATTAGCAGATGCAGAAGATACATACTCTGTTATCGGCGGTGGTGACTCTGCAGCAGCTGTTGAAAAATTCGGTATGGCTGATAAAATGAGCCACATTTCTACTGGCGGCGGTGCGTCATTAGAATTCATGGAAGGTAAAGAACTTCCAGGTGTAGTTTGTCTTAACGACAAATAAGTAGCAGCCAAAGAAAAAGGACGGTGCAAAGCATGCGTAAACCAATTATCGCAGGTAACTGGAAAATGAATAAAACTCTATCTGAAGCAGTTAGCTTCGTAGAGGAAGTTAAAGGTCAAATCCCAGCAGCTTCAGCTGTTGATGCAGTAGTTTGCTCTCCAGCTCTATTCTTAGAGCGTCTTGTAGCAGCAACTGAAGGAACTGACTTACAAGTAGGTGCACAAAACATGCACTTCGAAAAAAATGGTGCATTCACTGGCGAAATTAGCCCAGTAGCACTTAGCGACTTAAAAGTAGGCTACGTAGTACTTGGCCACTCTGAGCGTCGTGAAATGTTTGCTGAAACAGATGAGTCAGTAAACAAAAAGACTCTTGCAGCATTTGAACATGGTTTAACACCAATCGTATGTTGTGGTGAGACTTTAGAAGAGCGCGAAAGCGGAAAAACATTTGATCTAGTAGCAGGTCAAGTGACAAAAGCACTTGCAGGTTTAACAGAAGAGCAAGTTAAAGCAACTGTTATCGCTTATGAGCCAATCTGGGCTATCGGTACAGGTAAATCTTCTTCTTCTGCAGATGCAAACGAAGTATGTGCGCATATCCGTAAAGTTGTTGCAGAAGCTGTTTCTCCAGAAGCTGCAGAAGCTGTTCGTATTCAATACGGCGGTAGCGTAAAACCAGAAAACATTAAAGAGTATATGGCACAATCTGACATCGACGGCGCTTTAGTTGGCGGTGCTAGCTTAGAGCCTGCTTCGTTCTTAGGTCTTCTGGGGGCGGTAAAATGAGAAAGCCGACAGCTTTAATCATTCTTGATGGTTTCGGACTACGCGAAGAAACTTACGGGAATGCTGTAGCACAAGCTAAGAAACCTAATTTTGATGGTTACTGGAACAAATTCCCTCACACAACGCTTACAGCTTGTGGTGAGGCAGTAGGTCTTCCAGAAGGTCAAATGGGTAACTCTGAGGTTGGTCACTTAAACATCGGTGCTGGCCGCGTAGTATATCAAAGCTTAACACGCGTAAACGTTGCAATTCGTGAAGGTGAGTTCGACAAGAACGAAACGTTCCAAAATGCAATTAAAAGCGTAAAAGAAAAAGGTACTGCTCTTCATTTATTCGGTTTACTTTCTGACGGTGGTGTGCACAGTCACATGAACCATATGTTTGCTCTTCTTCGCTTAGCAGCAAAAGCAGGCGTGGAGAAAGTTTATATCCATGCATTCTTAGATGGCCGCGATGTTGGACCACAAACAGCAAAAGGTTATATCGATGCAACAAATGAAGTAATTAAAGAAACAGGAGTAGGACAATTCGCGACTATCTCTGGTCGTTATTACTCCATGGACCGTGACAAGCGTTGGGATCGCGTAGAAAAATGTTACCGTGCTATGGTGAATGGTGAAGGCCCTACTTATAAATCAGCAGAAGAGTGTGTAGAAGACTCTTATGCAAATGGTATCTACGATGAATTCGTATTGCCGTCTGTAATTGTTAACGAAGATGACACGCCAGTTGCAACAATCAATAATGATGATGCAGTTATCTTCTATAACTTCCGCCCAGACCGTGCAATTCAAATTGCTCGTGTATTTACAAACGAAGACTTCCGTGAGTTCGATCGTGGTGAAAAAGTACCTCACATTCCTGAATTCGTTTGTATGACACATTTCAGTGAAACTGTAGATGGTTATGTGGCATTCAAGCCAATGAACCTTGATAACACTTTAGGTGAAGTTGTTGCGCAAGCGGGATTAAAGCAACTTCGCATCGCGGAAACTGAAAAGTATCCGCACGTTACATTCTTCTTTAGCGGTGGTCGTGAGGCTGAATTCCCAGGAGAAGAGCGCATTTTAATTAACTCACCGAAGGTTGCAACGTATGATTTGAAACCTGAAATGAGCATTTACGAAGTAACGGACGCTTTAGTAAATGAAATCGAAAATGATAAACATGATGTTATCATTCTTAACTTTGCGAACTGTGATATGGTTGGCCATTCTGGGATGATGGAACCAACAATTAAAGCAGTAGAAGCAACTGACGAATGTTTAGGAAAAGTTGTAGAAGCGATTCTTGCAAAAGATGGTGTAGCACTTATTACTGCTGACCATGGTAATGCTGATCAGGAGTTAACTGCTGATGGTGGACCAATGACAGCTCATACAACTAACCCGGTTCCTTTCATCGTTACAAAAAATGATATAGAGCTTCGTGAAGGTGGTATTTTGGGAGATATCGCTCCAACAATGCTTACACTTTTAAATGTGGAACAACCGAAAGAAATGACAGGTAAAACAATTATTAAATAATTTGCTTATATAAAAAGGAGAGAATTTATTATGTCAACAATTATTGATGTTTATGCTCGCGAAGTCCTTGACTCTCGTGGTAATCCAACTGTAGAAGTAGAAGTTTACACAGAAAGCGGCGCTTTCGGACGCGCTATCGTACCAAGTGGTGCATCTACTGGTGAGCACGAAGCAGTAGAATTACGTGACGGTGACAAATCTCGTTACCTTGGTAAAGGTGTTATGAACGCAGTAAACAACGTTAACGAAGCAATCGCTCCAGAAATCGTTGGTTTCGACGTAACTGACCAAGCTGGTATCGACCGTGCTATGATCGAATTAGATGGCACTCCAAACAAAGGTAAACTAGGCGCTAACGCTATCCTTGGTGTATCTATGGCAGTAGCTCACGCAGCAGCTGACTTCGTAGGTCTTCCATTATACCGTTACCTTGGTGGATTCAACGCAAAACAATTACCAACTCCAATGATGAACATCATCAACGGTGGTTCTCACGCTGATAACAACGTAGACTTCCAAGAGTTCATGATCTTACCAGTTGGTGCTCCAACATTCAAAGAATCAATCCGTATGGGTGCTGAAGTATTCCATGCACTTAAAGCTGTATTACATGACAAAGGTCTTAACACTGCAGTAGGTGATGAAGGTGGATTCGCTCCAAACCTTGGTTCTAACCGTGAAGCTCTAGAAGTAATCATCGAAGCTATCGAAAAAGCTGGTTACAAAGCTGGCGAGAACGTATTCTTAGGAATGGACGTTGCTTCTTCTGAGTTCTACAACAAAGAAACTGGTAAATATGACCTTGCAGGCGAAGGCCGTACTGGCTTAACTTCTGCAGAAATGGTTGATTTCTATGAAGAGCTTTGCAAAGACTTCCCAATCATCTCTATCGAAGATGGTTTAGACGAAAACGACTGGGATGGTCACAAATTATTAACTGAGCGTATCGGTGATAAAGTACAATTAGTTGGTGACGACTTATTCGTAACTAACACTCAAAAACTTGCTGAAGGTATCGAAAAAGGTATCTCTAACTCAATCTTAATTAAAGTTAACCAAATCGGTACTTTAACTGAGACTTTCGAAGCTATCGAAATGGCTAAACGTGCTGGTTACACAGCAGTTGTATCTCACCGTTCTGGTGAAACTGAAGATGCTACAATCGCTGACATCGCAGTTGCAACTAACGCTGGCCAAATCAAAACTGGTTCTATGAGCCGTACTGACCGTATTGCTAAGTACAACCAATTATTACGCATCGAAGACGAACTAGGCGAAATCGCTGTTTACGATGGTTTAAAATCTTTCTACAACATCAAACGATAATTGTAGAAAATAACGACAGACCGTGAGAAATCACGGTCTGTTTTTTTTGCTAAAATCTTTCACCTGTCATAAGCGACATAAAATGTTTAAAGAAACGGTTATAATCAAAATCAATTGCGATTTGATGACTCGGCAAATCAATAAATGGCTTTGGCTGCACTAAAGAGCGAAATTCTCCTATACTTGCTCCCTGTGCATAAGATTCTGTCATGACAACAATCGGTGACTGGTGATAAGTGAACATAGAGTTATCAAATAAAGCGAGTATTGGTATTGTGTCATGAAATGGGCTTCCCTTTAAATGCGGCAAGGTACCTTTATAATATCCGTAGTAATAGTGATCGAAACGGGGTTTGACGAGGGGGGCTTTGCCTTTTGCTTCAATGTATTCAGCCATGTCAGGTGTAACGATGGAATACTGCGTTACATTTAACGGGTATATGTACATGTTAGATGCGGATTGTAATACAATGTTAGCCGCGATTGGATCGCCATAAAAATTTGCTTCCGATATTGGAGTGACATTACCTGGATGTAAAAAGGAACCGCCCATTACGTAATAAGACTGGATTTGCTGCATTAAGTTTTTACATAAAATAAATAAAATAGCTAGGGAAGTGAGGCGCCCTAAACTAACAATGACTAGTTCGTCTTTATATTGTTCAATAAGAGGAATAACTTCAAAGAAATTCTCCATTTCTCCGTGTTGTAACTTTTCATTTGGGATGATTGGTCCTAATCCTTCTTTACCGTGAACATCGGTAAAAAAAGCGGGCGGACTTCCATTGAGAGGACATTCTGAACCACCAAATATTTTCATATCTCCATTTCTTGATTTTTGTTTAAGAAAATGAGCATTTTGTACGGCCATTTCTTTTGGAACATTGCCGTAATCAGCGACAATCCCAACGATTTCAATTTCATCGATAAAGAATGCGAGTAGGAGGGCTATCGTATCGTCGATTCCAGGATCACAAAAAATGAGAACTTTTTTAGACATATGTTCACCACCTATTCTTATATGTATGTGTGCTAGAGGGAAGGCAGAATATAAACTGAGTAAAGGGATTTATTTTATTAAAATAGTAACATTTAAAATTCAGAAAATATAAACTTTACATAATAGGTCAATGTTTTTGACATAAAATTCATTCGGAAACGCAGTCATATCAAGGGTGTAAGCGCATAATGTGATGCATTTTTGCTGTCAAGTTGATAAATTGCAGCTTTTTACAATTTATACTATGATAAAGATATTAATAGAAGATCGTATAAATATGAGGGATGATGAACATGAAATTTACAAAGATTCTTGTCCAAATTGCAGCTCTTTATGTGCTTTATATGGTTGGAAATTGGGTGCAAGAGATGGTGAATCTTCCGATTCCAGGAAGTTTGATTGGGATGTTTCTCTTACTTGTTTTACTTAGCCTAAAAGTACTTCCAGTGAAATGGTTTGATTTAGGAGCAGAAACGCTCGTTGCTATTATGCCGTTTTTATTAATTCCGCCAACGCTCGGCCTAATGAATTACGGTGCTTTTTTGATGAGTAAAGGAATTTCCCTATTCATTACAATTATAGCGAGTACATTTTTAATTATTGTTGCCGCAGGACATACAGGACAATATCTTGCGAATAGAAAGGAAAAAGAGACACAATGAGCCAAATATTAATCGGAATTGGTTGGGTTCTTTTTACGGTGCTATTATATCAATTATCTAAAAAAATCTATAAATTATTTCCAACACCATTTACTATTCCAATGCTTGTAGCGACAGGATTAATGGCTTTCTTATTTATAGTACTTGATATACCTTATCAAAATTATATGGAAAGCGGTGGTGGTTGGATTGCGGAATTACTTGGACCAGGTGTTGTAGCATTCGCAATCCCGCTCTATAAACAACGCCACGTTCTGCAAAAATACGTTGTACCAATTGCTGGCGGTGTAATTGTTGGAACGACAGTTGCGATTGCAAGTGATATGGCTATCGCAACACTTATGGGAACCGATAAAAGCTTAATTTTATCTTCTTTACCAAAGTCAGTGACAATGCCAGTTGCGATGAGTGTATCAGAACAAGTGGGTGGTGTCCCGTCCTTAACAGCGGCTTTCGTCGTTATCGCAGGGATCACTGGAACGATTACAGGACCAATTTTGTTAAAATGGAGCCGCGTTACAAACTCGGTTGGTAAAGGGATTGGATTTGGATGCGCTTCTCACATTATGGGCGTTATGAGAGCGATGAAAAATAATGAGCATGAAGGTGTTATTGGATCGGTAACAATGACATTAACAGCAATTTTGACATGTGTGCTCGGACCATTATTTGCAATGATGTTTATGTAATAGAAGAAAAGCGAGAGCGCCCCTATAGCTCTCGCTTTTCTATAGGATTTGTGCTACAGTTAAAATAACTGAATCTTTGTAGGAGGTACGCCAAGTGCATACGTTATTATCCGTTTTACTTATTATTGTATCGATTTTAATAATTGTTATGGTACTTATGCAGTCTAGTAATAGCTCAGGCCTTTCAGGTGCAATTTCAGGCGGTGCAGAGCAATTATTTGGTAAGCAAAAAGCACGTGGAATTGAAGCGGTATTAAACCGTATTACAGTTGTTTTAGCTGTATTGTTCTTTACACTAACAATCGCTGTTACGTACTTAAATTTATAAAATTAAAAGAAGGAGCGTTAGCGGATTATGCTAATGGTTCTTCTTTTTTTAATTTGTTATTCGAAAAAAGTTTCTAATTAGATTATAGAATTATAAATATGGTACACTAAGAATAGAAAGAATACGACTAGATTACAGAAGAGAAAGAGGAGAAGTACATGATGAAATTAGCATCTCCAAAACCATTTACATTTGAAGGTGGAGACCGCGCTGTTTTATTATTACATGGATTCACAGGGAACTCAGCTGACGTACGCATGCTTGGACGTTTTTTAGAGAAGAAAGGCTATACTTGTCATGCGCCAATTTATAAAGGACACGGTGTACCACCAGAGCAGCTTGTTCATACAGGTCCTGAAGACTGGTGGAAAGATGTAATGAATGCCTACCAGCATTTAAAAGATCAAGGTTACGAGAAAATAGCTGCAGTTGGATTATCATTAGGTGGAGTATTTTCATTAAAACTTGCTTATACATTACCGATTTTAGGTGTTGTACCAATGTGTGCACCAATGTACATTAAAAGTGAAGAAATTATGTACCAAGGTATATTGGCATATGCCCGCGAATATAAAAAGCGTGAACAAAAATCACCAGAGCGAATTGAGCAGGAAATGTTCGAATTTAAACAGACACCGATGAATACATTAAAAGCATTACAAGAGTTGATTCGTGACGTACGCAATAATGTTGATATGATTTATGCTCCAACATTCGTTGTACAAGCACGCCATGATGAGATGATCAATACAGATAGTGCTAACATTATTTATAACGGTGTAGAATCTACGTTAAAAGACATTAAATGGTATGAAGACTCTACGCATGTCATTACACTTGATAAAGAACGTGATGTGCTACATGAGGATGTATATAACTTCTTGGAGCAACTAGATTGGTAAGGTCTAGTTGCCTCTTTTTTTCATAAGGGAATTTTTTGCCCGGATTGGTGCGGGCTAATAATTGGTGGGAATAAAAAAACACTGATTAAAATTTCATTTTATGAAAACTGTAAAAAAATCATTGGGAGATGATTGAAGTTTCACTTTATACATCCCCCATCTTTCGGATACACTAAATAATATAAGGGTTTAAAGGAGGTATTTTTGCTTGGAAGAAATCATACAAGAACATATTGATAAGTTGTTATTATTTATGAGAGAAGAAGCGTATAAACCGTTAACGATACAAGAATTAGAAGCTGCATTTGGAATCAAGGGCTCTGAGGGCTTTAAAGATTTCGTAAAGGCACTTGTAATGATGGAGGAAAAGGGGCTTGTTATTCGCACACGTAGTAACCGCTACGGTCTTCCAGAAAAAATGAACTTAGTGCGCGGGAAACTAATTGGGCACGCACGTGGTTTTGCGTTCGTTGTTCCAGAAGAGAAGAAAACCGGAGATGATGATCTTTTCATCCCGCCCACAGAATTAAATGGCGCACTTCATGGTGATACAGTATTAGCGCGTGTTAGCTCACAATCAAGTGGATCACGCCAAGAAGGCGCGATTGTTCGTATTTTAGAGCGTGGAACGAAGGAACTAGTTGGTACATATACAGAGTCGAAGAACTTTGGGTTTGTTATCCCTGATAATAAACGCTGGACAAGTGATATTTTCATCTTGAAAAGTGCATCTATGGGCGCCGTAGAAGGCCATAAAGTAGTTGTGAAAATTACGAGCTATCCAGAGAACCGTTTAAGTGCGGAAGGTGAAGTTATTCAAATTCTTGGTCATAAAAATGATCCGGGAGTAGATATTTTATCTGTTATTCATAAACATCATTTACCTTTAGCGTTCCCTGAAGAAGTGATGGAGCATGCAAACAGTGTACCAGAAACGATTTCAGAAGAAGATTTAAAAGATCGCCGTGATTTACGTGACCAAATGATTGTTACAATTGACGGCGCAGACGCGAAAGATTTAGATGACGCTGTTACAGTGACGAAGCTTGAGAACGGTAATTACAAGCTGGGTGTTCATATTGCGGATGTAAGTCATTACGTTCAAGAAGGTTCTCCGATTGATGTTGAAGCAGCGGAAAGAGCGACGAGTGTATATCTTGTTGACCGTGTAATTCCGATGATTCCGCATCGTCTATCTAACGGTATTTGCTCATTAAATCCGAAAGTAGACCGTCTGACACTATCTTGTGAAATGGAAATCAACAATTTAGGTGATGTTGTAAAGCACGAGATTTTCCAAAGTGTTATTAAAACGACAGAGCGTATGACGTATGCTGACGTAAGAAGCATTTTAGAAGATGAGGATGAAGAGTTAATTAAGCGCTATGAGCCGCTAGTACCGATGTTTAAAGAGATGGGACAATTGGCACAGATTTTACGTGAAAAGCGTATGCGCCGCGGTGCAATTGACTTTGACTTTAAAGAAGCAAAAGTATTAGTAGATGAAGAAGGAAAACCGACTGATGTTGTCATGCGTGATCGTTCTGTATCAGAGAAGTTAATTGAAGAGTTTATGCTTGTTGCGAACGAAACAGTAGCGGAGCACTTCCACTGGATGAACGTACCATTCATGTACCGTGTCCATGAAGATCCGAAAGAAGATAAGCTTGAGCGTTTCTTCGAGTTTGTAACAAACTTCGGATATGCAGTAAAAGGACGTGCGAATGAAATACATCCTCGTGCGTTGCAGCAAATTCTTGAAATGGTTCAAGGTCAGCCTGAAGAAGTAGTCATTTCAACAGTTATGCTTCGTTCTATGAAGCAAGCACGTTACGATTCGGATAGCCTAGGACATTTCGGTTTATCAACTGAGTTCTACACGCATTTCACATCGCCAATTCGTCGTTACCCAGATACGATCGTTCATAGATTAATTCGTGAATATATCATTAATGGTAAAGTCGACAACGAAACGCAAGCGAAATGGCGTGAAAACTTACCTGAGATTGCAGAGCACTCTTCTAATATGGAGCGCCGTGCTGTTGAAGCAGAGCGTGAAACAGACGAACTGAAAAAAGCAGAATATATGCTTGATAAGATCGGTGAAGAGTATGACGGCATGATTAGCTCTGTAACAAACTTCGGTTTATTCGTAGAGCTTCCAAATACAATTGAAGGTCTTGTACACGTTAGCTACTTAACAGATGATTACTACCGTTATGACGAGCAGCATTTCGCAATGATCGGAGAACGTACAGGTAACGTATTCCGCATCGGTGACGAAATTACAATTCGCGTTATTAACGTAAACAAAGACGAGCGCGCAATCGACTTTGAAATCGTTGGCATGAAAGGTACACCTCGTCGTAAATTCAAAGATCGTCCAGTCGTTATCGAACAGCCAAGAACAGGCAGAAAGAAACGCGGTGGACGTAGCGAGCGTAGTAATGAGCGCGGTGGCGAACGCGGCACAGGAAGAAAGTTTGATCGTGGCAGCAAAGGTAAAGGAAAAGGATCAGCCTCAGCCTCAGCTTCCGCCTCCGCAAGTCAGCCAGGGAAAAAAGATGGTAATGGCAAGAAGAAAAAAGGATTCTTCGAAAATGTACCAGGATTCAAGAAGAAAAAGAAAAAGCGTAAGTAAGAAAAGAGTGGCTTCGCTTTGATGAAAAGCGGGGCCGTTTTTCTTTTTGTTGGAATCCAGCTACAGTGGCTAGAATCTATTGGCCATCTCGCTCCCTCGGACGAGGCAAAAAGCGCTTCTCTGTCGGAAGCTAGGGTGTCCAAAGATTCTGAGCGAGCCACTTTCGCTTTTTATTAACATTTGTTACAATAGTAAAAATAGAGGAGGGACGTTATATGCCAAAAGGTTCAGGTAAGGTTATTGCACAAAATAAAAAAGCATTTCATGATTATTTCATCGAAGAAACATACGAAGCAGGGCTGGTCCTTCAAGGAACGGAAATTAAGTCGATTCGCGCTGGACGCGTGAACTTGAAAGATGCGTTTGCACGTGTACATAATGGTGAAGTATGGGTTCATAATATGCATATTAGTACGTATGAACAGGGGAATCGTTTCAATCATGATCCACTTCGTACGAGAAAATTACTTCTTCATAAAAAAGAAATTGATAAGCTGGCGGGAGCTGCAAAAGAAACAGGATATTCATTAGTTCCACTTAGAATCTATTTAAAAAATGGATTTGCAAAAATGGCACTCGGTTTAGCTAAAGGTAAGAAACAATATGACAAGCGTCACGATTTAAAAGAGAAAGAAGCAAACCGTGAAATTGCACGCGCGTTCCGTGATCGTCAAAAGATGTAATACAAATATTTACATTTGTAAAACGGCGCGCGTATGATATAATAACTTATGTAAGGTTGTTGCACATTGAAAAACAGCTCTTAGTAGCTATCACGATATTTCTTCGTATGCTCCATTTCTATCATGGGGACGTTACGGATTCGACAGGGATAGTTCGAGCTTAGGTTGCGAGTCGAGGGGATCGGCCTCGTTAAAACGTCAAAGCCTATAATTGGCAAACAAAACAATCTTTCTTTAGCTGCTTAATTGCACTAAAGGTTCCTCCCTCCATCGTCCATGTGGTAGGGTAAGGGACTCAAACTAAGTGGACTACGCCGGAGTTCGCCGTCTGAGGGCGAAGGAAGAGAACAATCAGACTAGCAACTTGGAAGCCTGTCGATAGGCCGAAGAGTTCGCGAAATGCTAATATATCGACTACACTCGTAGAAGCTTAAGTGCCGATATTTTTGGACGTGGGTTCGACTCCCACCGTCTCCACCAATACATATTTGGTGGTTTTTTTATTTTTTGTGATTTGAACCATAACTTTGCCATTTTGGCAAGATTATGGTTCTTTTTGTTTGCGGCAAATTTATGGTTCTAAATTTAAACAATTTTTCACTTCAGTATACAGATACTATAAAATTAAGGATTTCTTAAGAAAAACAACAAAAAATAATAAGAAGATTATTTTATTATGAAAAAAAAACGAAATGAGGATTATTCATTGTGCAAAAAGAAAGAATTAGAATAATAGATGCTTTAAGAGGTTTTAGTTTATTGGGGATTTTATTAGCCAATGTTGTAATTTACAGTTATGGTCTCTTAGATACACCTAATGATCAAGTAAAAAAAATTATTAAGATTCTAACGGAAGGCAGTTTTATGCCGATCTTTACATTTCTATTTGGATATTCCCTTATAAAACTAGTGGAATCTTTAAAAAGAAGGAACAAGCACGTAAGATGGCATCTAACCAGAAGATTTGCAATGCTTATATTATTAGGTACTCTTCATGCTACTCTATGGCAAGGAGATGTTCTTCTCACGTATGGTATCATTGGCTTTTTACTGTTGTTTATAATTGAAAAGAAACCAAGAACTTTAATAATTATCGGAATATTTTTATTTTCACTATCAATACTTACTAATTCACAAACAATGCCACTATTCTTATTTGGCATGGCTGCTGCAAAAAAGAATGTATTTGTGTCTTTAGAACAAGAATATGTATGGTATAAAAGAGGACTTATTTTAATTCCAATCGCTTTGAGTATGAAATATATTAGTATTATGATTTTTGAAAATAAGTGGTCATTATTCGTATTAAATATTGGATCATTACTTTTAGCAATAGGTTATATTGCAGCTTTTTCTTTGATATTTATCCATTTCTCTAAAATGAAAATTTTTAAATGGTTTGAAAATGTCGGAAAAACTTCATTAACAAATTATATTATGCAAACTGTTATTTTTGTATGCGGATATCATATTGGGCTATTCAAAAATTTAGATTCAATCAGTTTGATTTTTGTTGCGTTAATAATCTATTCTATCCAATGTTTTATTAGTTCATTATATTTAAAGAAATATAAATATGGACCGTTGGAGAACTTACTCCGAAAATGGACTTATTTGTCGTGGAAAACAACATCTAAAGCTTCTTAATTAATAGAAGAAACCTTTAAATTGATGCTACGTTAAAAACAAAACATACATCTAAAACAAAAAGGTGAAATTCGGATAAAGAATTTCACCTTTTTATTTTGTAACCCTAAGGTGAGGTACTAATATTTTTGCACCAAAGGCGGACTTATGGCTAATAAATGTTTTCTGACAATGTTATCTTCAAATGATACAAGTTTGTTCTTATAAAGTGGAGTTTTATATTCTTTTAAGAAAAACTTAAGAATCCTCCTCGATATTTGTTAAGAAATAAAATTTATACTGAAATCTACTTCACACCATATCAAATGAACGAGGAGATAGAGATGCAATTTATTACATTTTTAAGTGAATTTATAAAACACCCAAAAAACACAGGGGCAATTGCACCAAGCTCTAATATATTAGCAAAAGCAATGGTAGATGCAATCGATTTTGAAGTGGCAAAATGTATTGTAGAATTAGGGCCAGGAACAGGATCTTTTACGAAAGAGATTATGAAGAGGAAAAAGAAAAAAACTACATTTATTCTAATTGAAATTAATGAAGTTTTTTTCAAAAAGTTACAGAAGCAATATCAAGATGATGCAAGTGTCGTAGTCATACATGGATCAGCTGAAAATATTCAAAGGTATGTGGAAGAGTTACAAATAAACGGTGTGGATTATGTATTATCAGGATTACCTTTCACTTCCTTGCCAAAAGGAGAATCATCAAGTATTTTAAGTAACGTGATGGAGTCGTTACGTGAGAATGGAAAGTTTATAACCTTTCAATATTCACTTATCAAAAAAGGATTTATTGAAGACTTTTTTCCAGATATCCAATTTAAAAAAGTTTGGTTTAACTTCCCACCAGCTTATGTCTTTAGCTGTAAAAAATCGGTGAGGGGGACATATGCATAATGGAATTACATGAATTATTATCTTATATTGAGCAGTATGGTTACACCGCTTTATTCTTCTGTTTATGGCTCGGAATTGTCGGTATGCCAATTCCAGATGAAATGATTGTTATGAGCGGTGGTTTTGTATCATCAGTGGGTATATTAAGTGTAATTCCAGCCTTTTTGTTAACCTATTTAGGAGTTGTCTCTGGACTTTCTTTAGGTTATATATTGGGCAAAGTATTTGGTACCAAGGTACTTGATAAATTAATAAAAAAGAAAAAGGCAAAGTACTTGTTACAATCAAAAAAGATGATTGGTAAATACGGACATTATGCACTAGTAACAAGTTACTTTATACCTGTCGTTAGACACATCATTCCTTACTTAGTAGGAATGAATAACATGTCATTTAGAATTTATGCTCTGTATTCATATACAACCGGTTTTGTTTGGACACTTGCTTATTTTCTACTGGGTTCCTTATTTGGAAAGCATATAGAAACAATTGTAGCAATTACGACAGAATATGGTATATATTTTGGTGGCATTGTCTTTATCATTGCTTTTATTTCGTACTTATATATACAGAAACGAAGCGCTGTGGTAAGTAAATAGAGAGAATCATAAGTTTTGGAAATTACATCGGAGGAGATTTTATGAGTAAAGAAACAATTATGATAGTGGATGATGAGAAGGAAATTCGAGAACTCATCGCTATCTATTTAAAAAATGAGGGCTATAGGGTCTTGCAAGCTGAAGATGGAGAAGAAGGATTAGAACTACTAAAGAAAAACGAGGTGCACTTAATTGTACTTGATATTATGATGCCCAAAATTGATGGTATCCACATGTGTATGAAGGTAAGAGAAATAGCAGAAATGCCTATTATTATGTTATCTGCAAAAACGCAAGATATGGATAAGATTTTAGGGCTAACAACGGGTGCAGATGACTATGTTACAAAGCCTTTTAATCCGTTAGAACTCATTGCTCGAATTAAGTCACAACTTAGAAGGTACATGAAAATGAACAGTGGAATAAGCGTACAAAATGAAAACGAAGTTGAAATTGGAGATATGAAAATAAATGTAGCGACACATAAAGTAACTGTTGCCGATGAAGAAGTAAAACTAACACCGAGGGAGTTTGCAATTTTAGAATTACTTGCTCGCAATCAAGGGATGGTAATGAGTGCAGAACAAATTTATGAAAGAGTGTGGAAAGAGGAGTCTTTTCAATCTGATAATACCGTGATGGTACATATTCGGAAAATACGTGAAAAAATTGAAGAAAATCCGAGAAAGCCTCGTTACGTTAAAACTGTTTGGGGAGTAGGATATAAAATTGAAAAAGATATTTAAATTATTTCATCCTTTGAATAATAAAATTAAAAGGATGTTTAAAAAATTACAATGTTATATTTTTAAAAGCATTAGAATACAACTCATTACAACCTTTTTTCTCTGTGCATTATTCGGCTTCGTTGTATCAAGGGCCGTAGCTCCACTTGCTGAAGGAGCAAATTCAACAGCTTACGTTGACTATAGTACTGGTATGGAGAATATTAACATTCAAGCAAAGCAGATTGCAGAAAAAGCAATAAGTGAAAATAAAATAAACAGCCTGCAAGAAATAATTAATAGTGAGGCTGCAGAGGAAACAAATGATTTAAAAGTATTGGTTACAGATGAAACTGGAAAGGTTTTATATAAAACGAAACAGGCACAAGAAGTAGAAATTAATTTGCATAATACAATTAGTAATGTAATGAATTTTGCAGTAAATCAAGTTGAATTTAATAAGGATGCTTCAAGTACAGATGAAATACGTAAAGAGTTCATCACCTTTTATCCAATTACGGTTGAGGGTAAAAATTTATATATGTTTGTAAGTGCGATTCCTAAAGGATCTATTACTTATGATATAAAAGAGGGAGTTTTCCCATCACTTATGGGGATTATTGTATTTATTTTTTCTTTCTTTTATATTACAAAGAAAAAAATGAAAGAGATTGAAGTGATGGTACAAGGCGTAAATGAAATTGCAAAAGGAAACTTAGCATATCGAATTGAAGAGAAGGGACAAGACGAGATGGCTTTGTTAACGAAAAATATTAATCAAATGGCTGAAGAACTTATGGTGAATATAGAAAAAGAGAGGGAAATTGAACGACAAAAAAATGAATTGATTACAAATGTCTCGCATGATTTACGCACACCGCTTACTTCTATCATGGGATATTTGCGTTTATTACAAGATGCAAAGTATGAAAACAGGGAACAATATGATGAGTATATAAAAATTGCTTTTTCAAAATCTGAACAACTCAAAAATTTAATAGAAGATTTATTTGAGTATACAAAATTAACGAATGAGAATATTGTGCTAGAAAAACAAGAGATATGTATCAATGAAATGCTAGATCAATTAATTGAAGAGTTGGTACCACAAGCTGAAGAACATGGTCTTTCAATTACGAAAGAGTTTCCAGAGGAACGAATATATGCTGTAGTTGATTCGGAGAAAATTGTTCGTGTATTTGATAACTTACTAATGAATGCAATTAAATATAGTAAAGATGAAGGAGAAATTAAAGTTTCTCTGCAGCGAGAAAAAGAAACCATTCAAATTTCTGTAAAAAATCCAAGTGAAGAATTTACAAAAAAAGAGCTAGAACACTTATTTGAACGCTTTTATAAAAAGGATCAGTCAAGAAGTAGAGTCTCGGAGGGATCTGGTCTTGGACTGGCGATTGCTAAAAGCATTGTTGATATGCAAGGTGGAGATATTCGAGCTGAATATGAAGATGGACTGGTACAATTTATTATTTCGCTACCTATTGCTGCAGAATAGTATCGTATTTCTGTTATTTTTTAAGATGGCCAAAACAAATTAAATATGTACTTGTATTGTAAAAAAGAACTCTTATAAAAAGGGTTCTTTTTTTGCAATGTGAAATTTTTTGTTAAGAAAAACTTAAGAAGCTACCTCACTTTTTGTTAAGAAACGCTCTTTATACTAAAAAATGTGTTAGAGAGCATATCCATTCTAAAAGAATAGATGATATCAAAATAAATCACATAAGAAAAGAAAGGTGGAAAAGAAATGAAAAAAGCATTGATTGCAGTTTCAGGATTAATTGTTGTAGGAGGTGGATTATTAACTTATGTAGGGGGAGATACAATAGATAGATTTAATCCACTAGTGAAAGAAAAGGATGTATACGTTTATACAGAAGGTGAAGCGAAACCTGATCCTGAACATGATGGTAAAAGGTATTATTATGCGTTAGACGGAGTTGATGAACTAGGAAATGCGAATACCATCAAAGTAGGGATGGCTGGTAAGGATGAGTATGTAAATTCTTATTTAAAAGTACATGTAAAAGGAAAATATGTTTACGAATTTGAGAAAGTACAGGAAGAAAAAGTTCCTGAAAAAGTAAAAGAAAAACTAAAAAAATAAAATAATAGCTGTTTCAAATGAAAAGAAAAGGTAGGAGAATACGATGAGCAACACAGTTGTAAACGTAAAAAATGTTCAAAAAGTGTACGGTAAAAAAGGTGAAAATCAGGCGCATGCTTTACGAGATGTATCGTTCTCGATTCAAGAGGGTGAATTTGTTGGAATCATGGGACCATCTGGTTCGGGAAAAACAACATTATTAAATGTAATTTCAACATTAGATGCGGCAACTGGAGGTATTGTTGAAATTGCTGGTATCGATATCACAAAAATGAAACAAGGGGAACTTTCAGATTTCCGTTCTCAAAAATTAGGTTTTATCTTTCAAGATTTTAACTTGCTTGAAAATCTATCAATTTATGAGAATATTGCGTTACCACTATCATTGCAAGGTGTTTCTTCTAAAAGGATTAGACCAAAGGTAGAAAAGGTAGCGGGAATGTTAGGGATCTCAGAAATTCTTCGAAAATATCCATCTGAGGTATCTGGTGGACAAAAACAACGTTCAGCAGCGGCTCGTGCACTTGTGCATGAACCAGCAATTATTTTAGGAGATGAGCCAACAGGAGCGCTTGATTCTAAAAACGCAAAAAGTTTATTAGATGCAATGAAAAACTTAAATGAAAAACAAGGTGTATCCATTATGATGGTCACGCACGATCCATATAGCGCAAGTTACTGTCAGCGTATTTTATTCATTCAAGACGGTGAGCTATATAAGGAAATTCAGCGTAGTGGTACGCGCGAATCGTTTTATAAAGAAATTTTAGATGTACTTGCAGACTTAGGTACACAAAAAGGATAAGAAAGGAGGTTTAGCATGTTATTTAAGCTTTCTATGTCAGGACTAAAGAGTAAAATGAAAGATTATATCGTTTTACTTATTGGTCTTGTTATGTCAATTTCAATTTTTTACATGTTTCAAACACTGGCTTTAAATGAAGCATTTGTTGAAGCGAATACTACTATTCGGTCAATTGGCCCTGTTTTCCAAGCTGGCTCAGTGCTATTAGCAATCATTACATTTTTCTATGTTCTATATGCAAATTCTTTTTTGATGTCTCTACGCCAAAAAGAATTTGGGATGTATATGATGTTAGGAGCAAAAAAGCATAAGGTCACAACGCTTATGTTTCTGGAAACAATCGTAATTGGAGCAGTATCCTTAGTAATTGGACTTACAGTAGGAATAGGGTTATCGCAAGGAGTAGGTAAACTCCTTATGAAGCAATTGGAGTTCACCGCAGATGGTTATCAAGCGTTTTATATACCATCGATGTTAGTTACTTGTATGTTTTTCTTGGTGATATTTATACTATCTGCCATTATGAATAGTATGAAATTATCACGAATTTCTGTTCTGCAACTTGTACATGCAGACGCTTCAGCAGAACGTACAATAAGCAATGGAAAGCGGACTTGGGTAATTTCATTTTTGGCTATTCTTTTATTAGTAATTGGCTATGCTTCCATGATTTATATGAATAAATTAAAAGAGCAGGGTCCTATGATTGCAATGTTAACAACTACAGCAGGAACATATATGTTATTTGCTTCTGTTCTTCCACTTATTATTAAAAAGTTAAAAAGCAATAAGAATTATAGTGAAAAAGGCCTTAATGCCTTTACGTTTGCCCAATTAAACTTCCGTATTAATAGTTTAACAAGGGTACTTGCTACAGTAGCAATGTTAGTAGCACTTGGTGCCGGAGCAATTTCAGGTGGAATGGCGTTCAAAAATAATGTAATGAAATCAACTGATAATCTTGAGATATACGATGCAGTCATTCATAATCCAACAACAGAAGAAAAGAACATTTTAGATGGTATTACATTTAAAGAAAAGAATGAATATCGCTATAAAGTAGATGAGAAATATATATATAATTTAAAAGAAGATTTAGAGAAAAACCGTCCACTTGTTCAGGTTGGAACAGAAAAAAAGGGTAAATATAAAGAAAAACGTGTTTCTGAAAATCTTCCTGTAGGAGCAATTTCAGGATACGATATAGAAAATAAGGAGAAGACAAGTATCATTCCAGATGAGTGGAATCAAGCCTTAAATCGCCTTCATCCAAGTTATTTAGGTTATAATGACAAAATACAAAAAATAGTAGATCAAAAAATGTACGATAAAATACAAGAAAAAGAAAACATAGTGTTAATTGGAAAAACGGGTGATTTTTTATCATATTTAGACAAGTGGAAAAAAATTGACGAATTACAGCTAGTTAAGTATAAAAATGTCAAAGTTGAGGACATCTTCAGTAAATACCAAATATATAATGGGATATACGCTAGTGCTAGCGGAACAGTATTTATGGGATTCTTCTTAGGTATTGCTTTCCTTGCGATGATGGCAAGTTTTTTAATGTTTAAGATACTTTCCGGTGCTTCAAAAGACATTGTACGCTATGAAATGCTACGTAAAATTGGTGTCCGTCATGAATTATTAACAAAGTCTATCTATAAAGAGCTATTCTTTGTATTCTTATTCCCAGCTATAGTAGGAATTGTACATGTTCTACTAGGTATGAATATATTTGGATTTATATTAATCGATCCATACTTCCGTATTTGGTTACCAATTATGATTTTTGTAGTTATTTATTCGATTTACTATTTCATAACAGTTCAATTATATAAAGGAATTGTTCTTCCGAAAGAACGATAGCAAAAAATACCGAGTATATCCTACTCGGTATTTTTGTGGTTGGAAGGTGGAATGATAACAGCTTTGTTTTTTATAACAAGAATTAAAGTCATGAACTTATTGAGGAATATATAGATATAAAATTTAAATTGTAGATTTCGTTCTGGAGGGGAGTTGTATTTTTTTACGAGGATGTATATCGTTTTAAGAGAGTTTATTTTCACAGGGAATAGGTTAAGATGGTAATAATATTCAGAATTTTTGTTTGAGGAGTAAATAGGGGATATGAAGTTTTTTAAGATTAATACTAATACTAGCATGTTATATCCTGTTTCACCGAAAGAAATTGGAACAGGAATGTGTGAAAGTTTAAGTAGCTATGTTATTCGTTTATCTGCAGAACATAATATTATAACAGGGGCATTAATTAATAAAATAATTGCTCCTATTTTAGATAATAGATACATATTAAATAGTAGCATTAATGGTGGAAATAGATTTTATGATGGAGCAAAAAGCTTAAATAGTTTTGATAAAAGCGCATCAGAATTTACTCGTATTTTAGGATTGTTGACAGGTAGAAATGATATAAAAGAGACAACACTGAGAGAAATTAAAGATTTGATTGCATCAAGGGACTTATTAAAAAATAACTTAGCTTGGTGTCCAATATGTTTACACCAATGGCAAGAAGATTCTTATTATCCATTGATTTGGTTCTTTAAAGATGTAAGAGTTTGTGTACAGCATAATTGTGAGTTGGAAAATATCTGTTCCTCTTGTAATAAAAACTTGCCAATACTACATAGGAAAATGTTGATTGGCTATTGTCCTTATTGTAGTAACTGGCTAGGAAAACGTGAGATAAAGAAAATAGAGAATGATAAGGAGTTATTTAAGACAAAAGAAATAAGTAATTTAGTAGCAAATCGGACATTTTTAATTCAAGAAAATGATAAGGAATCCATTTCTAATGCTCTTTTGCAGTTAATTAATGGTTACACGAATGGAAATTTAGCAGAATTTGCGAGGTTGATTAATATTCCAAAAGTAACACTATGGGATTGGGTTTATGGTGGGAGATTACCTTCACTAGGAAAAGTTTTGGATATCTGTTTTAATAGCAATGTTTCATTAACTCAGCTTTTAAATGGTGATTCTAAATTTAATCTTAAGTTTAACGGAAAGGTTGAACCAAAACGAGAGAAAAACTTAATAAGAAGAAAGATTAATAAAGAGGAGCTACAAAGGAAATTAGAGATATTTCTTTCGCAAAAGCCATCGATATCCCTATCAAAAGCTTCTAAAATACTAGGATATGACAGGAAGGTCTTAATGTCTAAATTTCCAGAGATATGCCATCTGATTGTAAACCGGCATAAAGAATATTGTATTCAACAACAACATAATAGAAATGTTGAATTGTTGCGAGATATTGATAAGGCGATTAACTATCTTCAAGAAAATGAAGTCTATCCTAGTCGAAGAGAAGTTGAAAAGTTTTTAAATAAACCGGGCCTTCTACATGAAAGGCGAATACGTGAAGAGTGGTTAAAGAAGATATTAGAATGAGAAGATGAGAGGAGCCTATTTATGTTAAGTGATTTTGAATTTGAACAGCTATGTTTAAAATTACATATACCTAAGAAAACCCAAGAATTCATAAATCATATACGTGTTTCTGAACCTGTACGTCGTGTAGGAGGCGGTCATCATAATGTTTGTGGAACATATCCTAGTAAAAAAATGGGTTACACAATTCAATATGAATCTTCTAAGGTTGAGTTACCAGCTATTTTTATGATGGAGAATGACCCGAATGTTTTAGAGTATTATGATCAACCAACTAAAATTAAACTTCAATATCAAAAGTCTAATGGTAGAAAAGTGGCTCCTATCTATACTCCTGACTTTTTAGTCATTACAAAAGATGCTATTTACTTTGAAGAATGGAAAACTGAAAGAGAACTTATAAAATTATTTGAAAAAGAGCCAGTAAGATATAAAAAAAATGAAACAGGGCAATGGTGTTCGTCGCCGGCGGAACAATGGGCAATGGAACATGCTTTAAAATTTAGAGTTAGATCAGATAGTGAAATTAATTGGGTATTGTCTCGTAATTTTCAGTTTTTAGATGATTATTTAAGAACTGGTCAACAAAATATATCAAGTGATATTAAAAATGTTATCTTCAATATAATTAAAACTTCTCCAGGAATATCCCTTCAAGACTTAATTCAATCTTCTAATTTATATTCAGCTGATTATGTATACGATTTAATAATATGTAATGAAATTTATGTTGATTTAAACACTTATTTACTTAGTGAACCCGATAGAACTCCTGTATATATAAGCGTTGAACAATATCATTCTTTTATAAATAGTGCTATTAGTGAGCAACAACAAGAAAATTGTAAACCTGAAATAGTGAGAACTGATATAGGTACTAATGTAATATGGGATGGTAATCAGTATCTAATTATTAATAATGGTAATGAACAGATAACTCTATTGTCTTCAGAAGAAAAGGTTGTTAAAGTTCCGGAAAATATATTTATGGATTTATTTGTGGAAGGAAATATTAGAGGAATTAATACAATTAGTCGTGACAAAGAAAAAATAAGAAGGGAGATACTTATACAAGCCAAACAAGCTGATTATGAAATTGCAAATCGAAGATATGAGTTAGTAAAGAGAAAGCTAAATGGAGAATTAAATGAGGATAATGATGTTCCTTCAAGAACGATTAGGGAATGGACTAAAAAATTTAAAGAAGCACAACTTTTATATGGAAATGGTTATTTAGGCTTAATTCCTAAAAGTAAAGATAGGGGTAATAGAAGTGATAAATTGCCAACGGAATCCATCGAATTAATGAATGAATACATTGAACGAGATTATGAAACCAATAAACAAAAGTCAATGAGAGTTGTTTATGGTTCATTAATTAATGCTTGTGAGGAAAAAGGAATTATCGCACCAAGTTATAAAACATTTACGAATTATATTAAATTACGTCCCAAAGCTTTGGGAATAGAAAAGAGAAAAGGGAAGAGAGCGGCATATAATTACAATCAATTTTATTGGGAATTAGAATTAAAAACACCTAGACATGGGGAACGAGCTTTTCATGTTTGTCATATTGATCATACAGAATTAGATATTGAGCTCGTTGATTCAAAAACAAAAAAATCTTTGGGAAGACCATGGCTTACCCTTATGACAGATGCTTACTCAAGAAGAGTTTTATCCTTTTTCTTAACATTTGATCCACCTAGTTATCGCTCAGTCATGATGGTGATGAGGGATTGTGTTAGAAGACATTCGAGAGTGCCTCAAACAGTTGTTGTAGATAATGGAAAAGAATTTAGTAGTGTGTATTTTGAAACATTATTAGCATACTTTGAAATCACAAAAAAATCTAGACCGCCCGCTAAGTCTAGGTTTGGTTCTGTAATTGAAAGGATGTTTGGGACGACTAATACAATGTTTATTCATAATTTAAAAGGCAATACATTGATTATGAAAGATGTTCGTCAAGTTACGAAAAGCGTAAATCCCAAAACTCATGCGGTATGGACGATTAAAGAATTATATGGATATTTGAATGAATGGTTTGAAGATGTATATCATAAGCTTTCTCATCCTGCATTGGGACAAACCCCTTTAGAATGTTTCGAACAGAGTTTTGCGATTAGTGGCTCTAGAGAATTTAAGTTAATTCGTTATGATGATGAATTTAAGGTTTTAACCCTGCCTTCAACTTCTAAAGGTACAGCAAAGGTACATGTAGGGCGTGGTGTGAAAATTGATTATAAATATTACTGGTGTAGTGAATTTAGTAATCCAAAAGTGGAAAATACAAATGTAGCTGTTAGGTACGATCCTTATGATATCAGTATCGCTTATGCATATGTAAATAATAAATGGGTTAGATGTATATCGGAGTACTATTCAATTTTTAGAAATCGAACAGAGAGAGAGTTAAAATATATTACGGCTGAGCTCAAAAAAAGGTTTAAGAATCATAATAAGTCGTTTAATATTTCTGCAAAAATGATAGCCGACTTTATTAACAAGAGCGAAAAAAGTGAAAGAGCATTTGAACAGGCAATTAAAGATCGAGAAATGCAATCAATTGCTAGTAAAGAGAAAGGTGATAGATTAACTATTGAAAATCAACAAGAAGCTGAGGAAGTATTTACTAGCCAGGAAAAGATCAATGTATTGAATTTTGAGTTTAGGCCATTAAAGCGATTTAGTGAAGGAGGGTAATGATGTCTTCGCAAAGAAATTTTCCTCAAGAACTTTTATTAGAGTCTAGTGAAAAAAGAGGGACATGGTTTGAACAATATGTAAAAGTTGAACATCCTATTATGGAGAATATTGTAGAGGATTTAGTTGAACGTATTAAAAACCCGGCTGGAAGTAATTTAATTATGGTAGTTGGTCCAACTGGGGTGGGAAAGACTACTGTACAAGAATTGGTAGTACGTAAAATTTATCAATGGTGTGCCGAAAAACAAGACATAGATAACAGGATACCCATTACAGGTTTAGAGTTACCCTCTCCAGAATTAGGAAGATTTAATTGGAAAGCTTATTATAAAAGGGCATTAGAAGCTTTAAATGAACCATTAATTGATTTTAAGGTAGATTACGATACTTTAAAAAAGGATGGAAATAGAACAAAAATAAGTCCTTATGACAAAAGAACATCTCCTGAATTAAGGCGTTCTTTAGAAAAAGCATTTTATTATAGAAAGCCTTTGGCTTTTTTAGTTGATGAAGCTCAACATTTTTCAAATATTGCAAGTGGAAAAACGTTGCACTTGCAATTAGATGTTATTAAATCCTTAGCAAACATATCTGGTGTATTACATATTCTTGTTGGTCATTATGATTTAGCTGATTTTATTAATTTAAGTGGACAATTAAGTAGAAGGGTTACAGACATTCACTTTGCAAGATATAATGCCAATAATATTGATGAACTAAAACATTTTGTCAATGTTTTAGCAAATTTACAGCAACAACTCCCCTTAGAGAAAGAACCAGATTTAATAAATCATTATGATTTCATATATGAGCGTACACTGGGATGTGTAGGAGTTTTGAAAGATTGGCTTAGTCGGTGCTTAGTTGGTACCTTAAACAATGGTGAGGCTACAATCAGTTTACGGTCTTTGAAAAAGTACGCTTTACCAATTAGTAAAATAGAAGTAATGATGGAAGAAATTAAAGTAGGCGAAGATAAATTTAATGAAGATAAAGATAAAGTTATTGAATTGCGAGTAAGAATGGGACTAGATAAATTTAATGTAGATTCAGTTAATCAAGAATCTTCAAATCTGCATGGTAAAACAAAGAAAAATGTAGGCGTTAGAAAAGCGAAACGTGATGTAATAGGGAAGTGAAATAATGGGGATTCAAAGTATAGATCCAGTGATACGCAATAAATATAAAGTAGATGTTAGTACACTTTATTCAATAGAGCCTATAGGATTAGGGACTCCCTATGTAGAAAGCTTGACTAGCTATATCTCAAGGTTAGCTTATATCCATAATGTTAAGGTTGGAGTATTAATTAAAAGAATTATTGTTAAAGAATTAAAGAATGAATCAGTAAGAAATAAGCTATATAATCAAGGAGTATCATCAGTTACGCAAGGAATAAATGGCTTTGGGGATATCTGTTTAGATTATGTACAAGCATTAGAGAAATTAACGGTAAGGAACGATATTACTTATTTAACTATGCTATCATGGACATCAATTATAAATGTGAGAAAAATAGTAGATAATCATAGAAAATGGTGTTCAGCTTGTTTAGATGAATGGAAAAAGCAAGAAAGCCCCATTTATGAACCGTTAATCTGGTATTTGCGTGGAAGTAAATATTGTACAGTGCATAAGAAGAGGTTATCCGAAATATGTTGGAATTGTTCAAAGAAATTGATGCATCTACACGGGGAGATTCGTATGGGGTATTGTCAGTATTGTCAAGAATGGTTAGGAGAAACTAAAAATTATAAAATTAAAGAAGCTCAATATCACGTAACTAGCAAAGAGAAAGCATTAGTCAATGATTACGGTCTATTATTAGAAATGGCTCCGAAGATGTTGGAGGTACCATTAAAATATAAAAGTAGAATTATTCTAAAAGAAATCAAGGAAGAATTAGGTCTTTATGCAAGGGAATTAGCAGAGCTTTTTTCTGTAGGTCCACCTTCTATATTTAATTGGTTAAATGGAAGGAAATATCTATCTATTGACTCCCTTTTTGAATTTTCCTACCATTCTAATGTTAAGGTGTATAATCTTCTTACAAAGGAAATTTCTCAATATAAAGAGGAAATGAATAACCTTATGTTAATAATTAAAGCAAAAGATGGTAAGGAGAAAATGAATATAAAGGGTAGGCAATTTGAGAAATTGCGTTTAAAAGATGTATTAGAAAAAGAATTAGAATCAACTGAATCGAAAAGCCTAGCTGATATACATATAAAGTATGGGTATGCACCAGTTACAATAAAAAAGCATTTCCCTAATTTATATCGGAAAATTAAATTGAAACATAAGATACATAAAGATAGCATTATAAAAAAACGAAACGATGAAAGAAAAGAAGCGCTAGAGAGGGTTTTAAATGATAATTTATATCAAGATTTGAGTTTATATTTAATTTTGCAGAAATTGGGTATTTCGCGTTCAGCGGGAAGAATTAATTTCTCAGAAGTATGTAATAAAATCAGTAAGAGATATAAAAACTATCAATTAAAGATGAAAGAAGAACGTAAAATAAGAATTATCAAGGAAATTGAACATTATATTTACTATCTACATAATCAAGGGATTTATCCTAGTGGACACCAGCTTGCCAAATATCTTTCTGAACCTGCTTGTGTCCTTAAACCAGTTTTTCGAGAAGCCCACCTAGATTTATTAAAAAAATTAGGATATCGCTAGTAATGTAGCGTTGGTTGTCTTTGTAGAATAATTTCTTTCTTTATGAAAAATGTAACTCTAATGGAAATTAGTAAAACTTTAGTTATAACGATTAAGAGAAGTGTGAGGTTCAATATAAAATTACAAAGAGCACCTAAAAAGGTGCTCTTTGTAATGAGCCTGACGGGAATCGAACCCGCACGCCACAAAAGGAAAATTGATTGCAAGTCGAGCGCGTTTGCCAGTTCCGCCACAAGAATTTTAGGAACATTCATGTGATACTAATTGAATTAAGAATACTTAATTGTAGGTAAAGCTGAAAATAGCGGCAAGGTTATGGGTTAATCAAAAACTTTGGGCAATATTATGCTTCACATTTTATAAGCTTATCCTAAAAAAAGAGTGGTTTATGGCAATAATATGGTTCAAATTGTGGCTGATTTATAGTTCAAATCACATTTTTGTATGATATGAACCATAACTCTGCCGGATTGGCGAGGTTATGGTTCTTTTTGTTATGTGGAAATGAGATTTTGAGATTTTGTCGGTGGTGGATTTATGGGGTATGCTGTGGGTGATTGGTATGAGTCTTCGTCGAATGTTGTCGACTAATCGATATATTGGAAAAATCGTTGATATATTTGCAGAGGAGTGTTTGACGTGATTGTAAAAGGAAGAAAAATACCGATTTATATACGACAGTTAGAAGCACTACTTAGAAGGTTACCTGTACATCACCCAAAACGAAATTTAATTGTAGAAAATTTGGCAAAACACATGGCGGGTTATAAAGGGGAGCAAGCAATTGATTATCCGCTTAGTTTTATTTCTGAGAAAGAGTATAGTGTTTTACATGATGTTCGCTTATCTAATTACGATCAATACTTTCAAATTGATACTATTATCCTTTCCACGAAATTTCTTCTTTTTCTTGAAATAAAAAATATAGCAGGTACATTACTTTTTGATGCAAAGTTCAATCAACTTATCCGAATAGCGGAAGGGCATTCAGAGGGATTCCCAGATCCGGTTTTACAAATAAAAAGGCAAGAAATACAACTTAAGGAATGGTTAAGCTTACACGGATTTTCTTCTATTCTTCCAATTGAATCCCTCGTTGTTATTAGCTCACCTCGTACCATTATAAAATCTTCAGATGACAACCTTCTTCATACAATTATCCATAGTGCAAATTTACCTCATAAAATAAAGTGGTTTGAAAGTAAATATAAGAAAAACGCTATAGATAATGTAGATAGGCTCGTTCATCAAATAATGATGGAGCATTCGCCACTGCAACACAATATACTTGGGCAATATAAAATAGAGAAAGAGGAGTTGTTAAATGGAGTACAATGTGAGGAATGCTTAGTTATTCCAATGCTTAAAATGAAGAAAGGATGGCGTTGTCTAAGTTGTAAAGCTTTTTCTAAAGTGGCGCATGAGGGTGCTTTACGAGATTATGCATTGCTCATTAGTACGACATGTACGAACGGTAAATTGAAAGAGTTTCTTCACGTGTCATCGGGTATGGTTGTAAACAGACTCCTCCACGCAATGAACCTCCCGCACACCGGAAAAAACAAAGGCAGAAAATATGATTTAACACGCCTACAATTATAATTTTGCTATAATGAACAAGTACTTATGCGAAGGGGAGTTTTAAAAGAAAATGAAATCATTTAATATCGATCATTATATAGCTAGCGTTTTACAATGGATATTAAACATAGCGTTAATCATATTATCCATTGTTTTGTCTATCTTTTTAATTAACGAGACAATCACGTTTATTCAATACATATTTTCGGCGAAGAAGTATACATCTTATAAATTAGTTGAAAGTATCATTGTTTACTTCTTATACTTCGAGTTCATCGCATTAATTATTAAGTATTTTAAATCGAATTATCATTTTCCGTTACGCTATTTTATTTATATCGGGATTACGGCTTTAATTCGATTAATTATTGTATCTCATGAGGAACCGATGGAGACGTTATTATATGCGGGATCCATTCTTGTATTAGTCATTGCTTTATACATATCAAATATGAGAGATTTGAGAAAAGAGTAGTAGTGTAAACTTTCGTTTGCACTATTTTTTTACGTCTTGACCTTCAAGCAACTTGAAAGTTTAAAATGTAAGTAGGGCGTTTGAAATCGAAAAAATTTGAGAAATTAAGTGAAGAGGTTTCTTTTACTTGGAGGTTATAGAAATGAGTCAGGAATTGAAGTTACGTCCTTTAGAACGGGAAGATTTAAAGTTTGTACATGAACTTAATAATAATGCACATATTATGTCGTATTGGTTTGAAGAGCCGTATGAGGCATTTGTGGAGCTACAAGATTTATACGATAAACATATACATGATCAAAGTGAACGCCGATTTATCGTTGAGAAAGATAATGAGATGGTTGGATTGGTTGAGTTAGTAGAAATCGATTATATTCACCGTAGAACTGAATTCCAAATTATTATTGATCCTAATTATCAAGGTTACGGTTATGCAGCTGATGCAACGCGTTTAGCAATGGATTACGCTTTTTCTGTATTAAATATGCATAAAATATATTTAGTTGTCGATAAAGAGAATGAAAAAGCTGTGCACGTTTATAAAAAGGTTGGATTTATAGTAGAAGGTGAGCTACAAGATGAATTCTTCGTTGATGGTACGTATCATAATGCGATAAGAATGTGCATGTTTCAGAAACAATATTTAGAAAAAAAGCGTTTATAAAGTATTAACTTTATAAACGCTTTTTTATTTTTAAGGATATAAATTTATTGTAAAACGATAAATTTATATTGACTTGTGATGTTCCTTTCGTTATTATGATGGTAGTTAGCGAAGAAGAATTTTACGTATAGAGGAGAATATATTATGAAAAAATATGTATTATCCATGATGTTAATCGTGCTAGGATTTATTTTCTTATCGATACATGGTGCAAATAGTAATGTAGCGGAGAATGGTATGCTAATGGAGCCTTACTTTTTCTTAGTACTGGTAAGTTATTTGCTATTCTTTATGGCTATAGTGACAGGTTCATTTACATTTATTCGATTAAACTTAAAAGGGAATAAGTAAATATATATAAGCGGCGAGTGATCATATTTGCCGTTTTTTTGTACGTTTATTTGGATTACAGGGGTTCCATATTTTATCCTTTTCGGCAAGAAGACTCCATCTGATTTGTGTTACAGGTGAAACCCAACAATTCAGGTGGAGATGAATTGCCGTCAGAAGGTAGACCAAACACTTTTGTGTCGTTCATAACAATTTTTTGAGGGCGAATATTTGTTTCTTTTTGTCTTACGATATAACCTATCGTAGATAAGGAGGGAATATATCGTAAGACAACGAAATTGGATAATAATAATCATTCGGTTACTTGAGCCAAAGGGAATTACGATGAAAACCATGTTCTCATTTCGTGAAACGAGATTTCCCTAAGATAAAACATTATCTTAGGAAAGAAATAAATTTAATGAACTCTCTAAGAAAGGTGGTGAAAACAATGGCTAGAAAGAAAGCTGTGAAAGTATTACGAAAACAAAAGAAAAGAGAAACCATGCAACGATTCACTCAGAAACAGAATATCGGACGAGCTTGCCTTACTGCAAAAGAATTTCGCTTACTGCAACGCATGTCGCATAGTTCAAAAGCGTTGCGAAATGTTGGCTTGTACACGATTAAACAAAGTTATTTGAATCATAATAAAATGGCTACTGTAAAAGAAGTGGACACTGCTATGCAAGCCGATATAAACTACTGGGGCATGCAATCAAACTCTGTTCAAGCGATTCGTAGAGCCCTATTTACAGAAGTGAAGAGCTTTTTCAAAGCGTTGGAACAGTGGAAGAAAAAACCTGAAACCTTCACAGGTCGTCCTAAGTTTCCGAATTATTCTCGTTCAACTGACAAACGAATTATTGAAATCTATCAAGTGCCAAAAGTGGATGATAACGGGTATTGGATGATTCCGATGAATGTTGCATTCAGAAAAAAATTCGGTTCCATTAAAATACGTATGCCTAAAAATATAAGAAATAAAAAAATCTCCTACATTGAGATTGTACCGAAGCAAAAAGGTCGGTTCTTTGAGGTGCATTATACATATGAGATGCACGTTTCTCAAATGAAAAAACCATCCACGACTACTAGTAACGCTTTGAGTTGCGATTTAGGTGTAGATAGATTAGTAAGTTGCGTAACAAATACAGGTGATACATTCTTAATTGATGGAAAAAAACTAAAATCCATTAATCAATACTTCAACAAAACGATACGTAATCTACAACGGAAAAATATAGGAAATGGACTTTCGAAACGTGTTGTAACGAATCAAATGGCTGCAGTTTGGCATAAACGGGAACGACAAATAAATGGTTACATTTCACAAACGGTAGGCTTGTTGTTCAAAAAAGTGAAAGCATTTAGCATAGATACGGTTGTCGTAGGGTATAACGCTGGTTGGAAACAAAAATCTGATATGGGAAAAAAGAATAATCAAACATTTGTTCAAATCCCATTTCATAAACTGATTGCAGCAATTGAGAATAAATGTGTAAAAGAAGGCATCCGTTTTTTAAAACAAGAAGAAAGCTATACTTCAAAAGCTAGTTTTCTAGACAAAGATCCGATTCCTGTTTGGTCTAAGGATGATAGGACGCATTATCGCTTTAGTGGCAAACGAATCACTCGTGGTCTGTACCAAAGTAAAGCAGGAACATGTATCCATGCTGATATTAATGGTGCATTGAATACATTGGAAAAATCAAAAGTTGTAGAATTAGATGACAATCTCAAAGTGAAAATGCCGATTTTATTAGAAGTGCAAAAACGTAAGGCTGTTGCTTCGCGCATAGCTTAGTGGGTGCGTCAACCATCCATGTGTACTCGACTTGTCGGGGCTTGTAGCACACGCCGGATTCATCTGAGTGGTGGCTTCTTCCACAAGGAAGAATTGCTCTTTTTCGAAAGGGTGGTGCAAGTGGGAAAACAATCGTTCGTTGCCAGTACCAACCAAAAACTTACTTGGGGTGTTACCGTAAGGTGACATGAATGCTAGAGCGTCAAACTGTCTAGCGATAGACGAAAAGACCTAGCGTTCTAACTCAAGCCCCCACTGAAACGCTTCATCTCAGAGGGGGTAGTTGACAGTAGGGGATTATCATACAAGTATTTTAGTGATCCTATTACTTATTTTATTTTTCTCAGTTGTTATATCCATTTTCACTTCTTTACTTTCTCATTTAGTTAGGAAAGCGAGTGACATACAAGAAGATAACGACTTAACGATTTGAGGTGCTCTGTTATGGCGATTATAGTAAATCTTGATGTAATGTTAGCGAAGCGGAAAATGAGTGTGACAGAGCTATCTGGCAAGTTAGGAATTACGATGGCAAATGTTTCGATTTTGAAAAACGGAAAAGCGAAAGCAATTAAGTTTTCGACTTTAGAGAAGATATGTGAAGTTTTAGATTGTCAGCCTGGTGATATTTTAGAGTATCAAAAGGAAGAATTGTTGTGAAGTTACGTATGAGAACAAAAAACATATGATATAGGTGAAGTGTAATTATATGTAAAAAGTGAGTTGAATAATGATGAACCATTATTTTCACACTGGAAGACAAGTAGGGCCGGCTATTACACTGGCCGGGGCACAGGAGACAATTCAGGCAGTGCATCAGGCTATTCAGATGCAACAACAAGCACAGGTAGAGCAAATGATGCAGAGTCAGTATATGCCGTATACACAGCCTCCGATGCAAATCGTACATTATAATGTATATCCAGCTGGTTTATTTTCAATTCCTTATGGCGCAACATACTTTTTATGAAAGAAAGCGACTGATAAGAGTCGCTTTCTTTTTTATATTCCGCCTAATTTCATCCCAAGGAATGCGAATGTGATACCAATTATATAAGTAGTGCTTAAATATAGAAGTAGTACGCGATAGTTTTTACGTTTGAAAAGCTGAATGGATTCTAATTTAAACGTTGAGAATGTAGTAAAGGCACCCATGAATCCGGTACCTAATAATAGCTGCCAACTTGTAGTTATCCCTTTGCCAATTATATATCCGAGTAAAAAAGCCCCCGTTATATTCACAAGAAATGTAGCGATTGGAAATGCAGTTGGATAACTATTTTTAAACCAATTGCTAATTGCAAATCGTGTAATGGCACCGAAGAAACCTCCAGTTGCTACTAATAAAGCTTCCATCATGAGTAATCACCTTCCGTAAGACGTTTCTTAATTAAGAAATCACCTATTGTATAGCCAAGGCCAGACATAATGAGGCCACCAAGTATACTACATGATACATATAAGAAAGCAGTGCGCCATTCAGAATGATGGAGTAATTGCACGGTTTCTACACTGAACGTCGAAAACGTCGTAAAGGAACCAATGAATCCAGTCCCGATGCCTGTAATAACCTCTGAAGGTAAGATGTTTAGCCGGGCGATATAAGTAGTTAGCCATGCTAATAAGAAGCAGCCGGCTAAGTTAATAAGTAATGTAGCTAATGGAAATGAATGATGCCAAAATGTATGAATAGTAAGTCCTAAATAATAACGGGACAGAGCTCCTAATATACCGGCTATGCCAACGATAATATAAATCAATTTCCTCACCTCTTTCATAGTTTGTTCAAAAAAATAGACTCCTACCAGCAAGTATACTGGTAGGAGTCATTAGCTAAATAGCAGTTATGGCGAACTCCATCGCCTATGATTATTACATATAGTGTACTAAATCTTGCCGTTAAATTCCAATGAAAATTTCGAGGTGATTACAACTTATATAAATTGCTTAAAACCTAAATATAATGATGTGATTTTTTTAGTGTGGTAAAATATTTCTTGCGTTTGTCATTTTGTTATAATTAACTGAAAATAAAGAAGAATGAGTTGTGTTTCTAGAAAAGGGGTCGTTTGTTTGAAGAAGTTTTTAAAAGTAATACTTATATTTATTTTAGTAGTAGCAGTCATTTTGGGTGGGTTTTTAGGATATATGACACTTACAAAAAAACAACCAGCCGATGTAATAAGTTTAAAAGTGGAAAATAATAAGGAGCGCGTATTAGAGCAAGGAAATGAATTTAAAGTTACGACATTCAATATTGGATATGCTGGATTAGATAAGGATCAAGACTTCTTTATGGACGGCGGAAAAGGTTCTGGTTCGAGTAGTAAGGAGCAAACCGAGACTAATTTAAAAAATATGCTTTCGTTTTTACAAAGTGAGAATAGCGATTTTACATTGTTACAAGAAGTTGATAAAAAATCTCTTCGCTCATTTGACATAAATGAGCATGAATTTTTGAAACAAGGATTATCAGAGTATGCTACAACATTTGGGAAGAATTATGATACAAAGTGGGTTCCTGTTCCGATCACAAAACCAATGGGATATGCTGAGGGAGGACTAAGTACATTTTCTAAATACGCAGTTCAAAAAGCAACGCGATTCCAATTACCAGGAATGGAGCCTTGGCCGAAGCGTTTATTCGATTTAGATCGAGCAATTGTCGAACATAAAATCCCAGTTAATAATGGGAAGTATGTTAGACTCATAAACGTACATTTATCTGCTTATGATGAAGGCGGAAAAATTAGAAAGCAACAAGTAGAATATTTAAAAGAATATATGAACAAGTGTTATCAAAGTGGTGATTACGTAATAATGGGCGGGGATTGGAATCAATTACTTTCTGACGTTCAATTAAGCGATCCGAAGTTTGTGAAAGAGCGCCCGGAATGGTTAGTAGAGTTGCCGAAAGATTTTACTGACGGAGGATTCCAGTGGGCTGTAGACCCTTCTGTTATGACAGTGAGGGATGATGTGAAGAAATATGTAGAAGGCGAAAATTTTGTCACGATTATTGATGGTTTTGTCGTTTCACCGAATGTTGAGATTGTAAATGTACAAGGGAAAGATTTGAAGTTTGAAAATAGTGATCATAACCCAGTGAGTGCGGTATTTAAACTGAAGTAATCGAAACATAAAAGTGTAGGGACAGAGTAGCATAAAGGATGTTACATATAGTTAATCAGCAAGTGGGCTGTTGGAAAGTATTTTAGAAAAACAATTTCACTTCAAAAGAGCACAAATGATGTGCTCTTTTGCATTTAAGCGACTACTTGATAGGAATTTAATTGCTTTTCTCCGCATTTTCTGCCAAGCTTAAGGAGATAAAATACTTCAAAGAAAGAATTAGATAGGTGACTCATATGATTGAAGTTAAGACTTCTGAACTTAGTGATGGAGAATTTAATAGAGGTGTATTTGCAACTCGTGATATTAAAAAGGGTGAGTTGATACACTCAGCACCAGTTATCTCTTATCCGAATGAACAGCATGAACACATTGAGAAAACGTTACTTGCTGACTATGCATTTGAGTATGGAATAAATCATACGGCAATCCTTTTAGGGTATGGTATGTTATTTAATCATTCATATACACCGAATGCAACGTATGATATTGTCTTCGAGAACCATACGTTTAACTTCTTTGCTTATAAGGATATAAAAGCGGGAGAAGAGATCTTAATCAATTATAATGGTGAAGTTGATGATGACGAGCTGTTATGGTTTGATAAAGAAAAAGAAGAGAACGAAAAGTAAATTAAAGCGTATAGAAGGGCACAGTCTGTTGGATGTGCTCTTTTTTTATTGGGATAAATAAAGTGAACATTGCGAAAATACCACTTTATTTTTATATGGTATAGTAAGATACGGAGGGATAGTATTTTGTAGAAGTTATATATTTTACAAATTGTTGTCTTTCTGGTTACATGTCAAGTTTAGTAGCCTATTTGGGTTGCTTTATTATGCGATATATATTTTAATATGAGTGGCACCTCTTATTATTTAAGAGGTTTATAGGTGTCTCGAATTGATTTTAGGTACACTGTATCCACCACTTTCAGTTTCATATATGTGGGGATATTATGGGCCCGTATAACGGGATAAAAAGATTATAGAAATAGAGGAATCGTAAAATGAATATGCAAGAGGTTTATAAATATTTAAGTACGGTATTGCCTGAAGGTCATGTGAAGAAAGATGAAATGTTAAAGAATCATACGCACATTAAAGTTGGCGGAAAAGCCGATGTATTTGTTGCGCCTACAAATTATGATGAAATTCAAGAAGTTATTAAGTATGCAAATCAACACAATATTCCAGTTACGTTTTTAGGAAACGGATCGAATGTTATTATTAAAGACGGTGGTCTTCGCGGGATTACAGTAAGTTTAATTCATATTACAGGTGTTACTGTATCAGGAACAACGATTGTAGCACAATGTGGTGCAGCAATTATTGATGTATCACGTATTGCATTAGATCATAATTTAACAGGTCTTGAGTTTGCTTGCGGTATTCCAGGTTCAGTTGGCGGAGCATTATATATGAATGCTGGTGCATACGGTGGTGAAGTATCGTTTGTATTAACAGAAGCTGTCGTAATGACAGGTGACGGAGACTTACGTACTTTAACGAAAGATGAATTTGAATTTGGATATCGTAAGAGTGTGTTTGCGAACAATCAGTACATTATTCTTGAAGCGAAGTTTGAACTTGAAGAAGGTGTGCGTGAAGAAATTAAAGAAAAAATGGATGATTTAACGTTTAAGCGTGAATCAAAACAACCGTTAGAGTATCCTTCATGTGGTAGTGTATTTAAGCGTCCACCAAATAATTTTGCGGGTAAGCTTATTCAAGAATCAGGACTGCAAGGTAAGCGAATTGGCGGAGTGGAAGTTTCTTTAAAACACGCTGGATTTATGGTGAATGTTGATAATGGAACGGCACAAGATTATATTGATTTAATTCATTTCGTACAAAAAACTGTTGAAGAAAAATTCAGTGTGAAACTAGAGCGAGAAGTAAGGATTATTGGAGAAGATCTACAATAATCTTTGAATAAAAAGCGTATAAAAGTATGAATTATTTTGAAATAATATTTGGGTATTGTTGACAATTTGTCTTTTATTCAATATAATGGCTAATAATTTAACAAATAATATACGTTGAAAGAGCCCAGTAGCAGTTTGTCACTGTTATCAAAGAGAGCTAGGGGTTGCTGGAACCTAGCACAAACAAACTTGCGAATTACACTCTGGAGTATCTTAGGTAACGCTAAGCGGACTAGCAATCGATATTATTGCTAAGAGTGGTATGAGTAGCTATGCTATTTATACAAACTGGGTGGTAACACGGTGAATAATCGTCCCTATGTCTATCGTAGACATAGGGGCTTTTTTGTTTTTTTAAAATAAAGGGGATGAAAAAAGATGAATATTATTGATGAATTAGAATGGCGCGGTGCTGTGAATCAACAGACAGATGAAGAAGGTTTACGTAAGCTAGTAGAAGAGAAAAAGATTTCACTATACTGCGGAGTGGATCCGACTGGTGATAGTATGCATATCGGACATTTGATTCCGTTTATGATGATGAAGAGATTCCAATTAGCTGGCCATCATCCTGTTATTTTAATTGGCGGAGCAACAGGAACAATTGGTGATCCAAGTGGACGTCAGTCAGAGCGTCAACTGCAAACGTTAGAAGTAGTTCAGCATAATGTAGATGCGTTAACAGCGCAAATGAAAAAGCTATTTGATTTCGGCGGAAATAGCGAAGTGAAGATGGTAAACAACTACGACTGGACACATGAAATAAACATTATCGAGTTTTTACGTGATTACGGGAAAAACTTTAGTATTAATAGCATGTTAGCGAAGGATATTGTAGCGAGCCGTTTAGATACAGGCATTTCCTTCACAGAATTTACGTACCAAATTTTGCAAGCGATGGATTTCCATCATTTATACACAAAAGAAGATGTTCAACTGCAAATTGGTGGTAGTGACCAATGGGGAAATATTACGAGCGGATTAGATTTAATTCGTAAGTTAGAAGGTCATGAAGCGAAAGTATTTGGGTTAACAATTCCGTTATTATTAAAATCAGATGGTACGAAGTTTGGTAAATCAGCAGGCGGTGCGGTTTGGCTTGATCCTGAAAAAACAACACCGTTTGAATTCTACCAGTTTTGGGTGAATACGGATGATCGTGATGTAGTTAAATACTTGAAATACTTTACATTCTTAACGAAAGAGCGCATTGATGAATTAGCAGCGAAGGTAGAAACAGAGCCTCATAAACGTGAAGCGCAAAAAGTATTAGCAGAAGAAATGACGAAGTTCGTTCATGGCGAAGAGGCATTCCTGCAAGCTGTGAAAATTACAGCAGCGTTATTTAGTGGAGATATTAAATCGCTAACAGCTGATGAAATTGAACAAGGCTTTAAAGAAATGCCGACATTCCAGTCTTCAAAAGAGACGAAAAATATTGTAGAGTGGCTAGTTGATTTAGGGATCGAACCATCTAGACGTCAAGCACGTGAAGATATTAATAACGGTGCGATTTCTATGAATGGTGAAAAAGTAACGGATGTAGCTACGGATGTGACTGTAGAAAATTCATTTGATGGAAGATTTATTATTATCCGCAAAGGGAAAAAGAACTACAGTTTAGTGAAGTTAGGAGAATAGTTTTTGTGAAAGAGACTATCTAAAAGATTTAATCTTTTGGATAGGATAGCGATAGTAAGTGGAATTATATCGACGCAACTTGAAATATATCGAACATAATTCACATTATATCGACGTTTCGACAAGGAATATCGACTTAACGACAAAATATGACGAAACCTATTAGGAAAAGAAAGCCGTCTCAAAATACTTTTGGGACGGATCTTTTTATATATACGATTTTAATATCAAAAGTCAGTATATTTCGATAATTATAGAGGATTATATTATTCTTCTGCCGAATAAATAAGTTAGAGAAAATTACGGATAAAAATAGCCCGAATCATGCAGGGCATGATTCGGGCTTATATTCAGATTAGTAAGCTAAGCTGAATAGACCTTTAATGTGTGATAAGTAACGAACGTTACTTGCTTCTTTCATTAATGATGCTGGTAAGCCTTTAAGTGGAGTATTGCTTGCTCCGATTGTAGCAACAGCATCTTTACGTCCTAGACTAGCAAGTGTTCCAGAGTTAACAGGTGCGAACTCTTCGAATGCTTTGCCTTCTAGTGCTGCGTATAAGTTGTATCCAATTAACTCACCCATTTGCCAAGCGATCTGTGCAGTTGGTGGGTATGGACGTCCGTCTGGAGCGAAGACAACAGCGCTGTCTCCAGCAACGAATACGTCTTTGTGAGAAGTAGATTGTAGGTGTGCATCAACTGTTGCACGGCCACGGTTTACTTCAAGACCTGATTCACCGATTAATGGGTTACCTTGTACGCCGCCTGTCCAAACGAATGTGTTAGCAACAAGTTTTTGACCGTCTTTTAAGTCAATTTCATTGCCAGCAACGTTTGTTACAGGAAGACCAGTTAAGAATGTAACACCGCGCGCTTCTAAGCTAGTAGTTGCACGTTCGATTAAGTGATCTGGTAATACTGGAAGGATTTTTGGACCTGCTTCAACAAGAAGAAGTTTAACTTCTTTTGGATTTACGCCGTGGCTTTTTGCAAGTTTAGGCATAATGTCAGCAAGCTCACCAACTAGCTCAACGCCAGTTAATCCGCCACCACCGATTACGATTGTAGCATCAGCTTCATTTTTCGTTTTCGCGTATTCACGAATACGGTCTTCAACGTGTTTGTAGATTTTGTTTGCATCAGCAGCAGATTTTAATACCATGCTGTTTTCTTCTAGTCCTGGAATACCGAAGTAAGCAGTTTTACTTCCTAAAGCAACTACAAGTGCATCGTAAGATAAAGTAGTGCCACCAGCTAGTTTGATTTCTTTGCTATCAACAGAGAATGACTCAACTGTTGCAATTTTAAGATCGATGTCTTTACCTTTGAAAAGCTTTGTAAGTGGCATTGCAATTGCTTGCTCAGCAACGTTACCAGCTGCAAGGCGGTGTAGTTCAGTGATGATTTGGTGTGTTGGGTATTGGTTAATCACTGTAACTTGTGCTTCTGATTTGCTGTAATATTTACGTACGTTTAAAGCGGCAAGAAGACCGCCATAACCAGCACCTAAGATGACAATTTGTTTTGACATAGTATGATATCCCCCGTCTTTACTAATTGTTGTTATAAATTAAATTATTTATTGTTACGTTCTGCACTAATTTGAAGGTATGCGTTCACAAAGCGGAACATTTTTTGTGCTTGTGGGTCTTTTAGTAATTTTAACAGACCGAATAGGCCGATAACTTCAGTGCTTTCGTCAGCACGATCTTTCGCTTCGATTGCAGTTGCAGCCATGCTTTTCACTGTATCTTTTACAGGTTCTACAAGCTCTGTGATTGCACCAACAGTGTCGCTTTTTAATACTTCATCAGTAGCAACAGTTTGGGCGAAGTCATAAGACTTAGTTAAAATGTTAACAAGCTCAGTTAATTTTGGAAGCTGTTCCACTAGTGTTGTTAATGATTCTTGTACCTCAGGTTTTAACAACTGATCAAGTACATCAAGTTGTCCTTGGCTAGCAGAAATTTGTACAGTTTCTTGTTCTGGCTTTGTTTGAGTCATAGTTTCTGGCATCTCCAATTCTCCTTTACGATAGCAATACTCTTATTTTTGATAAGTAAGATAGTAATCGTTTACGAAACTTTATACAAAGTTTCACAAAGCACAATAAAATGCCTTTAAATTTATGACAGCAAGTAAGCTGCAAACATAAATCTAAAACCATAACGTCTTACCTATTATTTATGAACTGTCCAATACATGGCTTGTCCGCATAATGGAAAAGCTCCCTTATCGGAAAGTGTATATAATATATATCCTATATTATATACTATATACACCTATGTTAACATAAAAATGATTCCTAATTATTTGATATTAAGCGTATAACCTAGTGCTGACAAGGCATGAAAGCGCATAAAATATTTTGTTTGAATTAGAAATGTACATATATATAAAGAAAAAAAGGAAAAAATGAACAAATTACTGTTCTTTTTTTCCTTTTTCTTATTGTTCAGCCTCTGTAATGAGCATCGATGAATTACCGCTTTTTTCAAGATGGCATTCGCCCCAGGTGCAAAGAGAATCAAGAATCGATTCTAATGACGACCCGTAGTCAGTAAGGGAATATTCTACTTTCGGTGGTACTTGGTTGTATATTTTTCTTTGGATAACCCCGTCTACTTCTAACTCGCGTAATTGCTGAGTTAACATTTTTTGCGTAATACCTGGCATTAAACGTTTTAGTTCACTCGTTCTTTTTGTCCCTTTCTGTAAGTGGCAAAGAATAACGACTTTCCATTTTCCGCCGATAACCTCTAAAGTGGCCTCTACCGGAATATTGTATTTTTTCATATAAAATCTCCTCTGATGAATATGGATTTCAATTTTTCAACGAAAGAAGCTAAATAGTGTAAATGTTACTTTTTAGTACCTATAGCACTTTAAAGTACGTACTTTTTATCATGTTGAATATGTTTCATAATAGCATACGTAAGAAGCAAATGAGTAGTACGGCACTAAAAAGTACCTATGTTACTTTTTAGTGCCTATCGTACTTGAAAGTGCGTTCTTTCAAAAAGGAATGAAACCATTCATAATAGCATTTGTAGAGATTAAATATATTTTTTAGAAGATAAAAAGGCCTTTTTATCGCACTATTATGATTGGATTTCTTGTAATAAGGAGGAATTCAATTGAGTTCATATACAGTAGCTTCTTCAGCAACAGAGACGAATAGAAGGAGTATGTTCGCTTTGTTAGCACTAGCGATTAGTGCATTCGGAATAGGAACGACTGAATTTATAAGCGTTGGTTTATTACCATCTATTTCGGAAGATTTACATGTTTCTGTTACAACAGCGGGTTTAACCGTTTCTTTATATGCGTTAGGGGTAGCGTTTGGTGCCCCAGTGTTAACGTCGTTAACAGCTAGTATGTCGCGAAAGACGTTATTAATGTGGATTATGATTATTTTCATTATCGGTAATGGAATTGCAGCTGTGGCAACAAGTTTCACTGTTTTACTTATCGCGAGGGTTGTATCTGCTTTCGCACACGGCGTTTTTATGTCAATCGGATCCACAATTGCAGCCGCACTTGTACCAGAGAATAAACGAGCTAGCGCAATTGCTTTTATGTTTACTGGTTTAACGGTTGCGACGATTACAGGTGTACCGATTGGAACTTTTATTGGTCAACAATTTGGCTGGAGAGCATCGTTTATGGTAATTGTTGCAATTGGAATTGTTGCTCTAATTGCAAATAGTATATTAGTCCCGTCTAATTTGAAAAAAGGTACATCCGTATCATTTTGTGATCAATTCAAACTGATTACGAACGGGAGGCTATTACTTGTTTTCGTTATTACTGCATTAGGATACGGGGGGACATTCGTAACATTTACGTATTTATCCCCGCTATTACAAGAAGTAACCGGATTTAAAGCAAGTACAGTTACAATCATTTTGTTAGTGTACGGAATTGCAATTGCAATTGGGAATATGATTGGCGGTAAGCTATCAAATCATAATCCAATTCGAGCATTATTTTATATGTTTTTCATTCAAGCAATTGTATTGTTCGTGCTAACATTTACAGCACCATTTAAAGTAGCAGGGCTGATTACGATTATTTTTATGGGACTATTCGCATTTATGAATGTTCCTGGATTACAAATATATGTCGTTATATTAGCTGAACGATTTGTACCGAGTGCTGTCGATGTAGCATCAGCAATGAATATTGCCGCATTTAACGCAGGAATCGCTCTCGGTGCCTATTTGGGCGGTATTGTAACGAACTCGTTAGGGTTACTTCATACAGCTTGGGTAGGCGGCATTATGGTAGCAGGTGCTGTTATTTTAACAGCTTGGAGTATGGCATTAGAAAAAAGAGATCAAGTGAAATAAAAGGAGAGAAAATAAAATGAAAAATTTACAAAGTACAACAACATTGCATAACGGTGTAGAAATGCCTTGGTTCGGTTTAGGTGTATTTAAAGTAGAAGATGGGCCGGAACTTGTAGAGGCTGTAAAATCGGCGATTAAAGCAGGATACCGCAGCATCGATACAGCTGCAATTTACGGAAATGAAAAAGCAGTTGGAGAAGGGATTCGCGCTGGTATAAAAGAAGCGGGAATTTCTCGCGAAGATTTATTTATTACTTCAAAAGTATGGAATGCGGATCAAGGATATGAAACGACACTTGCTGCATATGAAGAGAGCTTAAAAAAATTAGAGCTAGATTATTTAGATTTATATCTTGTTCATTGGCCTGTAGAAGGAAAATATAAAGATACATGGAGAGCGTTAGAAACACTTTATAAAAAAGGGCGCGTGCGTGCGATTGGCGTAAGTAATTTCCAAATTCATCACCTGCAAGATGTATTGGAAGATGCGGAAATGAAACCGATGATTAACCAAGTGGAATATCACCCGCGTTTAACACAAAAAGAACTACAAGCTTTCTGTAAAGAACAAGGTATTCAAATGGAAGCATGGTCACCGCTTATGCAAGGTCAGTTATTAGATAATGAAACATTACAAGAAATTGCAGACAAACACGAAAAAACAACAGCGCAAGTTATCTTACGCTGGGATCTACAAAATGGAGTTGTGACGATTCCAAAATCAACGAAAGAACAACGTATTGTTGCGAATGCTAATATATTTGACTTCGAATTAACAAAAGAAGATATGGAAAAAATTGATGCTTTAAATGAAAACCACCGCGTCGGTCCAGATCCGGATAACTTTGATTTTTAATAGAGGAAAGTAGAAAGAGTGCAAAAAAGTTTGCACTCTTTTTTATTTTGTCTATGCATAAAAAAATGTTCTAACTAAATAATAAACAGTATTAAATTTGTTATTTTATAAGGGGTTGTAGACATGAATATAAAACGATCGTTCAAGCTAATGGCCGCTTTTTTGAGTGTTTTATTTGTATTTGCGAACTTATTATTTCCACTTCAAAAAGCATCCGCAGAAGTTATGGATCATACAAAGTATCAAATGGATTGGAGTTATAGTAAGTCAAAGAAGAAACCAATTCGAACAGAGCTTATTAAAACCGCCGATGGAAAAATTGCTTTTTGCTTAAATGTAGATTTAAAATCTCCAGGTGGTCAAGATTTACCTGAAATGGGTAAAGTGGACATTAACGTGTATCGCGTACTATTAAACGGATACCCACAAAAGAGTCCGCAAGAATTAGGTGTTTCTGATTGGAGAGATGCACATTACGCAACGCAGCTTGCGGTGTGGAATGCGTTAAAACAAATTGATATTAATGATTTGGATTTCCGTAATAAAAATGTAGAAAAAGTAACGAAAGATATTGTCGCAAAAGCAAGCGCTAGTGAAGAATTACAAGAAATTACGATGAGCGTAACTCCTACAGAAGAACAAGAAGCAGTATTAAAAGATGAGTTTTTTGAAACTGGTTTATATACAGTAGAAACAAACGCGAAAAGTGGAACGTATAAAGTACAAGCAACTGGTGCACCACAAGGCGCGAAGTTCGTAAATGAAAAAGGCGAGGCAAAAACAGAATTTAATGTAGAAGAGAAGTTCCGCATTTTAATTCCGAAACAAACGCCAGCGGGTGGATTTAGCTTTAAAGTATCAGGCAATTTAACGAAATTACAAGGAATTGCCCATAAAGGAACACCAACGATTCAAAATGCAGTTGTATTATTAGAGCGTAGTGAAGAGAAGACAAGTCCAGAGTTATCGGTAAATTGGAAAAAGGCAAATGGTCATGATAATAAACCAAATAAACCCTATACACCAAATGAACCGCATAAACCGAATCAATATAACAGATGATGAAAAAAGCTCGTAAACACTATGTTTACGAGCTTTTTTATTATTCAGCTTCAGAAACTACTGTGAAGCGTTCGTTTACATGTTTTGGATTTTCGATTTCATCAAGTGCTGCTACTGCGAAGTCTTCGTAACTTACGTAGCTATCACCTTTTGAGTTAACAAGAAGGTTGTCTTTACCAGCTGTATAAGAGCCAGTACGTTTTCCTAATGCGAATAGTGCAGAAGGGCTGATGAATGTCCAAGTGATATCGTTTGTTTGCTTTAGAATTTCTAAGTTTTTACCTTGGTTTTGAGCAGTTGCAAGGTATTCATTTGGGAATCCTGGTGTATCAAATACACGTGTTGTTTTCTCTTCGTCTACAAATAAGCTACCAGCGCCGCCGACTACAAGTAATTTCGTATTAGGTGCACCTTTCATAGCTTCAATTAGTACATTTCCTGCATCTACATGAAGATGTTCTTGTCCTGCTGGAGCGCCGAATGCATTTACCACTACATCAAATGCTTGTAGGTCGTTAGATGTAAGAGAGAATACATCTTTCTCTAAAACTTTTACATTTTCTTCTGTAATTTTTGCAGCGTTTCTTACGATTGCAGTTACTTCATGTCCACGATCTAATGCCTCTTTTAAAATACGACTTCCTGCTTTACCAGTTGCTCCGATAATTCCGATTTTCATAATGAATCCCTCCAAAGTGTTTTATTAAAGTGTATATCTGAAAATGAATGAATTTGTTGTAATTATGTTTGTTACAACTTAATGTAACCATTATAGTTACAGGCATGAGGTTTTGTCAATGGCGTTGTTTATGAAAATATTTTTTTGTTTTAGTATGTGTGTTTGTTGAAAGGGGGAGTCATAAAACCTCTAATATTTGGAAGTTGAAAGATGTCGAAATATGTTGATTTTTAAGTATTTTTTAAATATAATTCGTTTTATGAATAAAAGGAGGGGGTTAATTGTATGAATATTTTAGAACAATTCGTTTCATCAACGAATACAATTCTTTGGTCATATATTCTTATTGCAATGTTAATTGGTTTAGGTCTTTATTTTTCTATTAAATTAAAATTCGTACAAATTACTCATTTAGGGGAAATGGTTCGATTAATGAGTGATGGATTAACTGGTAAGACGCGTAAAAAGGGTAGTGTATCTTCTTTCCAAGCGTTTTGTATGAGTTCAGCAGCTCGTATTGGAATCGGGAACTTAGCTGGTGTAGCGCTAGCTATTTCTATGGGAGGACCTGGAGCTGTATTTTGGATGTGGGTTATTGCGATTGTCGGAGCATCTTCAAGTTTTGTAGAAAGTACGCTTGCGCAAATTTATAAAATAAAAGATGGCAGTGGCTTCCGTGGTGGTCCTGCTTATTATATGGAAAAAGGTTTAAATAAACGTTGGATGGGGATTTGGTTCTCTATTCTAATCACAATTAGTTACGGTTTAATCTTTAACTCAGTACAAGCAAATACAGTTACATTAGCATTTGAAAATGCATTTGGTATTGAGCGTTATGTTGTTGGAATCGTATTAGCGGTATTAGTAGCGGTGATTATTTTTGGTGGCGTGAAAAGTATTGCGCGTATGTCTGAAATGATTGTTCCGCCAATGGCACTTCTTTATATTGCAGTGGCTATTTTCGTTGTTATTAAAAATTTCTATTTACTACCAGATGTGTTTACGGAAATCTTTAAAGGTGCATTCGGTTTAGATTCAGCTGTAGGTGGCGGTATCGGTGCTGCAATGAAATATGGTATTCAGCGCGGATTATTTGCAAACGAAGCGGGTATGGGTAGTGCGCCAAATGCGGCAGCAACTGCTGACGTAACGCATCCGGCAAAACAAGGATTTATTCAAACAATCGGTGTTTTAGTAGATACATTTTTAGTGTGTACATCAACAGCGTTTATCGTATTATGTTCTGGTGCATATAAAGCAACGAACTTAGAAGGTATTGAATTAACACAAAATGCGTTAAGCTCACAAATTGGCCCGTGGGCAAGTAGCTTTTTAGCGATCATCATTTTCTTATTTGCTTTCAGTTCGCTTCTAGGAAACTACTATTATGGTGAAACAAATATTGAATTTATTAAACAAAGTAAAACTTGGTTAACAATTTACCGTATTGCGGTAGTGGCAATGGTATTATTCGGTTCTGTTGCGACGCTTCAAGTTGTGTGGAATATGGCAGACTTATTTATGGGGCTAATGGTAATTACAAACTTAATTGCGATTACGCTTCTTGGTCGATTTGCGTATGCTGCATTGGCAGACTATGTGAAACAAAAGAAACAAGGGAAAGACCCAGTTTTCAGCGCGGATTCTATTCCTGGCTTAACAAATACAGAGTGTTGGGATAATCCAGCGGCAACGGATAAAGAAAAAGCAGTGTAATAAAAAGGCGAGCATCGAGATGAATTCGATGCTCGTTTTTTGTTGTAATAAAAGATGTAAAAAACACACATGTGAGGAATTCTGACATGGTTGTGTTAAAAAACCTTACATTTTTGTCGAAAATTCTTGATTGCTAAAAGTTTTTAGAATATAATTTTCTTATTGTAAGGAATAGGGGGCAATATAATTATGGATTTTTTAACTAATATAATTGGGGATATAAATAATGTCCTTTGGTCATATATCATTATTGCGATGTTAATTGGGTTAGGACTTTACTTTTCATTTCGTGTGAAATTTGTCCAAATTCGTTACTTCGGTGAAATGATTCGCTTACTTGGGGATGGGGCGAGTTCAAAGACAAGAAAAGCGCAAAAAGAAAAAAGTGGTGTATCATCATTCCAAGCATTTTGTATGAGTACAGCTTCTCGTGTAGGTACTGGTAACTTAGCTGGTGTAGCTATTGCAATTTCTATGGGAGGACCTGGAGCTGTATTTTGGATGTGGTTAATCGCGGTAATTGGGGGTGCTTCTGCATTTGTAGAGAGCACGTTAGCGCAAATTTATAAAGTAAAAGATGGGAATACATTCCGTGGGGGCCCAGCGTATTATATGGAAAAGGGTTTAAAGAAACGCTGGTTAGGTGTTATTTTCTCTGTTCTAATAACAGTTAGTTTCGGATTAATTTTTAATGCTGTGCAATCAAATACTGTAGCGGCAGCCTTTGATGAGGCATTTAAAACAGATGGCAGACTTGTTGGTGTTGTTATGGCTGGTTTACTGGCGATTATTATTTTCGGAGGGGTTAAGCGAATTGCACGTGCAGTTGAAATGATTGTTCCAGTAATGGCAATTATATATGTAGCAGTTGCATTATTCGTTGTTGTAACAAACATTACGGCAATTCCGCATGTATTTAAAGAGATTTTCTTACATGCTTTCGGAATTAAAGAAGTAGTTGGCGGGGGATTAGGAGCTGCGATTTTACTAGGAGTAAAACGTGGATTATTCTCAAATGAAGCTGGTATGGGTAGTGCGCCGAACGCAGCTGCGACTGCAAACGTAACGCATCCAGTTAAACAAGGTTTCATTCAAACTTTAGGGGTATTTACAGATACATTATTAATTTGTAGTTGTACAGCATTCATCATTTTATTATCTGATGTACCTGGTGCAGCTGATTTAAATGGAATTCAATTAACGCAACAAGCGTTAAGTCAACACATTGGACCATGGGCATCTATATTTGTAGCAGTTGCAATCTTCTTATTTGCATTTAGTTCACTAGTAGGTAACTACTACTATGGTGAAACAAATATTGAATTCTTAAATGGAAGTAAAGTGCTATTAAATGTTTATCGAATTGCTGTACTTGGTATGGTTATGTTAGGGTCTGTAGCAACAATTCAAATTGTTTGGGACTTAGCGGATCTATTCATGGGTATTATGGCTGTTATTAACTTAGTAGCAATTGTATTCCTTTCTAAGTATGCTTTCGCGGCATTATCAGATTACGTAAAGCAAAAGAAACAAGGAAAAGATCCAGTCTTTTATGCGGATTCTATTCCAGGTTTGAACAATACAGAGTGTTGGGATAAGCCAACGGTAGCGGATAAAGAAAAAGCTGTATAATGAGGTGAGCATCAAGTGAAACTTGATGCTCATTTTTTTATGTTATTATAAAAAAGACGAACATTAATAGGGGTTTTATAATAAAATGTATTTTTTTAGAAAAGTGCGGATATGAGTTGTAATTTATGTTAGAATGGAAAATGCCTTTGAAACAAAAGGTTTTATGATTTTTTTATATCAGATTGAGTATTTTTGAGGGGGAATGGAAAGTTCGGATTATTTCTTATTTCTAGTAGTCAGACGTTCAACATTAAAGAAGAGTTAAATGGAGGATTTTATTAATGAAGTTTGTTATGTTTCTTGTAGGATTACTCGTTGTATTTGTACTCGGTTTTCTTATAAGCACGGATCGAAAGAAGATTAAGTATAAACCAATCGCGATTATGCTTGTTATTCAGCTAGCGTTAACGTATTTCTTATTAAATACACCAATTGGTTATATTTTAGTAAAAGGAATTTCAGATGGATTTGGAGCACTTCTTGGATATGCGGAATCTGGAATCGTTTTCGTATTTGGTGGTCTTGTTAATAAAGGAGAGGTTTCATTCTTCTTAACAGCTTTATTACCAATCGTATTCTTTGCCGTTTTAATTGGAATTCTGCAACACTTTAAAATTTTACCGATACTTATTCGTGCTATTGGTACTTTGTTAAGTAAAGTAAATGGTTTAGGAAAACTAGAATCATATAATGCGGTAGCAGCTGCAATTGTTGGTCAAGCAGAAGTATTTATTACAGTAAAAGATCAGTTAAGTAAAATCCCAAAACATCGTTTATATACATTATGTGCATCGTCCATGTCGACAGTATCGATGTCAATTGTTGGTTCTTATATGAAAATGATTGAACCGAAGTATGTAGTAACAGCACTTGTATTAAATTTATTTAGTGGTTTCATTATCATTCATATTATTAATCCGTACGATATTACAGAAGAAGAAGATACATTGCAGTTAGAAAATAAGAAGAAACAATCATTCTTTGAAATGCTGAGCGAGTATATTATGCTTGGTTTCACGATTGCAATTACGGTAGCGGCAATGTTACTTGGTTTCGTAGCATTAATTACAGCAATCAATAGCTTGTTTGATTCAGTGTTCGGTATTACATTCCAGGCTATTTTAGGATATATTTTCTCACCACTAGCGTTCGTAATGGGAATCCCGCAATCAGAGATGGTAACAGCGGGACAAATCATGGCAACGAAATTAGTATCGAACGAATTTGTTGCGATGCTTGATCTTGGAAAAGTAGCTGGTGAGTTATCAGCTCGTACAGTTGGTATTCTTTCTGTATTCCTTGTATCATTTGCGAACTTTTCATCTATCGGAATTATCGCAGGTGCAACGAAAGGGATCGATGAAAACCAATCAAACGTTGTTTCATCATTCGGATTACGACTTGTATACGGTGCGACATTAGTAAGTCTTTTATCGGCGATTATCGTTGGTGTTATGTTATAAAAAAGGATGGTCCTAGCTCATAGCTGGGGCTATTTTTTATGGTAGATTTTCATAAAAAAACCAATTAATGAGGAATATATTTACATATAAAAATCTTTTGAAATTTATATTGCATTTCGGTTAGATAACGCTTACAATTTGATTTGTAGGTGGTATCAATTTCAGACTTTCAAATATGGTAGGAGAGACGAGGCTACCTTTTATAAATTGCAATTTATGTAAACGCTTACTGATTGTAGAGAACAGTTGAATAATATTTAGGGGTTTTAAATTTTTTTAACAACAATGGTCAGACGTCATTCGTTAGATGACTAATAACTCGTGAGAGAAGTGGAGGATTCATATATGAAAATAGTAATGTTTCTAGTCGGTTTACTTGTAGTATTTGTACTAGGTTTCCTTATAAGTTCAGATCGTAAGAAAATTAAATATAAACCAATTGCACTTATGCTTGTAATTCAATTGGTACTTGCGTATTTCTTACTAAATACAAAGGTCGGATTTGTATTAGTAAAAGGGATTGCAGATGGATTTGGCGCTATTTTAAAATTTGCGGAAGCTGGGGTTAATTTCGTATTTGGTGGTCTAGCAAACGATGGACAAGCACCATTCTTCTTAACAGTATTATTACCGATTATTTTCTTAGCAGTATTAATCGGGATCTTACAACACATTAAAATTTTACCGATTATCATTCGTGCAGTCGGTTTCGTATTAAGTAAAATTAACGGTTTAGGAAAACTAGAATCATATAATGCGGTAGCAGCTGCAATTGTTGGTCAAGGAGAAGTATTTATTACAGTAAAAGATCAACTAAGCAAATTACCGAAAAATCGTTTATACACACTTTGTGCATCATCAATGTCAACAGTATCGATGTCAATCGTCGGTTCTTATATGAAAATGATTGATCCAAAATATGTAGTAACAGCACTTGTACTAAACTTATTCAGTGGATTCATTATCGTTCATATTATTAATCCATATGACGTAAAAGAAGAAGACGATATTTTAGAATTACAAGAAGATAAGAAACAAACATTCTTTGAAATGTTAGGCGAATATATTATGCTTGGTTTCTCTATCGCTGTAACAGTAGCGGCGATGTTAATCGGTTTCGTAGCATTAATTACAGCAATTAACGGTGTATTCGATTCTATTTTCGGAATCACATTCCAAAGCATTTTAGGTTACGTTTTCTCACCATTAGCATTCGTAATGGGTATCCCAACATCAGAGATGCTAACAGCAGGACAAATTATGGCAACGAAATTAGTAACAAACGAATTTGTTGCGATGCTTGATTTAGGCAAAGTAGCTGGTGAGTTATCAACTCGTACAGTAGGTATTTTATCAATCTTCCTTGTATCATTCGCGAACTTCTCATCTATCGGAATTATCGCAGGTGCAACGAAGAGTATCGATGGCAAACAAGCAAACGTTGTATCATCATTCGGACTAAAACTTGTATACGGTGCAACGTTAGTAAGTATATTATCAGCGATTATCGTTGGGGTTATGCTTTAATAAATAATAAAGAAGTCGTTTATCTCTTAGGGGATGAACGACTTTTTTGTTTTGGTATGATAAATATAATAAGGCAGTGAGGGGGAGTTAGGGTGAATGAACGGGATGTTTTAAGGGAGCTTGATGAGGTTATAGAGAACATTGATCATTTAACTGGCGAAGATGCTAGAGCGTTTTTGAAATTAATACACGGATACTTGAGCATAGTAGAAGAAGGGGATGGGACTTTTACAAACAGTGACTTTGTTGAAAAGGTTTCAAGTCTGTATAAGAAAGATTTGTTCAAGCTTATTGGGCTTAGAAAAGAAATAAAAAAGCAATGAGTCGGAGCTCATTGCTTTTTAACTTGCTTTATCCAAGTCTTTTTTAAATCGTGGTTTTTCCAAATAAGTTCCCAGCCTCCACACATATTCCACAGGCCCCATTCGGTATTTCTGTAGCCAATAGGTGCTAACGAATAATTGGATTGCATAAATTCCAATGGTTAAAAGAATACCGAAGAAATAACCGATTTTACCGTATAAGCCAAATCCATATGCGTAAAAAATAGTTGTTGCGATAATAGATTGTGCTAAGTAATTACTAACGGACATTTTTCCCATGTTCGCCATGTATGTTAGTAGGCGGGTTGCTTTTTTGTAATGGAATAATAAAATAATTGTGCTTCCGTAAAAGAAGGTCATAGTTACTGGTGTAAGGCCATCTTGTAACATAATTAAAATCGGGTGCTTTACGAACATAGATAAGATTTTAATTGTAAAAGAGAAGAGCCCTGTGACAAACCAAATTTTTTTGACAGCAGGTATATGTTGAGCGACCTCAAATAACCAGCCCTTTTTCCCTACATACATTCCGAGTAAGAAAAGTGGAGACATAAAAATTATTGCGAAAACTGATATGAAAACTAATCCGAATGCACCATTAATTCCCATGGAATCAAAAGGATTTTCAGTCAATCTAAAGTTGACATGATCCATATAGCTTCCAGTTTGATGGACTTTATGTTCTTTTTCAGTATAAGGTGCGAAATCATTTATATTTGTAGATGGATCAGTTTGATAAGACATAAGTGTAATAAGTGTAATAAGTGTAATAAGTGCGAGTAGAATAATTGCCCAAATCAATAATGTTTTTGGTTTTCTATTTATAAACATCATTAAGAAAATTCCGATAAGCCCGTATGCAAATAAAATATCTCCGGACCAAATAAAGGTGCCGTGAATGAAACCTAGTAGTAAAAGAATGCTAATACGCCTTATGTATGTGGGGAAAAACTTTTTTCCTTTTGCGATAATACTTTTTTGTAACAAAATAATGCTAAGCCCAAATAAAAAAGAGAATAGGGAAATAAAATTCTGTGTGCCGAAAAATTGAATAAACCAATTAGCACTTTCATCGAGTTTTCCGAAAATATAAGTGGGTTTTTCATTAGCGAATAACCCGAATTGAATTAATGTTATATTAACAAGTAAAATACCAAATAAAGCGAAACCACGAATTGCATCAACAACTTCTACACGTTGGTTCATTTTTTCTCTCCTTGTATATTGTTTTATATTGAAAATAATACCATTTTTTTACTGGTGCTATGTCAAATACGAGGAATTTTAAGGTGATTTTAAGATAGAAAGCAAATAAAAAATCACCTTAATACATTCGTTAAGGTGATTGAAATATTATTCAGCTGGAGGCGTAAATGTACGTTTCTCTAATTCAGCATCTAGCATAAATAGTGCGTTTGAATCGTTTGTAATACGTTTTAATTTTTGGATGATGCTATCAAATGAAGCTTCTTCTTCAACTTGCTCATCAACGAACCATTTTAAGAATGTAATTGTTGCGTGTTCACGCTCATCCCAAGCGATATCAGATAAGTTATAAATACGCTTCGTTACTTCACGCTCGTGTTCAAGTGCGACTTCAAAAGCATTTAGTACAGATTCGTATTCGTTGTTAGGATTATCAAATCCAGTAATAATAGCGCGCTCGCCGCGGTCATTAATGTAGTTGTAAAGCTTCATTGCGTGGAAACGCTCTTCTTCAGCTTGTACAAGGAAAAAGTTAGCAAATCCATCGTAGCTCTCAGCTGTACAGTAAGCGGCCATTGCCATATAAGCGTGAGCGGAATAAAATTCAAAGTTCATTTGATCGTTTAATGCGTCGTGCAATTTTTTAGATAACATAAAATCCCCCTTATTATTTTGACAAGAATATTATATCACAATTGATAATATTCTCATTTAGGTGTTTCGAACCTTTTCGAAAGCTTTGTGACGTGTGCTTCCATAATATCTTGTAAATCCAAATCATATTTTTGTGAAAGAATAACAAGATTAGATAGTACATCACCAAGTTCTTCTTTTAGTTCTTGTTTTAGCTCTTCTTGTGTTTTCGCATCTTCATCTGGACGATCACGGCCGATTTCAATTGCGCGAACAACGCGTGAAACTTCTCCAACTTCCTCGGTTAAGAAATTTAAGCGAATAAAGGCATTATACTGTGACCAGCTTCGTTTTTCGTAAAATTCCTCAACCCATCTTTGAAATGCGACGATATCCATTTCTTCCTCATCTCCTCAATATGTTGTACAATGTCAATTGTATCATGACAATATATAGTTTTGGGGTGTAGGGATGAGAAAGATTTGTGTGTTTGCAGGTTCCAATTTAGGGGAGAGACCAGAGTTTAAAGAGCAGGCAATTGAATTAGGAAAAATGTTTGTTGAGAACGACTATGAGCTTATATACGGCGGTTCATGCGTTGGATTAATGGGAGAAGTAGCAAACGAGGTTCTTCGTTTAGGCGGACGTGTGACAGGTGTTATGCCGCGCGGTTTATTCCGTGGAGAAATTGTACATACAGGATTAACAGAACTAATTGAAGTAGAAACGATGCATGAGCGTAAAGCGAAAATGGCAGAGCTTGCAGATGCTTTCATTGCATTACCAGGCGGATATGGAACGTTTGAAGAACTATTTGAAGTTGTATGTTGGTCACAAATTGGTATACATAATAAGCCGGTTGGCTTATTAAATATAAAAGATTTTTACGGACCGATTTTACAAATGGTTGAACGTGCTGCGGATGAAGGGTTTATGAATCCATCAAATAAAGAGTTAATTGTTTCAGCCGAGAAGGCAGATGAATTAATTCATAAAATCCAAAATTACGAACGACCTGTTTTGGGGACGAAGTGGAAGCAATTGTCATAGTACATTTTTATAGCGATTTATAGAAACACATGTCTTTTTTATCATAAAAGGCATGTGTTTTTAATTTGGTTAAATATATTAATGTTAAGATATAATATTTTTCAGAAAAGGAGAAAGAGATGGAGGAGTTTGTGTATTTACGCCCTGTTTTTAAAAGTGTTTTAGTAGCATCTGTTCTTGTTATGCTAATCGTTTTAAGACAGAAGAAAGAGCTAATTAATGAATTTTCGCTTTGGTTTATTTCGGTTATATGTATCGGCGTTTCGGCGATAACACTGTTTATGTCTGGGTTTATTGTTGATGAGTATAATCTAGGTGGCGATGTGCAGTCTTTTAATATGTTTATTGGGATTGGTTTGACCAGTGGTCTAAATTTCATTATTTACTATAGACGGAAATAACAAGGAAGGCATTCCATATTACTTTGGAATGCCTTTATCACTTTTATTAGTTTGTTTTTTATACAGGTACCAGCCACCCCAGCCGCCACCAATTGCTACAACAACGAGGAAAGCATAGTCTTTAACCTCGACACGTATATTGAAAATAGTAGCTATAAGTAAGACAATCCCAACTGTTATTAACGCAAAAAATGCTCTAATTAAGTAGTCTTTCAACTGAACCACTCCCGCCATTTAAGTAGTAAATGATGAATTTGGAAAAGCTTTTTGGATCTAATTACTAAAGGGTGTTTCCTATATTTTAACATAAAAGGGATTGTAATATATTGATAAAAGTAGGGGAGGAGAGTGCTATTATTGTCGTTATTTGTTGGTAAATCGATATTCTTTGTCGAATCGTTGATATATTGTGAGTTGTGATCGATATAATGAAAAAATCGTTGATATATTGCGAGTTATGATCGATATATTTGAAAAATCGTTGATATAATTTTATGTACCGTTACATGGGAACACCCAATAGAAAAAAGCGACTCTGAACGAGCCGCTTCCGCTTTTAATGATATCCAGCTCCAGCGGCTAGAACAGTCAGTTGTTTCACTCCTTCATTCGAGGCAAAAAGCGCCTCGTAATCAGGAGTTCCAACACCCTCCTGTTCTAAACGAGCCGCTTTCGCTTTTAAGTCTATTATTGATTCAAGAACGCACGTAGCATCCAAGCGTGTTTTTCTAGTTCTGTGTAGATGCCTAGTAGTAGGTCAGATGTCATTTCGTCGTCAGAGTCCTGAGCGATTTCCATGCCTTTTTTCAGTTCGACTAGCATCATTTCGTAGTCTTTCATGATTGCTTCGACCATCCCTTCTGCAGTTTCTCCGTAAGCTGCTTCTTGAACAGAAGATAGTTCTAAGTATTCTTTCATTGTTGCTACTGGTTTACCGCCAATTGCTAAAATACGTTCTGCAATTTCATCGATGTGAGTAGCTGATTCTGTGTAAAGTTCTTCGAATTTCTCATGTAATGTGAAGAATTGAGGTCCTTTTACGTACCAATGGAAGTTGTGTAGTTTTGTGAATAAAACGCTCCAGTTCGCTACTTGTTTGTTTAATACTTCGATTACTTGTTTGTTCATTATGATCAATCTCCCTTTGAGTTATTATGTAATATCGATTATTAATTTATAATTATTATAATCTAGTGATTCGTATAAATCAACCCTTTTGCTGGAATTAATTTGAACAAATTATGAAATGTTGTAAATAAAAATCCCTATTACTTCACAGTAATAGGGATTTTTATTGATATCCAGCTTCAGCGGCTAGAACAGTCGGTTGTGCTTTTAGTTATTACACAGCCTGTTTCTTTTCTTCTACATCCTGTCCATCCCAGCACTCCGTATTTTGTAAGCCAGGGATAGAACTTGCAACGAAAACAGGATCTTTTCCTTGTTTCTTTTGCTTTATATAGTCTGCTAATGCTGCGTAGGCGAATTTGCTAAGGAATGAGATGGCAATTAAGTTTGTAAATACCATTAGTCCCATGAATAAATCAGCTAAACTCCAAACAGTTTGAAGGGCAGCGATTGAACCGAAGAACACCATTCCGACAACTGCAACGCGATAAATCATTAACCATGTTTTGCTTTCTTTAATGAATGCGATATTTGTTTCACCATAATAGTAGTTTCCTAGTAGGGAACTGAAAGCAAATAGGAAGATAATAATCGCTAAGAAAGTGCTGGCCCACGATCCAATTTGTGAACTTAATGCTTGTTGTGTTAATTCAATTCCTTGTAAATTTGATCCTTTGTAAAGTCCAGAACATAATACGATAAATGCTGTTGATGTACATACTAAGAATGTATCTACGAAAACACCTAATGCTTGAACAAGTCCTTGTTTTGCAGGGTGAGATACATCTGATGTTGCGGCTGCGTTAGGAGAGCTACCCATACCTGCTTCTGTTGCGAATAAACCGCGCTGAATTCCGAACTTGATTGCTGCACCAATACCACCAGCGATGGCTTGGTCTAAACCGAATGCACTGTTGAATATTTCCATAAAAATGCTTGGTAACATATCGAAGTTTTTAATAACAACAAAAACAGCCACACCAATATAAACGATTGCCATTGGAGGAACAATCATTTCTGTAATACGTGAAATGCTTTTAATACCGCCAAAAATAATAACTGCAACTAATACAGCTAATAGAGCTCCTACGATCGTTCGCTCTAGTCCAAAAGCATTTTCAAACGCTATTGTTACTGTATTTGCTTGAACTGAATTGAAAATTAATCCGTACGTCACTGTAATAAGAAGTGAGAACCAAACGCCCATCCAACGTTTGTTTAACCCTTTTTCCATGTAATATGCTGGGCCACCACGGAACCTGCTTCCATCTTTCACTTTATAAATTTGTGCAAGTGTACATTCTACAAAACTAGTAGCTGCACCGATAATTGCGATAAACCACATCCAAAATATTGCACCAGGTCCGCCCATTGAAATGGCTAAAGCTACACCAGCTAAGTTTCCGATGCCAATACGAGCTGCTGCGCTTAAGCAAAATGCTTGGAACGGGGAGACGCTATCTTTTTTCTTTTCTTTTCGATTAAATCCTTTACTAATTAAACTGACCATCTCACCGAAATGAGTAATTTGGACAAATTTCAATTTAAAAGAGAAATAAAGACCAAAGCCGATTAGCATTGCAATAAGAATATATGACCATAAAATATTATTCGTTACCTCAAGGAATCTGCTAAAAATATCAACCATATAATACACTTCCTTTTTTTTCGTAATAAGAAAATTATATGCAAAAAATATACTAGAATCAATTTTTCTAAAAAATTATGTTACTTAAATGTGTTTTGTGTTATGATTAAGTTACATGATAATTGTTTTTAGAATTATTAACATTTTGAAAAACAAAATTTCAAGTGAGAAAGAAGGGATAAAGTGAAAGAAGAATCTCTGTTGGAAGTAAGTCTTGAAAGTTTGAAAATGAGGAGTAATTTATTGTTACCATACATCTTCAAGTATCTGTTTAGGGGGCATTTATTATTACAATAAAAGATTTCCAAATGAAAGGTATTCTGAATGGCTAGAATTTCTAAAATTGATTGGATGAACAAAAGACAGAAAAACAGAAAATTTAAATAAAAAATTGTTGAGGAGGAGCTAAATATGAATATTAGAGAAAGTGAACTTCCAGGTATTGGTTATAAGTTTCAAATTGTTACGAAAGGTAACGAAAAAATGGTGATCGTCATTCATGATGATGGCCGTAGAGAAATGTATCATTTTGATTCAGACCATGAAGAAAGTATTTCTAGTATTTCATTGCGTGACTCAGAGGCAAGACAAATTGCAGCGATATTAGGTGGAATGGTATATAAGCCTAGAGCATTAGAAAATGTTGAGATGGTTTTTGAAGGTTTAGCGATTGAGTGGTTCAAAGTGGAGAATGCAGCTCCAGCAATCGGAAAAACAATTGGTGATCTTGAAATAAGAAAAACATATAGCGTAACGATAATAGCTGTTATGAAAAAGAATATGAAAAAGCTATTTAATCCAGGACCAGAAACGATAATTGAAGAAGGCGATATGCTTGTAGTTTCAGGTGAGAGAGAAGAAATTAAAAAAATTATTAATGAGTTACTTTCGAATAGGGGGACTGACTAGATGGATACTTTAATTTTTGAAGTTGGTACAGCTTTAGTTTTAGTAGCAATTGCGGCAGTAATCGCTGGAAGGTTTAAATTCTCAGTAATTCCTTTTCTAATCATTCTTGGCATGTTAGTAGGACCGCATGCTCCGGTACTAGGTGTAATCGATCTCAGGTTTATAGAGAGTGAAAGTGTAATATCCTTCCTAGGAAGAATCGGCGTTCTGTTCCTTCTTTTTTATCTAGGACTAGAATTTTCAATGAAAAAACTAATTAAATCAGGACGTTCTATTGCGATTGGCGGAACGATTTATATTTTAATTAACTTTTCACTTGGATTATTATACGGATTTTTAATGGGATTCCCTTTGCTAGAAATCTTAATTATCGCGGGTATTATTACGATTTCTTCTAGTGCTATCGTTGCAAAAGTATTAGTGGATTTAAGAAGAACTGGTAATAATGAAACCGAACTAATTTTAGGAATTATTATGTTTGAAGATATATTCCTAGCTGTATATTTATCAGTCGTTTCTGGCTTAGTTCTTGGGGATCACGCTTCCTTCTTAGGTGCTCTCACTTCAATTGGAATTGCTTTAGGATATATGCTTCTATTCTTTGTAGTAGCTAGAAAGGCTACTCCGTTATTAAATAAATTGCTCAATATTAGTTCAGATGAGATTTTTATTATTGTAGTATTTGCTTCCTTATTCTTTATTGCAGGTTTCTCGGAAACAATTCACGTTGCAGAAGCAATTGGAGCACTTCTTTTAGGGTTAGTTTTCTCTGAGACAGAGCATAGTGACCGAATTGAACATCTTGTTGTTCCGTTTAGAGATTTCTTTGGAGCCATTTTCTTCTTCAGTTTCGGATTAAGTATCGATCCGTTCTCATTAGGAGGAGCGATTTGGTTAACGTTAGGTGCTGTCCTTCTTACGATAATCGGTAACTTCGTAGCAGGGATGATTGCAGGAAGACAAGCTGGATTATCTCATAAAGCATCAACAAATATCGGATTAACAATCGTTTCAAGAGGAGAGTTCTCTATTATTATGGCCAATATTGGAATAGCGGGTGGTTTAATGTCAGTACTAAAACCATTCTCAGCGCTATATGTGCTTATACTATCTATTTTGGGTCCTCTTCTTACGAAAGAGTCCAAGAATGTATATAAATTCTTAAATAAAATATTTAAGTGGGATACGAAGACTAGCTAAATTTTAAACAATTGACGTGTAAGGTCAGATTTTATATAAAGTCTTATTGTGAAGGAATCTATAGTTAAATAGATTCCTTTTTTATGGGAAATTAATAACTAGTTGTTATTTGTTAGAGAAGGATATGTTTAATATTTTACATATTGTGGCATACATATAGGAAAAGGGAGTTTGGAAAGGGGATTATAGAGAAATGGAACTCCAGTTTCAAAATGTATATCAACAGGTGGAGAATTGGTATGTGTTGGATTCGGAGCTTCCTTGGGATGTCAAAAAACTGAGAGAAGATTTGTTTTCTCTTATTGAAGCATGTAAAACGCCAGTTATTTTTTGTGATACATGTGATGCAAACAATGTCCTTCTATCACTAGGGGAAGAAGAAGAAGAATTTCTATTTCAGGTAGGTGGCTTTTATCATAAAGAAAAACAATTAATTTTCGTTTGCATGTGGGAAGAGTATGAACAAGTGCTCAAAACGCTACTGCATGAATTTCGGCATGCGATGCAGGATAAGAGGGATGAATTGTATGTGGGAAGTGAATCATACGAAGAGAGATGGATCGAGAAAGATGCGAGGGCATTCGCGGAGAGGAAATTAGATGAATATAAAAATAGAAAATTGATGTAAAGCATAGTGGAAAAATAACGCTGTGCTTTCTTTGTTGCTTACTAAAAATAAGTGATTGACTTTTATAAAGTTTAGTTCTAAACTAATGGTATGAAACGAGCGAGGTGATAGAATGAAAACAGAAGATAGACTCGGATTACTATTATGGTTTCGTTTATCACGTTTTTATAACAAAAGTATTCGTGAGACGAATCAGCATTTGAAAGAATGGAATGTATCTGCCGCTCAGTTTGATGTACTAGCTCAAGTTGGAGGGCATGATCGTTTAACACAACAAGAGCTTGGAAATAAGCTATTCGTTACGAAAGGAAATGTCACGCAGCTTTTAAATAAAATGGAGCAGCTGGAGTGGATTCATCGCGAACAAGAAGGTACTACGAAATATATTTCGCTAACAGAAAAGGGACGAGCTTTATACGGGGAAATCGTACCGCCTCAAGAAACGTTCCAAGCGGAGCAGTTTCAAAATTTGAATATAGAAGAACAACATCAATTACTACAATTACTAAAAAAATTACAGTAAGAAAAATTTCAAAATAAATCTCGATTTCGAGATAATATGAGGTGAAGGATATATTTAGAAAAATTGATCATAAAAATATGGGCAGAGCAAATCACGGTTGGTTAAATACACATTTTCATTTTTCCTTTGCTAATTACTATAATCCAAATAACATGAACTTTGGAGCGTTACGTGTTATTAATGATGATCTAGTAGCGGCACAAACTGGTTTTGATATGCATCCGCACCGCGATATGGAGATTATTTCTTACGTTGTAGATGGTGCTTTAACACATGAAGATAGCATGGGAAACCGCGGAACAATTGAGCGTGGACATGTTCAATATATGAGTGCTGGTACAGGTGTATTTCATAGTGAGCATAATTTAGGAAATGAAACACTGCGTTTATTACAAATTTGGATTTTACCGGACCGCGCTGGTCATAAGCCAAATTACGGTGAGTTTAAATTTGATTGGAGTAAGCGCGAAAACGAATGGTTCCATATGGTATCTCCAATGGAAGGAGATGCATCAATTCAGATTCACCAAGATGCGAATTTATATTCTTTATCATTAGAGGCTGGAAAAGAAATTCATTTTCCTGTGAAAGAAGGCCGTCAATTGTACCTCCTGCAAATTGAGGGAAGTAGTGTAATAAATGGTGAAACACTTGTTATGCGTGATGCGGCAGAAGCGGTAGAAGAAGATATTCATATTCAAGCGAAAGAGCAATCACACTATTTAGCAATTGAATTACAAAAACAATAAAACGTTTATGAAAAAGAGGACATTGAATAAGATGTCCTCTTTTTTTGAGTGGAATTGTCAGAAAAAACTTTCTCAATGTTTCGGGAGAGGTATTGGCTTAAAAAATAAGAATTGTATAAAAGTGTCAAAAATCTTTATGGGAATGGGGAATGTTATAGTGAAAAAGAAAGTCATTTCATCAGCATTAGCGTTAACTGTTATCGCCGGGGGATTTGGAACATTTGGAGCAACGACAACGAAAGCGGAAGAACAAAAAATTCAATATCATCAAGAATTTAAAACGCCTGCATACATAGGTGAAGAATGGAAAGCACCGGAAGGACTAGATAAAAAAGAGACGGTCTTTCAATATTTAGAGAGTAAGAAAGATATGTTTAAATTAGCAGGAAACATTGATAAACACTTTAATGTTGTTGGGGAAGAAAAAGATGCTGAATCTGGCACGACACATGTGAAGTTAGTTGAGAAACATAATAACATTCCTGTGTATGGTTCAGACCAAACTGTTACGCTAGATAAAGAGAATAATGTAAAGGCATTCTTCGGACAAGTTATTCCGAATTTAGAGGATAAAAATATTCCTACCTTTGCAAGTATTAGTGCGGAGCAAGCAGAAACGATTGCAAAGGCTGATATTGAAAAAGAAGTTGGGCAAGTGAAAAATTATGATGGTGTGAAAAAAGATTTATTTGTGTATGAAAAAGATGGAAATTACTATCTTGCATACTTAGTTAAGGCATCGATTTCAAAACCAGCTCCAGGGTACTGGCATTACTTTGTTGATGCAACAAATGGAAATGTTATTGAGAAATATAACGCTGTAGATAACATTACAGGATTTGGTTACGGAGTATTAGGTGGTAGACAATCATTTGAAATTGCTCAAGATGAGAAAACAGGAGCATTCAACTTATTTGATGGTCAGCGTGGACAAGGTGTTCATACATTTGATGCAGAGAATATGGATGAAAACTGGTTTAATTTATTCTCACAATGGCTTGGATATACAGGAGAAGAAGTTGAAAGTAAATCTAAGTTCTTCGAAGATAAAGCGGCAGTTGATGCACATGTAAATGCAGGAAAAGTATACGATTACTATAAAAAGACATTTAATCGTAATTCCTTCGATGATAAAGGTGCAAAACTGATTTCTACTGTTCACGTAGGTACGGCTTGGAATAATGCAGCTTGGAACGGTATACAAATGATGTATGGTGATGGCGATGGTAAAACATTCATTCCATTATCTGCTGGACTAGATGTTATCGGTCACGAATTAACGCATGCTGTAACTGAACATACAGCAAACCTTGTTTATAAAAATGAATCAGGTGCGTTAAATGAATCGTTATCTGATATTATGGGTGTCATGGTTGAGAAGAAGAGCTGGGATTTAGGTGCGGACATTTATACACCTGGCAAACCTGGTGATGCACTTCGTTCTCTGAAAGATCCAGCATCTATTCCAAACCCATTAAAACCAGGTGAAGGTTACCCAGATCATTACAATAAACGTTATACTGGAACAGCTGATAATGGCGGCGTTCATATTAACAGTAGTATTAACAATAAAGCTGCATATTTAGTATCAGAGGGCGGCACGCATTATAATGTGAAAGTAACTGGAGTGGGCCGTGAAGCAACAGAGAAAATTTACTACCGTGCTCTTACAAAATATTTAACTGCAAACTCTGACTTTAAAATGATGCGCCAGGCAGCAATTCAGTCAGCAGAAGATTTATATGGTAAAAACTCTAAAGCTGTACAAGCTGTAACGAAAGCTTATGATGCAGTAGGCGTAAAATAATAAGAGAAAAAGACCTGACTAGGCTGCCAGGTCTTTTCTTTATCCCGTAAACGCCCGACTGATTAAAGTTTCACTTTATTTAGTCGCGTATACCTAATGCGATTTTCGCCATACGTGACATGCGTTCTTTCGACCATGGTGGATTCCAAACGACATTAACTTCTATTTCATTTACTTCAGGTACGTTTGTTGATAATACTTTTTTAACGTCTGCTATGATTTGACCAGCCATTGGACAACCGATAGAAGTCATTGTCATCGTAATGACAGCATTATTATTTTCATCCGCTGTAACATCATACACTAACCCAAGGTTAACAATATCAACACCTAGTTCAGGGTCAATAACAGCTTCTAAATTGGTGAATAATTTATTTTCAAATGCTTCTTGTGACATAAATAGCACCTCCTACATAATAATGATATCGATTCTCATTATAACGGAAATGTATATAATGTGCAGGAAATGAGCTCAAAAAAATATCCCTCTTCAGAAGAGGGATATTTTTTTGAACATCTATTCCGTTTTAAAATGAGATACGAGTTGATCTAATTCTTTAACTGTTTGTTTCATTTGTTTTGCGGTTTCTGTCATTTCATTCATAACAATAACTTTTTGAACAGTAGATTGCGCTGTTGAGGCAGTTTCACTAGATACTTCAGTAGAAATAGAAGCAATATTATTAAGTGACGCATTCATTTCTTCAGCGCTTGCAGCCATCTCTTCAGCAGTTGCTGATATATCTTGCATTTGAGTAGATACTTTATTTACTTGATCAACAATTGTTGTGAAAGAAGTACCAGCTTCACGAATGACATTAATGCCTTCAAATGCTTCGGAACGCCCTTGAGACATCATAGCGCTAGCAGTTTCTGTATCATTTTGAATGTGATGTAGTAAGTTGTTAATATCTGTTGCAGCTGTTTTAGATTGTTCGGCAAGTTTACGAACTTCATCAGCTACGACGGCAAATCCTTTTCCTTGCTCACCAGCACGAGCCGCTTCAATAGAAGCATTTAAAGCGAGTAAGTTTGTTTGCTCAGCGATATTAGAAATGGATTGTACAGCTGTATCAATATATTTTGTGTGAGTGATTAGACGTTCGACTACTTCTGATGTAGCATTTACGGCTTCGTGTATCGTTGTCATTTGTGAAACGGATTTCTGGATAACTGTACTTCCGTCGTTAGTATGTTCAGATGTAGCGACAGCAAGTTCGGCTACAGATGAAGCAGATTCAGCAATGCGTTGAACACTTACTGTCATATCGTCCATTGCAGTTGAACTTTCTTCCATACTAGAAGTTTGAGATTGAATACTTGCATTCAAGTTGGACATCGAACTTTGAACTTTTATTGTCTCCTCAAGTGATGTATTAGTCTTTTCTAGCATAATTTCAGAAGCGTTTTGTACTTCCACAGAGGTTTTTTGAACACGATTAATGATATGTTGCAAGTTTTCTAGCATTTTATTAAATGATAATGCAATCGTACCGATTTCATCATTGCTATTTACTTGTAGGCGTGCCGTTAAGTCACCTTCTTGAGAAGCTAGTTCTTTTAGCTTAATGTCAATCTGCTGAATTGGTTTTACAAGTCTACCAGAGAACCACCATGCAAGAATAATTGCAACGACAATACAAATAATAAGTGATAAGAAGACAACATATTCAATTTGTAGTGAAGATTGATCGATTTTTTCGATGGATTGATCACGTAACTTAGCTTGTTCATTACTGTAATTTGTGAAATCACCAATCACTTTATAGACAGTGCCATTTTCTGTAGAAGCAACTTGCAAAGCCTCTTCCCACTTTTGTTCTTTTGCAAGAGGGAAAACTTTTTCTTCAATAAATTTTCTCCAAGTGGATCCTAATTCCATTGTGTTTTTTACGGACTGAGAAATATTTGGATTAGAAAGAAGCTTATCTTTTGAATCCTCAAGACCTTTACTCATCTCATTAAACTTGTCCAATTCGACCTGATCATGTTGTAGTAAATAACCTCTTAAAGCAGATAGTTGTACTTGATAAGCGTCTCCGCGCTCTTTTAAGTCTGTTGCAAGAGGAGAAATATCTGTTTGTAGTGCTTCAGCTTTATGTGACTGATCGATAGCGAAGTATAAAATGAATGCTAAGGCGATGCCGAATAAAGCACAAATCGTTCCCATCATGAACATTAGTTTTTTTCGAATGCTAATAAAATTCATATGATAAAAAGCCTCCTTTTTAAAATCTTAGTATTAGGATTAATTAATGTAAAAGATTGAAAGAAAGCTCTATTCCTATTGGAATAAAGCTTTCTTCTTTCCTTTAGGAATTATAGCAGACAGAATGGGAGAGAGAAAGATATATTTTAAAGTAAAAAAGAGAGATTGATATTAATAAATGTTCTTAAAATGTATACATTTGTATATCCAAAAATTCATAAATAAATATTAGAAAGGCTATTGTAATTTGAAATAACATCATGTATACTTCTAATTAGCTGATAACGATTATCACTATCAACTGAAACATTACTCTTCGTTATGTTGGTCATACCCCTTTTTGACGACGTAAGTCAGAGACAAAATGTTGAAATATCTTGTGTCCTATTCTACAGAATTATGGTAATCTCCAACCTCAACTTATATGCGTGAGCATGCAAAAAGGATCCTATCCGTGAAGGGATCCTTTTTTGCATGTTGTCGCAATTATTGTATATAGACCTGGTATTCGTTCTTCAATTCCTTCTGGTGCAGTAGAAGGGAAGACCCATCTTTGATGAGACCCGTGTTCTTCAACTAGTTTTTCAATTTTAAAATGTTCTTCCGCGAGCGTTGTAATAATTTCTCCTAACGTCCAGCGACGGATGGTTGTTTTCGGTAAAGACTCTTTTTGTACTTCTGTAAGAAGAATGCTGTAAGCAACATCATCTTCAATTAATTCTTCATCGAAATAATTTCCACTTGCTCGAAATGATGGATGGTCTACTCCTAATAGCTTTGTGTATATTGGATGGTAATCACGAAGGATAAGCATTCCGCCTGGCTTTAGTAATTGAGAGATTTTTGTAAAGAGCGGTTTTAAATCTAAAAAATAATGGAGTACACCAAGTTCCAGTAATACGATATCAAATGATTCGGAGAGTTTTACATCTAATACGTCAGAGACGATGTACTGGATAGAGACATCTGCTGCTTCTGCAAGTTCATTTGCATATTTCGCATTACTTGCTGAAATATCAACAACCGTTACGTCAGCTCCTAAAAGGGCGAAAGCAACGGCTTTATTACCTTTTGACCCGAGTAAATTAATAATATGTTTTCCTTTTGGAGATTGTATGTAAGGTAAATAATGTGCTACTTCGCGCATGGGATCTTCCATGAGCTTTTTCGCATAATTTTCTGGTGCACCGTGGCGATTCGTCCATGCTTCATAGGCTGCTGCATTCCAGCTTTTTTTATTAATAGTGCTTAGTTGTTTTTGATTCAATGTTATCCCTCCTTTTATGAACGTATAGATATTCGGCAGGAGGGTGAGATTTCCTGTTTTTTTTGAATTGAAGTTTGATTTTTCTGTTATTTAGTCGTAAAATACGTGTTATACGTAAAAGCGTTGAAAAGGAAAAGTAGGATGAAAACATTCTTTCCAGAGAGCTTCGGTAGCTGAGAAGAAGCAAGAATATTCATTTGAACAATGGTCTTTGAGCTTCGTCCTGAACTTATCAAATGATAATAGTAGGCGGCGACGAGAGTTGGTACTCGTTATCAAAACCACAGTATAAGAGCATAGAGCTCCGTACTTGTTAAGGCTAATTATGTGAGTAATTGGCGAAATAAGGTGGTACCGCGACTGTTTATACAGCCCCGCCCTTATCTTTTTTTAAGATAGGGGTGGGGCTTTTTATATTTTAAAGGAGGAATTTAAGATGAGTATTTTTATTGGAGGCGCTTGGCCGTATGCGAATGGTTCGTTACACCTTGGGCATATTGCTAGTTTGTTACCTGGAGATATTTTAGCACGTTATTACCGGGCAAAAGGTGAGAATGTGTTGTATGTTTCGGGAAGTGATTGTAATGGAACACCGATTGCAATTAGAGCAAAACAAGAAGGTGTGACCGCGAAAGAAATTGCTGATAAGTATCATGAAGAATTCCAGCGATGTTTTCAGGATCTCGGTTTTACGTATGATTGCTATACACGTACCGATAGTGATCACCATCATGAAACTGTTCAAAAAGTTTTTTTGCGTTTATTAGAAGAAGACTATATTTATAAAAAAACAGTGGAACAAGCATATTGCGAAACGTGTACGCAGTTTTTGCCGGATCGTTATGTAGAAGGAATATGTCCCCATTGTCATGAAGCAGCAAGAGGAGACCAATGCGATGCTTGTTCTGCTATTTTAGATCCGCTCGATTTGTTAGAAAAGAAATGTAAGTTATGTGGTAGTACGCCATCAGTACAGGAAACAGAACATTTCTATTTCGCATTGCATAAATTTCAGCACCAAATTAAAGAGTCTGTAGAAATCGCAAAGCAAAAAGGAACATGGCGTGACAATGCAATTCAGCTAACAGAAAGATATGTAAAAGAAGGATTACAAGATAGGGCGGTGTCACGAGATTTACCAATCGGGGTTCCAATTCCGGTAGCGGGATACGAAGATAAGAAAATTTACGTATGGATTGAAGCTGTGACAGGGTATTATTCAGCGAGTAAACATTGGGCTAAAGAAACAGGAAAAGATGATCAAAAGTTTTGGGAGAGAGATGCGAAAACATATTATGTACACGGGAAGGATAATATTCCATTTCATTCTATCATTTGGCCAGCTGTATTACTTGGAATAGGAGAGGAAGCAATCCCGCGCCATATCGTTTCGAATGAATATTTAACGGTTGAAAAAAGAAAGTTATCGACAAGTAAAAACTGGGCAGTATGGGTACCTGACATATTGGAACGCTATGGTCCAGATTCTATTCGTTACTTTTTAACAGTCAATGCACCAGAAAATCGTGACACTGACTTTTCATGGCGTGAATTTATTTACAGTCATAATAGTGAATTGTTAGGTGCATATGGAAACTTCGTGAACCGCACATTAAAGTTTATTGAAAAATATTATGATGGTACGGTGCCGAAGGGAACTATTGATATAGAGCTGAAAGATAAAATAGAAGGATTATATAAAAATGTAGGAGAGGCGATTGAGCAAACTAAATTTAAGGTGGCATTAGAGACAATATTTGAGGCAGTACGTTTTGCAAATAAATATTTTGATGAAAAACAGCCTTGGAAACAAAGAGAAGATGACCCAGTTTCATGTGAAGAAACGATTTGTAACTGTGTTTATCTTATCGCTAATTTTGCAAATCTCCTGGAACCATTTTTACCATTTTCAAGTGAAAGAGTTCGAAACACATTGTCGATTGTTAAACAAATTTGGGAACCAGAAAATACGTTACCAAACCGAATTAATAATGTGCAGCCATTATTTGAACGAATCGATGTAAAACAAATTGAGCATGAGATAGAGAAGCTATATGGAGCGGTAAAGTGAGATAGAGAAAAAGACCTTTCAAATAAATGAAAGGTCTTTTGTTATGTGCTATGCACGCTATTATGTTTCCTTCCCTTCCTAGCCGTAAGCAGCTGAGGAGTGAAAATCCCAATCACTATAAAAATAATCCCAATCCATTGCATGAATGTTACGACTTCATGTACAAGTGTAATAGAAGCGATAATAGCAGTTGGTAATTCAGCTGCACCTAAAATAGTACCAAGTCCTATTCCGACTTTCGGTACACCGATTGAAAAACAAATGACAGGTACAACAACGCCGAATAATCCGAGGAAGAAAGCATATTTCCATAGACCGGCTTGTAAAGCGCCATCTGTTAAAAAGGTTGGCGGGAAGAATAGACATACGATAAGAGTAGCACTTGTTGTCATGAGAAAGCTTTTCGTGTAAGGTGGAGCATCTGTAGCGACGCGCCCACTTGCAAAAACATAGAATGAAAAAGAGACAGCAGCTAATAGTCCAAAGATAATCCCTTTCGTAGAAAAACTTTGTCCGAGACCGTCAAAGATACCACCTGCAAACAGCGTACCAGTAAATAAAATAATGATAGATATAACTTTCTCGCGGCTTGGAAATGTTCGATTTGCAATTGCTTCGATTACTACACCAATCCAAGTGAACTGGAAGAGTAGGACGACAGCGATAGATGCTGGTAGTTCTTCTACAGAAATAGCGTAGAAAATCCCAGTCATACTCATCGTTGTTCCGACTGTTAGTAAGGAAAAGAATTGTTTTTTTGTTACTTTATGACGTGAAAAGAAAAGAACGAGCAGGAGTAGCCCAATCCATCCGAAGACATACTGTCCTCCTAATAGTTGATGTGCTGAAAATCCGTCAATGAATCCGAGTTTGAAAATAGTTGAAAGTACGCCGTAGCTACAAGCTCCGAATAAAACGAGTAATGAATACTTAAACTTCTCCATGAAGATCCTCCTTATAAAGTGAAACTTTAATCAGTGTGGGGGGTGTTCATCCCCCACTGATTATCAGCCCTCACCAATCGGGCTTTTACGGGCAGTTAATCTTCCACCTAACTTCTTTGCTCCAGCCGAATTTTGAGGTGGGAGTTTTACTGCCCGTCAATACGGGATAAATAATAAAAAACGCCCGCTATCCAAAAAGGACAACGGGCGAACGAAACAGAGTAAGATACTCTACAAAATTCCGCCACTCATACGAAGTATGAATTTGGGTATGAAATTATGGTGATTTTTTACATTGCTTTTGGGAATACAATGGAGCATTTTACACCTTGAGGTGTGTTTTGTATCCCATAAGGAAACTGATGTTTATCTAATATTTGTTTTACAATATATAACCCAAGACCACTGCCTTGTACTAAGCCATGTTTGCAAGGATTTGCGCGATAGAATGGCTCAAATAAATGGGCAAGTTTATCCTCATCGATTTGTGAACCTGTATTTAATACTTCTAATGCGTAACCGTTTGGTTTTTCATAAAGCTTTATATATACATGCTGATGGTCAATTGTGTAATGAATTGCATTTGAAATAATGTTAAAAATAGCAGTTTGAATAAATTTAGGATCAGCTAAAATTTGTACATCTTGTTTAATGTTAGATTGAACATTTAATTGCTTTACAGATACAAAGTAATCTACTTTTTTCATAACATCCTCAATAACATTAGATAACGAAATGACTTCTAAATTCGGTTTAAATTGAGGATTTTGTATTTTGGATAATTCTGACATCTTTTCCGTTAAAATGTTAATATCTTGCATCATCTCATAGGAACGTTTTAAATATTTATCTTTATCTTTATAAGCGCCAATTCCGTGAATCATACCATCGAGTTGTCCCATAACAGCCGCGATCGGTGTTTTTAATTCATGGGATACCATAGACATAAATTCTTTACGAGATTGTTCTAACTGTTGTTCCTTCTTGAGTTCATTTCTTAAATCTTGATTGCTTTCATGTAAATTCTTCACAATATGTGGGACTTGCGAAGCAGCTACTTGCAAATTAAAATCTGTTTGATCTGTATTTTTGTTAAGTAGCTTTTTATCTGAGAAATCAAGATTCATAATATCTTTTAAAGCATCGCTCATATATTGAAAAGGTTTGGCAATTAGTTTTGCATAAATTAAAGATCCGAGCAGAGATATTGCAAGCATTGTTGCACCAATACGTGGAGCTAACTGTTGCAGCACATCTGCTAAACTTGGATTATCATGTGTATCATTTGTTTTACTTGCTGCATTTTGTTTATGTAAGGCATCATTATTAGCGACTTGCTTTTCCGTTTCTGGAAGTGTAGTTGCTGTGCTATTTTCTCCCGAAATATTTTGGGCATGCTCTTTTGCTTTTACAGTTTGGCTAGGCTGCAAAAGGTGATTGATAGCTGTAGAGAGTGTTTTGTAGTCTATACTAGAAGGCTGGAAATTAAAAATATTACTCTCTGACACAGCTTTATTTTGATTCATCTTACTTTCATCGTTTTGTTTGTCTGAATCCGCATGTTCTGTAGTCTGCGTTCCATTTTCTTTTGCAAAACGTTCTTTATCGTAGTTTGAAGCTAGAAAATAAATAATTTGATAAAGACAAAATGATAAAAGAATACAAAATAATAAGGTTTTGATGAAAATATTTTTGGTGATGTTGTCTTTGCTACGATTCGATTTTGTAGCCAATGCCTTTCACCGTTTTAATATAAGAAATTCCTAATTTTTTTCGTAAGTTTTTAATATGTGTATCGATAACTCTTACATCACCATAATGTTCATAGCCCCATACCTTATTCAACAAATCACTTCTTGATAATACTTTTCCTCGATTTTGTAGTAAAGTATATATAATTTCAAACTCTTTTGTAGTCAATTCAATTTGATTACCATGAACATAAGCTGCATATGCTGTAGAATTTAACATCAATTCATGGAATTGTAGTATAGTTGCAGTTTCTGCTTCCTTCGTTGCTGCCCTTCTTAGTACAGCTTCTACACGTTTTATAAATACGGTGTAATGGAAAGGTTTCGTAATATAATCATCAATACCTAACTCAAATCCTTTAATTTCACTTTCTTCATTATGTAAGCCTGTTAACATAATGATTGGCACGTCAGATTGCCCTCGCATAATTTTACAAATACTATATCCATCTATATCTGGTAACATCACATCAAGGAGGACGAGATCGTATGAATTTTTTTGGAAAAGAAGAATACCTTCTGTTCCAGCGCCAACGACATCAACGGTAAAGTTTTGGGCCATTAGAAATTCACGAATAAGTTCTTGTATATCTGGGTTGTCTTCAATCACCAGTATATGCGTCATAGTAACACCTCCTAAATAACGCTTTTTACTGCAATATTCGAATTCATCATTTCTTTGCTGATTCAGATTGTTTATACATATAATAAGCCCCCGCTATAAAATAATCATGAAAGTAGCAAGGGGAATTGTTTAGCGAAACTGAATATTTCAGAATTACAGTAGTTCTATTATAGTATGTATTGTAAAATTTATAAAATATTATAACTGTATAATTTTAATATCCATGTTTACAAATGTTTTAATATTGTTTGACACGATCTATTTTCATTATATATGTAAATACAGTTGTTTTGCTACTGTAAATGAATAAATAAAATAAGCCAAGATATAAAATTCTTGGCTACACATAAATCTTGTTCTTAGGTTATTTTACAGTGACAGTAGCTTGTTCTGGAATACGCTCAAATAACCAACGGACATCATTGTTATACATGCGAATACAGCCAAGTGTTGTTGCCTTTCCAATTGCTTGATTATTGTTAGTTCCATGAATCGCATAAGTAGTTCCGTAAGTACCTGCCATATTTAATCCAAGCCAACGATCACCAAGTGGATTACGTGGATCTCCACCTTTAATCTTTCCCGTATAGTAGGGACGATTTTTAATTTTATTTACAATCTTAAAAGTGCCTTTTGGAGTTGGGGTTGCGGCTTTTCCAGTCGCAACAGTAAAACTTTTTACAAACTTTCCATTTTGATAAAAGTCCATTTTCTTTGTGTTTGTATCTACAATAAGCTGACTGTTCGTTGATGATGCCTCAGCAGAAATATGTGGGACTGATAAAAAAACAACTGATAAAAAAACACTTAATAATAATTTTTTCATTATATTCTCCTTTTACTATTGTAGTATTATTACATACAATGAATTTGCAATCCTCGTAATGCTTGATTTATATTCTCATCTAATGTTTCAAAGAAGGTAGTAATCTTTGCATTGTGTTTGTTGTTTTTATCAATAAGTAATCTTTCATTTAGTAAAAGCTCACCATGTAGTCCAAAACTTTGAACTTGAATATTTAGTTCATCTTCAGTTTCAGAAATGATTGGTAAGAAATAGTGAAACGCTTTCGTAGGAATAATGTAGCTTTTGCCAATCATGCTTTCTTGATTTGAATTAATCCATTTTCTCGTGACAATCTTAATATTCTTTTTTGAAACGATAAAAGACAGTGTTGTAGATTTTGTTAAATTAACGTCAAATTCATTTGTTTCACATATGTGTAAATTAAAAGCGGTTTCATTTTGATGAGATTCAACATTTGTATTAATGAAATCATGCATTTTATATGCTTCCATTTCTTATTCACCCTTTTTTCAATTTCGAAAAGCGACTTATATTTATTCAATTTAGTGTTTAGTCATATATTGGTTAAATTTTTCAACAAATTCCGATATAATCTTACAATACATATATGAAGATAATATGAAGTTAGTATGAGTTTGTCATGGTTTTTTATAGAGAACAAAATAAGGGGATTTTGGAGTGTTAAAAACTGGGTAAAAAATGTATGTTAATGGCTCCATTCTGTATGAGATATAGTGGTTAGATCGTTTTTAAAGTGATAATGGGGATAAGTATATAAAGAACAAAAACTGTAGTGTGATCCTTACAAAAATGTAATAAAAATGTAAGCTATTGTGATAGTTATTTCGACAATTTTTTTATACAATAATAGTAAGAAGTTGTACGTGATTGAAAGGAGAGATGACATGGAATGGGTTCATGAATTATTTCAGCAGTACGGGTACTATGTTGTACTTGTTGGTTTGCTGTTAGAATATATTGCGCTTCCGTTCCCGGGAGAGCCAACATTAGCATATGCGGGATTTTTAGCACAGAAGGGTGATTTAAGTTTAACGATTTTAATAATTCTCTCTTTTGTTGGGACAAGTGTAGGGATGACGATTCAATACTTTTTAGGCAATAAATTAGGTATGCCTTTTATTCAAAGATATGGGAAATACGTATTTTTAACACAAAGAAAAATAGACTTAACAAGAATGTGGTTTGATAAGTATGGGTACTTCCTGATCTTTATCGGTTTCTTTATCCCGGGCGTACGCCATTTTACAGGATACTTTGCAGGGATCATTAATTTACCATTCCGTCGTTTTGCGATTACAATTTATTCAGGTGCTTTATTTTGGGTATCATTCTTCTTAATCGGTGGTTACTGGTTAGGTGGGAACTTACAGGATATCTTTGGAGTGCTAGAAGATCATATCGGTAAAATTATTTTTGGGGTTATTGTTATTGTAGCGATCACGCTAAGTGTTCGTTTCCGTAAACAGCTAAAACGAGTCTTCTTACAAAACGCAAGTTAATATGGAATCCATTCTATGTCAGAATTTAGGAAGGCAGTGCAAAAGCACTGCCTTTTTTATTTTATTTTCCAGTTTGTTTTTATTTTTCCTTCGATACCGTAACCGGTCACTACTATATAATATGTTCCTGTTTTACTAGGTGAAAGTTCGTACGTATCGTTGCTTAGTATGGAAAATGGCTCATATTTGTTAAATTCACTAGCAAAGTAAGTGCTAGAACCTTGGTAGGCGCTATTTTCATTAATAAGGAAGTTTACGTTAACTTCAATTGTTTCTCCCTTTTTTACATGAACGGGTATTTTATGTGTGCCGTTAAAATACGAGAAATCCGCCTCAAATGTATTTTTTGTACTGTGCTCAACCCATTGTTCTTTTTGAGTAAAATCAATAGAGCATATTGCAATGAATAGAAGAGGAATGATAATAGCGGTCGTATATCGAAACCATTTGTATTTATTTGCTATACAGGTACATAAATAAAATAAAAGTGAACAGATTGCCCCCACGGATCCCATTATGAAAGTTACGATTACATCTCCCCCATTGTATATATGCAATGGAAGGAAGAATAAATAACCAAATAAAATATAAAATAAAATTTTTCTTGGGGTGCTATTATGTTTTGAATTTAATTTATCAATTACAAACGAGCATAAGATCGCGTAGGCGAAAAGAAGATAAAACCAAAAATCATATAAAAATCCAATTAAGTATTCGGATGTTTTAAAGAAGTTCATATGATCTTCAATAAGGAAAAATAATAAAAAAGAAAAAAAGAGAGAACAGGCCGCTGAAAATTTAATAAGAGCGTAAGAAAAGGTCATTTTTTTATCCATGAGACACCTCAATTATGTAGTTCTTAAAAATTATTATATATGTTATATCTAGCATAATATATATATGTTTTTGACATGTATCAGCGTCAAAGTGACAATGATAATTGACAATAATAAGGATATTATTTACAATTTTAATTAAATAAATGAAAAAGAGGTAAAGCATGAAGCTTCAAAATCGAGTGAGGGAATTGCGAGCAAAGCATCGTTTATCACAAGGGGATTTAGGGAAAGCAATTGGTTCATCACGGCAAACCATTAGTTTAATTGAGCGCGGTGATTATGCGCCATCTATTGTATTGTCGTTAAAAATCGCACACATTTTCAATGTATCGGTGGAGGAAATATTTACGTTAGTGGAGGGGGAAGAGGGAGAGGGAGAGTAAACTAAAAAAACAATTTGATTTTGTGGGAAAGTTATTATTAAGTATGATGGGTGGCTTTTTTGCATCTTATATAGCTTTAGATATGCTTTCGGATGAACCGAGAAAATTATCACCTAATATATTAATAGGTGTGTGTACTATTTTTGGAATCGTAATGATTTATTACACTTGGAAGAATACACGTATGTTAGCGAAGGTACGCGATGAAGAAGAGAGCGTACAAGGCAGAAAATTAGGTATTATAATCATGTATTTACGTGTAGGTGATATAGTTACGCAGGCATGGTTTGTATATGCAATTATTACATGTAGACGTGCACTGTTGCATGATACAAATGTTTCATTTGCAGTTGGGAATTTGATAGCTTCTATTGCTTGTTTAACCATTGTAGTGGTTATCGGGATCATAACAAAGAATCGTTATAACAAGCTATATCCTGAGCAAGGTGTAACATATATGGAATCGATGAAAATGTGGACGAAAAATGCAGATGAAGGGTTAGAGCACATTGTGCATGAGGCTGGATATAAAGCGTATGAATTTACAAATAAAGTACTGGCCTTGATGTGGTGGGCTGCCGTTATATATACAGCGGCTAGTGATATAAACTTCGTATTGCTTGGATTGATCCCGTTTATTTGGATATTGCATATTGGAAAATTCATGTACGAAATGCATAGAAAAATGATTTATTAAGGAGAGAGAAAGGTGGATATTTTAAAAAGGCCAGCTGGTTCAATGACGGCGGCGCTAGTTCTGTCCATTTTATACGGAGTAATCCGAACCGGGAAATTAGAAACAATGTTGAACATATGGGCAGTAATCGGAATTTTGTTATTAGTGTTAGCCATTCATGAGCTAGGACATGTAGTATTTGGTTTAATGGGCGGTATGAAATTTAAATTTATGACAGTGGGGCCTATCACTGTTCAAAAAGAGAAGGGGAAAGTACGCATTCGAGAAAATAAATTATGGGCGTACTTTGGAGGCGTGGTGATGTTAGTACCGCCTTCTATAGAGACACCGAATCTTTCGAAAAAATGGGCGTGGATGACTTTAGGTGGACCGATTACGAGTTTACTATTCGGTATTACTTCAGGTTACATATATATGGTGAGTTATTATCAATACCTTTTATATTTTTCCGTCTTCCACTTTGTGATTTTTACAGCTACAATGGTGCCGACAAAAGGAACGCTTCTGAGTGATGGCATGCAATTTCTCATTTTAATTAAAAATGATGAAAAGGCTAAGCGGCATTTATATACGATTCAAGTATCGAGTGAGTTATTTAGTTATAAAAGGCCGAAATATTGGGATGAGAGATTGGTAGAACTTAGTGAGGAGAAAATAAAAGAGAATAAAGGGATAAGAGAGATAATGAGTGGACTTATGCTCGTCTTTTATGCCAAAGCTGATCGAGAGGGAATGGAAAGAGCGATACCGTATGTAGAACAAATTGTTCAACTACCTGTAACGAAAGAAAATAAATTTTTCGTTGGTAGTTTTCATAGTTGGTATCTTTTATATAAAGTTCTTTATCAGGAGGGAAGTCTTTCTCTGCAGGAAGCAAAGGAACATGCAAAGTCCATTACAAAAATGGACTTACATGGATATTACCGCACACAAGGAATTGTTAAATACTTAGAGGATGATTTAGAAGCTTCACGTACTTATATGAAGAAAGCTGATAGAGAATTGAAGAGCGCTGAGAAGAATGAGATGGGATATTTACAATTAGAGAGAGAATGGTTTGAATTGCTAAAGGAGAGGGTATCTTACGATGGATGAGGTATCCTCTTTTTTCTATGTCATCTTATTCAATTTCATAAAAAACGAAGTACAGGTAGAATGAAAGAGATAGGAGGGAATGCATATGGAAATTTTAACGATTATTTTGATAGTCTTGCTTATTTATGCTGTTTTTAAAGTAGCATATGTAGCATTAAAAATACTCGCGATCCTATTAGTTATCTTTTTAATCGTAGAGTTCGGCAGTAAGTTGCTTGGGGGATAGGGTATGCTGTACGTTTTGAACGTCGAAGGATGTCGTTAAATCGATATACTGTGTCGAAACGTCGATATATTGAAATAATCGTTGATATAAATGGAGAAACGATCGATATATGTGAAAAATCGTTGATATATTTTAGTGAATACCAAATGGGGTATGTGAAAAAGAAGTTGCCGTGAGGGTAACTTCTTTTTATTGTAGTGACGGGTATAGAGTATGAGTAGGTTGCCGAAAAATGTTGTTAAATCGATATACTGTGTCGAAACGTCGATATATTGAAATAATCGTTGATATAAATGGAGAAACGATCGATATATGTGAAAAATCGTTG